>NZ_KB235930.1:2313394-2688394 GCF_000332295.1 Fortiea contorta PCC 7126 | reverse complement strand
CAAAATATAAGCAGGAAAGCGAGGCGATCGCTCTTGTGAAAATTGTCAGCCCCTGGTCAATACCATGACGGCTAAGATATAGATAATAACTGCCTATCTTCCACCCAGTAATTGAGTCATGATACACTAAATTTAGGTGAGAACTATCAACACCATTAATCACTAAAGCTGGTAAACTGGTTAACCAAAACAAACTGGCAACATAGACTAACTGCAAATAAATTTTAAGAGGAATACCCGCATAAACAACAGTCCAAATACTCATCCAAATAGCAATCAAAATCTGAATCGGAGGATGGGTAAAAGCGGCGATGATTAAAAGTGCGATCGCCAACAATAACTTCTGTTCTGGTGCTAACCACCGCAGGCGATTTGTGTAAGCCAGGGTGTCAATCCGTATTCTCATCACGACTTCGACGCTGTTGGGCGCGCCCCTTATACAAACCAATTACATAGCCAATGACGCCAGTACCTAAAGCTGCTTGCGAGGTAAATAATAAGCTTTCCACTTCACTACTAGGCGGTTCAAACAGCGGTTTAAACCAAGGTTCATATCCAGGTTTAACTTCACTAATTGCTTTTTCAGCTTTGTCGTCTGAACCTGTAAACTCACCCCCATGCACAAATATTAATGGTACAACGGCTAAGGTGATGACTGCTAAAATCAACAACCAGTTACTCAATCCTTGTTTAGATCGATTCATTTTTAGGTTCCTGTTTAATCAAATTCAAAAGTTCTAGTTCTTGCGGACTGTAGGATTGTAGCCAGTTCCACACCAACACAGTCAGCAATCCTTCGCTAATGGCCAAAGGGACTTGAGTAAGGGCGAAAATTCCGGCAAACTTGACGAATGAAGCGATAAATCCCCCCACAGGTGCGGGAAAAGCTAAAGCAAGTTGTATGGAAGTAATAATATAGGTGAGTAAATCTGCTAAAGCAGCGGCTAAAAAAATGGCGATTCTTTGCTTACCAGTTAACTGCATCATCAGGTTATATATCCAGTAAGCCGCAAAGGGGCCAGCTATAGCCATCGAAAATGCATTAGCGCCCAATGTTGTCAAACCACCATGAGCTAACAGCAAAGCTTGAAACAACAAAACCAAGCTACCCAACACCGACATCGCTAAAGGCCCGAATAACACCGCACCTAAACCAGTTCCTGTCGGATGAGAACAACTCCCAGTAACTGAGGGAATTTTCAGCGCTGATAAGACGAAGCTAAAAGCGCCCGCCAATGCTAAGAGTAATTTTAGCTCTGGGTTGGCTTTGGTGATCCGAGCGAGCGATCGCCATCCCAAAACCAAAAATGGTAAAGCCACTAACCACCAAAAAATCGCCCAAACCCCCGGTAAATAACCTTCCATAATATGCATCGCGTAAGCTGGCGCCGGTGCGATCGCTACTACATAAAAGCTCAAAACCCCGATGAAAATTAGCGATGCTCGATTTCGTTGCATAGTAACATAAGGGATTATTTATAAAGTAAAGCTTAAATGGTAGGGTGCGTTAAAGCAACGCGCAACGCACCGCTTGATCATGGTGCGTTACGGCAATTTATACTGTCGCTCATACTCAAATCCTGACACTGCCGTAACACACCCTACTAGCATATCTAGTATTGATAATAATTTTTAATTCAGATAATATATATACTTGCTAATTTTTGGCAACCTTTGCTGCTGAAAACCGTTAATCATGCCATGCCCAATAACTTCGCTCTAGATCAAGATGAACTTTGGAGCCGCCGACAATTACTCAAACTAGGATTATGTGGGGCTGGAGTCGCAGGTGCGGGCGCACTTTGGTACACGCTCAATCTCCAAAAACCAATTGTCAAAGTGCCACCTCTGGAGATAGAAACAGCAGATAACACAACTAATCCCATGAAAATGCTCAGGGATTTTAATTATGGGACAATTAAACAAGAAAATGGGCGCACAATTCGAGAATTTCAGTTAGTCGCTGGTACTTCCACAATTCAACTCAACAGTGCAGTATCATACAACATTTGGGACTTGAACGGTCGCATACCAGGGCCGACACTCAGAGCCAAACAAGGCGATCGCATTCGCGTCCTCTTCCTCAACCAAGCGGGACATTCCCATTCTCTCCATTTTCATGGTGTCCATCCCGCAGAAATGGACGGCGTTCGCCCCATCAGCCACAACAAAGCCACCATTTATGAGTTTGATGCCGAGCCTTATGGTGTACATTTATACCATTGCCACGTCGAACCAGTCACCCGCCACATTGCCAAGGGGCTGTATGGGATGTTTATCATCGATCCGCCCACACCTCGTCCTCCCGCTGATGAAATCGTGCTGGTGATGAGTGGGTATGACATCAACGATGATAACCACAATGAATACTACGCCTTTAACGGCTTGCCGCATCACTACATGCATCACCCGATTCCTATTTACCAAAACCAGTTGATTCGCTTGTACGTCCTCAACATTATCGAATTCGATCCCGCTGTCACCTTTCACCTCCACGCTAACTTTTTTGACGTCTATCGTTATGGGATGAGTATGACTGCGAGCGAGAAAACCGACGTGATCACCATGGGTATAGCCGAAAGACACATCTTAGAATTCGCCTTTCGCTACCCAGGTAAGTATATGTTTCACCCCCACCAAGACGCGATCGCCGAAAACGGATGCATGGGAGAATTTGAGGTAATTAAGGCTTGAAAAAAAGAGTCAACAATCAAGAATTATTTTTCCCAGATCCCATTCCCTCGCAGCAATAAATTGAAAAAAATTATTAAATTCCTAGTGGAGATGTGAGAACTAGTTGATAAAAACTTCCATTATATGGAAAAGTTAAATAGATGACACAGCGTCAAACTCGCCGTTGATAGTGGTTGCAAGTGTTGTATTTAATACCTTAAAATTTTGCCAGGAGCAAAGATGAGAAAAACCCGTTATGTATTTTTGGCTGCTGTTACTGCTGTAATAGTTACCCTCAGTGCCTGTAGTAATACCCCAACCGCAGAGACGCCATCCTCACCAGCAGCGAATTCTGCCACCAAAGGCACAGAAACAGTTAGTCAACAAAATCACAGCAGCCACGGTGGGAAACCAAAAATTAACATCAACACTGCAATCCTCTCAGAGTTAGACAAGTTTGAAGCTAAATTAGGTATTCCCGCATTATCTAATAAAATTCAGGCTAATCGCCCTTACGGTAGTCCAGAAGACTTAGTGAGCAAAAAAGTAATTACTCAAGAACAATTCGACAAAATCAAAGACCAAGTTACGATTCAAGAAGTAGTACTCACAGGCGAAGCAAAAGATGTTGATTACGCAACCAAATTGGGGTTAATGAAAGGACATCTTTTAGTAGCACAAGAATTGCTAGATCAAAATCAACCAAAACAAGCAGAACCGCATATAGGACACCCAGTTGAAGAGATTTATGTTGATGTTGAAGAACAATTAAATGAGCGCAAAGTTAAAGAATTTAAAACTACATTGGTGAGTTTGCAAGATTTAGTTAAATCTAATCCCAAGAATCCCAAAGTTAAAACAGATTTTGTGACTTCAGTCCAAGCAGTTGACACAGCGATCGCCGCTTTACCAGCAGAGCAACGCTCCAAACCGGGATTTGTGCTACAAGTGATTAACGGTTTATTAGACGCAGCAAATTCAGAATATGGCGCAGCGATCGCCAACGGTAAAATAGCTGCAGCCATTGAATATCAAGACTCTCGCGGCTTTGTCGTCTACGCTAACGAATTGTATAAAGGAATTGCGAGCCAAGTCGCAACAGCCAACCCCGAAGCCGATAAAGCGATCGCCGCTAGTCTCACTGATTTGGTGAAAGTTTGGCCCGCAGCTATCCCACCAGCCAAACCAGTCAAAACCCCCGATGATGTTACCAAACTAGTCAAAGTCATTGAGCAAAACTCTCAAAAAGTCATTGATCAATCCAGTACTCAAGCGCAACAATAGACAGAATTAGCAGTTTAAAATGAGTAAGAATTGAGAAAATAGTTAGAGTTAAGAGTGAAAAATCTCTGCAATTTTGATACCTCAAAAAAGTATAACTCCTAACCTCTAACTAACTATTCATGACTCGACCTTTACAATTTTACCGAAGAACTAATGCAAGAGCTTGACCACAAAAAAACCGTAGATTTATTGAACGCCATCATGGAATTTGAACTAGCAGGAGTAGTCCGCTACACCCATTATTCCCTGATGGTGACTGGGCCAAACCGCATCCCCATCGTGGCATTTTTCAAAGCACAAGCTAGCGAATCTCTCCTTCATGCTCAACAAGTCGGAGAAATTCTCACAGGTTTAGATGGTCATCCCTCCCTGAAAATTGCTTCAATGGAAGAGACTTACCAACATTCAGTCAAGGATATCTTGGCAGAAAGTTTATCCCATGAAAAAAAGGCACTAGATTTGTATAAAAGCCTGCTAGAAACTGTCACCAACGCCAGCATTTATCTAGAAGAATTCGCCCGCAGCATGATCGGTCAAGAAGAGATGCATAACCTTGAATTGAAAAAAATGCTCCGCGATTTTAGCTAACAGTTATTAGTCATCAAAGAAGGGAATAGGGAATAGGGAATAGGGAACATTTTTTCCGTCTGACAAAGTTATGATCCGAGGCTTACTCAGCTCATATTTTGCGCTATTTCCTGTTCCCAATCAGGGAGTAAGATACCTCCACTTCTATTGACAAACAACAAATCACAAATCACAAAAAATGAATTTTAGTACCGCCTTACCTACTTTCGTAATTACACTCAGAGAAGGAGTAGAAGCCGCCCTTGTTGTGGGAATTGTGCTCGCTTTGCTCAAAAAAGCCAAACAGTCCCGACTTAATCCTTGGGTGTATGCTGGTGTCGTCGTCGGGATTATCATCAGCGCCTTGATAGGTATGCTATTCAGCGTCATCATTCAAGCACTGGGAGCAATTAACCCCCAATATACCTCCGTGGTTGAGCCAGGACTTGAAGGTATATTTGGCGTTTTTGCAATTATTATGCTTAGTTGGATGCTGATTTGGATGACTCAACAAGCTAAATTCATGAAAGCTTCAGTTGAGGGATCCATCACCGAAACCTTAACACAAAACTCCAATGCAGGTTGGGGTGTATTTAGTTTAATTTTAGTTGCTGTTCTCCGCGAAGGTTTTGAAACTGTTTTATTCGTTGCTGCGAACTTCCAACAAGGATTTATGCCAGCATTAGGTGCTGTTGGTGGTTTAGCAGCGGCTGCTACCATTGGATTGCTGCTATTTAAATGGGGCGTGAAGATTAATATTCGCCAATTTTTTCAAGTAATGGGCGCTTTATTAGTATTAATTGTTGCTGGATTAGTAGTATCTTCATTACAGAATTTTGACGAAGGTTTATCTAACTTAGCCCTCAGTAGTCGTGCTACAGAAAGTCTTTGTTTCTATTACGAGCGCTTCACTCGCATTCACTCCTGCATTTTGGGGCCAATGGTTTGGAATACCGCCAAAATATTACCAGATGAACAGTTTCCCGGTATTATTCTTAAAGCTTTATTTGGTTATAGACAGCATCTTTATCTTGTACAAGCGGTGGGATATCTTGTATTTTTGTTCACTATTGGGGGGATTTATTTCCGCAGTATTAATGGTGGTGCTACTGCAGCAAAAAACAATGGGCGCTCGGTGCGAAACCCAATTAATACCGTCAAGGATTAGTGACAGAAATTTTGTCACACAACGCCTCTAGAAATATTGTTAAGATAGAGCTTGCTTTAATTTTTGGCAAGCTTTTTCAATAGCATCTATACTACCTGCATTTACTAAACCATAATAGTCAAAAGCATAAACTCGATTATTTTTAGTCGCTTGTAATTGCTGCCAAAAAGCTTCTTTTTTCAGAGAATCTAAAAGCTCAGTTTCTGAACCACCTTGCGGAGGCTGGACGACAATTATCACCTCTGGATTAGCTTCTAAAACTTTTTCTGCCGAAAGTGTTACATAACCACCAATTGGACTGTTACCCTGTAATTCTCCAACTAAATTTTTCGCCTGAAATTTTTCTAGTAAATCTCCAGCCCAACTGTTTTTATTAGGTGCTAAAATTGGTTGACGACTGACAATTACCAAAGTCGATAAACTTTGATTTGGTTTATTTGCTAAGAAAGTTTGATAGCGATTTAATAACGGCTGGGGGTCAGCATCAATGAACTCGGCTAGTTTTTTAGTCAGTTCTTCTAACGATTCCCATTTTTTAACTTGAGTCAAAAAAGTAGGAATTTTTAACTGCTGTAGTTTTTGAATTGGTTGATTAGAAAAACCTTCTGCACCGATAACTAAATCTGGTTTGAGTGCGACAATTTTTTCTAAATTTGGTGGAGTTTGTCCCTCGCTTACACGCACAAGGTCTTTAAACCTGGGGTCATTTTTGAATAGACTGCTACCACTAATACCCACAAGCTTTGTTTGATTAAGTTGAGAGATAATATCAGCAGAAAGAGAAGAAAGTGCGACAACTCTTTTGGCAGATTTTTTTGGTAATTGCTCAGAAGTAGTAGGTGCTATTTTTGCTTGTGGCTGTTGAGTAGTTGCTGTTGTACAAGCTGCTAACAATATACTCAATAAAAATGCAAAAGCAGGTAATATCCAACGGCGATTTATCATCAGGTTCACGAATTGATATTTTCTTTGTCAAATCATATATAGCAGAATTAATGGTTTTAAACGCTAAGTGACGCCAAGGAAAACGCAGCGAAAAGTTCCTCGTTCGCGTAAGCGTTCCGCAGGAAAGCCGGGTTTCCCGGCGTAGGAAACTTTTCAAGACAGAGTTACGCCGAGATTTATCTGATTTTCTGGTGTTGCTGAATCAAACGCCTACACAAATTTCAACTCTGTTCCCTGTTCCCTGCTATATCATGGGCATAAAAAAAGCAAGCTTGGACATGAGTTATTCTCTTCTTCAGAAAATATAACCATGCGGCTCGCCAGGATCTATACAAGGTTTACTGAGAAATACTTGACTCAATATAAATTAATTCACTCGTAAAGTATTGTTTACTACGTAACAAATATGGCTACATTTACGCAAAGTAGGCTTTTTTAATTCCTAAAAAAGCTCTTGACAAAATGGACAGTTTTGACACTATTACTAATCTTTGATTTTTAATAGCCCAGTGACGGCTAAATCTTCTGGGGTGTTACAGTTAAACAGCATTTCTGGTGCTGACACAGACAAAACTTGTACAGGATGTTTCTGCAACCATTGCTGGAACGATCGCCCCCCTTTGTTGATAAACTCTAATAATGGCGGTAAGCAGCGACGGCGATAAAAGCCGCACAATGGTTCCCATCCTTTAGTATGATGAGGCAAAGTAGCGATCGCTGCATCATCAACGCTATCGAGTCGAGCTATCCACTCTTGCAGTACCTCAACCTTTAACTTCGGTAAATCACAAGCTAGCAACAGCACCCATTCTGTTTGTACCTGGGCTAGTCCTTGAGAGAATCCTACTAACGGCCCTTGGTTTTGGGCGGATGAGGAAGAAAGGGGGATTTCTGAGATAAATTCGCACTTAGATAAATTTAGGTGCTGGTAGCGTTCTGGCCAGGGAGTGACTACATAAACTTGATTTGTGCAGGCTTGAGCAATGTCACAAATTTGCTGCAATAATGGTACTCCTTGAATCGAAATCAGCGCTTTATCCTGACCCATACGAGAACTTTTTCCACCAGCTAGGATAATGGCGCTTAATTTGTCGTTGGTCATGTGGTTATTTCTCCCTCAATTCCCCATATTTCTAGTCAATTCCCTAGTTTGACTCTGCTGTATTTGCTGTAATAACTGCTCTAGGTTTTCTGCTGGTGCGAGACATTTCAAGCCTTGACAAACCAAGCCGATACTACCGTCTGGTAAATTGGCAGTAGTGGTAAACATGGTGGATGCTAAATACTGGGGAATCAGTGAGCTAATCTGCTCAGGGGTGCTGCGAATTAGGGTGGAATTACGATACCAATCCAAAGCTGTGAATAAGCTGGGACAAGCTTGGGGGGCGCGGTTCATGATGCTTTTAAAAGCTTTTAGTCCTTGTTCAGCTAGGTCTAAATAATCTAGATTATCCGTGAGCAAAGTTAGACGCACAAGGTTAGCGATCGCCACTCCGTTAGCTGATGGTGTAGCATTATCTGCATAGCTGCGTTCGCGCACAATTAAATCTTGACTAGCGTCACTGGCGGCGTTATAATAACCACCTATTTCTACGCTCCACAGAAATTCGTCAAATTCGGTTTGCACAGCGATCGCTTTTTCTAACCACGATGAGCTAGACTCATTACCAATTCCTAAAGCTGCTTGGTGTAAATCTAGTAGTGCTTTGATCAAAAAGGCATAATCTTCAGACTGAGCTAAAACAGTTGGTTGATTTTCATAATTGAGTCGATACAAACGCCCATCGACAAATTGATGATTAAGAATAAAATTTGCCGCCTTTGCAGCTATCTCCAAATATAACGGTTGTTTAAATACCCCAGCCGCCCTAGCTAAACCAGAAATCATCAAGCTATTCCAGGCGACTATCATCTTTGTATCCGTCACTGCAGGAATGCGCCCAGGCCAATTGCTGGTTTTAGCTTCGGCATTATTGCGCGCAGGGGGAAAAGTATCAATAGATGCAGGTGTTACACCGTATCTAGCTGTAAATAGCTTATTCAGTGAGGCTTCCACACTAGCACTCAGTTCGCCTGAGTGTAGCCTTTGCAACACATTTTCTCCTTCAAAGTTACCATTAGGTGTAACTGTAAACTGCTGTTGTAATTCCGTTAGTGCTTCGGGAGTGAGCAACTTTGTTAATTCAGCGTAACTCCAGACATAAAAAGCGCCTTCTTCCGGTTCAGCGGCGGTAGAGTTAATAAAACTGTCAGCATCTTGAGCCGCAAAGAAATAACCTTGAGGAGCCGTCATTTCTCGCTGTAGCCAGTTTACAGTACCAGCGATCGCCCGCACCAGTGCCGGCTCTAAAAAACCTGCACTCCATAAATTCGCCAGATACTCAACAATTTGTCCATTGTCATAAAGCATCTTTTCAAAATGAGGTACAGTCCAAGTCGAGTCAACAGTATAGCGATGAAAGCCGCCACCCACGTGGTCATAAATTCCCCCCAGCGCCAAATCTAATCCCCGTTGCTGACAAACTTGCGCCCCATCATAGCGGAATGCAAAATTAAATCGAGTGCCTCTGAGTGATAATTCAGCGTAGGGAATCATGGGAAAACTATTACCCTGTTGCTGAGGAGTGATGACACCCGTGCAACTTTCCCAACCTTGGCGGAGTAATTCCCTGTCTTGTATATCTTGTGTTTGAGCATCTTGCAACACCGCAGAGGTGAGCAGAGATTCCACAATAATGGCTTTGCGCTGACGCAAATCCTCCGTTTCCGTATCGTAGTAATGACGAATCGCTTGCAATACCTGCAAAAATCCAGGTCTACCGTAGCGCGGCTCCAACGGAAAATAAGTCCCAGCATAAAATGGGACTAAATCATCCGGAGACAAAAAAGCATTTAAAGGCCAGCCACCTTGACCACTCATCATCTGCAAAGCCTGCATATAAATACTGTCCAGGTCTGGTCGTTCCTCCCGGTCTACCTTAATAGGCAAAAAATTAGCATTCATGTATTGAGCGATCGCTAAATCCGAAAAAGCTTCGCCTTCCATGACAGTACACCAATGGCAGCTAGAATAACCAATAGAAAGAAAAATTGGTTTATTTTCTGCCCTTGCAGCCGCGAGAGCTTCATCACACCAAGACCACCAATCAATCGGATTTTCAGCGTGTTTGCGGAGATAGAGACTCTGCGCTTCAGCAAGGCGATTAGTCATGATTTCGATATAGGTAGTTGCCTCATTTGCTCAGTCTACCTCATGGCGCTCAAACTAACGCCAGTGTGATTTTTTTTGAGAAAAATTCTCTTACCCTGTCGGTAGTCGAAAGGTTAACGCGCTGCTCAATCAAGAACCAAAAAATATAGAGACGAAGCCAAAGCAACGTCTCTACAAGGTTTTTTAGCCCAGTACATAATTGGTTTTCCACTGGATCAAGCTTTATTCCAGCTTGGATTTATTACGAATTGCGAATTAGCATCTACTCATCAACAACATCAAAAATTTTCAACTTCACCGCCCTGAAGGAAACACCGAGCTAACAATTGGTGCTGGAATTTCCGACAAAGGTGTCACAGTCTCAGTCTCAACTCTGGCATTCGGGCTAAGTCCTGCTATGAGTTGAAGCAAGAAGGTAATGATGGCGGCTTGCACAAGTTTTTCTAGCATGGCAGGTCTCCCAACGGACAAAAGCACTTCCAGTTAAATTTGGTTACTTTAACTACACCGCTTACTAATGATTTACCGGATTTAGAGAAAATATCCGGAAAATTGCTCACATCAATCCTAAAAAAATGTGGAAAAAGCTACCGACACCTGACAAGGATTTGTCAGCAAGACATTCATTTTAAATGGTCTAATCACCGCACTGCACCACTTGTGCAACAAATCCTTAAATTACAGGACTGGTGAATGTTAGTAGTTTGTGAACACAGTCTTTTGGACACCAACCATGATTAAAAAGTGCCCGGTTTGGTAATGGGTAATTGGTAATGGGTAATTGGTAATGGGTAATTGGTAATTCCTCCCACACCTCCCACACTTCCCACTCCTCCCCATCCCCCCATCTCCCCATCTCCCCATCTCCCCATCTCCCCATCTCCCCACCTCCCCCTCTTCCCCCTCTTCCCACACTCCCCCCTCTTCTCCATCCCCAATTCCCAGCAAGCCTGCAATTAGCTGTTGTCATCGATAAAATAGATGTTAAATAGCTACAAGCAGGCTACATGATTCCTATAGTCATTGAACAATCAGGTCGCGGCGAACGCGCCTTCGACATCTACTCACGGCTGTTACGTGAGCGCATCATCTTCTTAGGACAACAGGTTGATAACTCCATAGCGAACTTGATTGTTGCCCAACTGCTGTTTTTAGATGCTGAAGACTCGGAGAAAGACATTTATCTGTATATCAATTCTCCCGGTGGCTCGGTGACGGCTGGTATGGGCATATTTGACACTATGAAGCACATTCGCCCTGATGTCTGTACCATTTGTACCGGATTGGCAGCTAGTATGGGTGCTTTCCTGTTGAGTGCTGGCGCTAAAGGTAAGCGGATGAGTCTTCCCCATTCCCGGATTATGATTCATCAACCTCTGGGCGGTGCTCAAGGACAAGCTACCGATATTGAAATTCAGGCGCGGGAAATTTTATACCACAAACGACGCCTGAATGATTATTTGGCTGAACACACAGGTCAACCGATTGAGCGCATTGCTGAAGATACCGAACGCGACTTTTTCATGTCGCCGGAGGAAGCGAAGGAATATGGCTTAATTGATCAAGTGATTGACCGCCACGCGGCAGGTAGCCGTCCGGTTGCTGTTGTTTAGATCAAAAACCTTAAGGGCGGGGTTTTCCCGTCCTTACTAGTCAAAATCCCGTTAATGGGTCTATGGACGTAGGTTGAGATTCCAGATATTTAAGAAATCCGTGCAATTCCTCCTCAGTAAGTAAGGTGCGTCCCCGCTTACCGTAGGTTTTAATCAAGTGGTCCCGTCCCTGTTCTGGTGTCCAGCCCAGGCGCTGAAGTTCCACATCAGTTTTGGCAATGACATCAGACAAATCCACGGGTGCATTTTTCTTCTTTTTTTTGGTAGCCGCTAGTGTCTCCATCTCCTCTGAAGAACTATGACTGCGGGGAGTAAACGGGGTGACATTACTAGCTGTGATTCCTGGCGAGGGTTTAGTTTCTGGCTCTTGACTAGAATGAAATTCTCTGCTTTCTACTGGAGTATCAAACTCAACTTCTGGTGGGGAATGCAAAGAAAACTGCTGGCGGAAATCCTGAGTGTAAATATCATTTTCACTGGTGGGCGCAGTAGATATTTCTGGTTCAGATTTGATGGTTTGTGGCGTGGTCGAAGGTGCGATCGCTTCTTTGTGACTAACTCCTGACCACTGACCGCTGACCAAATCTGGATGAGGTGTGGGGAAACTAACAGGTTCATTTAATACACTTCCTGTACTCAAGGAAGAGTTGCCCTGCACCTGCGATACTAGTTTGGCAGAAAATGTCACCGATTCTTTTGATGTATTGCTTATGCCTAAAACCATTAGTGCTCTACTTCTGGCTTGGTCTTCTGCTACTTCCACGGTTTCGGCTGCTGACATACCAGTAGCACGGGTTATACCTTCTATTTGTACACTGACGCGCACAATATATTTACCTTGAAAAATTTGTACTAATTCAGAAATAATACTGCCGTTGGGATACAAGCTCTGGAATTGAGCCAACATAGTAATGTCACCTATTAAATCTGCAAAATCAGGAGGTTGATGCTACCTGTGTATACTCTAAATAAGGAGGGAATTGACCATGGGTAAGAATGACTGTTGACTATTACCTATTGCTGATTGCCGATTAACCAATCAGGCTCCTGTGTTCTGATTGTAGCAGTAGCTCTTTTGCTAGAAAATGTTGCTTGCTGCTGACTAACTCTGAGTAGTTTCATCTTCAATGCTATACTGATTACCCAAATCAATATCCAGAACTATTTTCTGGAAGTGTGCTCTAAATCTACAATAATGAAGATAAGGTTCACCCTCACTGCTTGCGAAGCTGCTGGACTAATTGTTACCGATTCTACATGTGGGAAAATTAGGTTTCTCGGCAGTTTCTCGTAGTTAAATGTCAGAGTCTAATCGCGTCAACTGAAGGCCAAAGTATGAAGTGTGAAGTGTGAAATATGAAGTGTGAACTTTTCTTTTTCATCCTTTAGCTTTCATCCTAGCCTGCGGCAAGCCGAGGAAGCGTCTACATCCTTGACACTTCAGACTTCTTCAGTAAGAGTACCTACAATCCAGGCAATTAAACACCGGATTTCCCTTGCATAGAGTTTTTGGGCAGTGTAGAGGTTAATCTTAACCAAGCTTCTCAAAAACCTGTCTCGTAAGTACTTCTTGGGAAAAGTCTCACTCAAACTGGCTGTTTAAGTTTGATGAGATTGAGGAACTCGAACGCCAGCTGACTCTGAGATTGTCGTGCAGTGAGAAGTCTGTAGACGCGTTTGCAGTGGGGCTACAGCGCTGGACTCACCGCACACAAATGTCCTGAAAAAATGATGTTTTGACCAAAGGTCGGTTCACTGCATGGAATTTTCAATCGCTACACTCCTTGCCAATTTCACCGATGATAAATTGGTAGCTCGTAAAGTTTTGGAAAAGAAACTTGGCTGCGAGGATGAAGACAGTTTACAAAAGCTTTATATTGCCTTGGATATTCTGGAGAAGATCGGGATTTTGGCGAAAGAACGGGGTAAGTATCGCCGCGTCTCTGAAGAAGGGCTGATCGAAGCCAAGCTCCGTTGTTCTAGTAAAGGCTTCTGCTTTGCTATTCAAGATGTGGAAGGAGCGGAAGATATTTACATCCGTGAAAGTCATTTGAGTAATGCTTGGAATGGCGATCGCGTTTTGGTCAGAGTTTTGAAAGAAGGTAGTCGGCGGCGCTCTCCCGAAGGCGAAGTTAAACTGATTTTGGAGCGGTCTAATCACACCCTATTGGCACGCATCAAGCAGGTGGAAAGCGGTTTTCGGGCAGTTCCTTTAGATGATCGGTTGCTGTTTGAACTCAAATTGCAAGCCAACACCTTGAAATTAGATGAGGCGATTGATCATCTCGCCCATGTGGAAGTCCTGCGTTACCCCCTAGCACAATATCCCCCCATCGGCCGCGTCGTCCAAATCCTTGGTAGCGATGCCGAAGCTGCTGCCGATATAGATTTGGTAACATGTAAACACGACTTGTCCCGTAATTTTCCCGACTCAGTTTTAGAAGCAGCTAGTAAATTGCCGAAAAGGCTTTTAAAAGCTGACCTGAAAAATAAATTGGATTTACGGAATTTGTTCACTTTGACAATTGAGGGTGTAAATGGTAACTCAAAGGTAGTAGAAAACGCCTTGAGTTTGGAAAAAACCGCCGCTGGCTATTGGCGTTTGGGGCTACACATCAGCGACGTTTCTCACTATATTCAACCCGATGAAGCCTTAGACCGGGAAGCATTCAGACGTGGTAAGTCAGTTTATCTGGGTGACTTAGTTTTGCCGATGTTACCAGATACTGTAGCCGATCGCTGTTCTTTAGTCGCCGGGAGCGATCGCCTGACGCTCTCATTCTTAATCACCATCGATCCCCAATCGGGAGTAGTGGAAGAATGGGAAGTACAGCCCAGCGTCGTCAACGTTGATGTCGCCCTGAAAAAATCCTCAGCCGACGCTATTCTCACAGGTCAACCCACCAAGGAATCTGAGCAAGTAGTCCAGATCCTGCAAGATTTGGAAGCATTACGCCAACTGATCAAACAGTCACGCTTGTCTCGCGGTAGCCTACAGCTCAATCTCCCACCCAGCCAAAACCCCTACTTTGATGAGGGTATTCTTGGCGCTGTAGTGGTTAATGATGTCCCCGTCCGTTCGTTGATGACAGAGTTAGTGCTGTTAGTCAATCAACTCATCGCTGGTCACTTTAACGCTTTGGGCGTACCCGCTATTTGGCGAGTCCAAGGTACACCCGATGCGGAAGATGTCCAAGAAATGCTGAAATTAGCAATAAATTTAGGCGTGGAATTAGCACTCGAAGCCGAGGTAGATATTCAACCCCTAGATTACCAACACTTGACCAGGGCTTTTGCCGAATCTCCCTCTGAGCAAGTGCTGACCTATTTATTGCAAGACACCCTCAAACCCGCTGTATACAGCACCACCAAAGGCTCTCATTTCGGACTGGCGCTACCGCAATACATCCACTTTACTGCTCCCCTGCGACGGTATCCAGATTTGCTGCTGCAAAGAGTTTACTACGCACTCATCGAACAGGGGCGCGATCGCCGCACCACCCGCGTCCGCGAACGGGTGAACTTGCGCCACTCCTCCTGTCATGATGAAATTAACTGGAATGTACTCGCCCCAGAATTGCAACAGGAACTGCAAAGCGACTTAACACGGGTAATCATCCAGATTAACGACAGAGAAAAAGAAGTTCAAGAAGCTGAAGCCGATTTAGCCGGGCTGCAAAAAGCCCAACTGATGAAACAACGCATCGGTCAAGTGTTCCAAGGCGTGATTACTGGTGTGCAATCTTACGGCTTCTTTGTGGAAATTGAAGTACCAGCAGGTGAGTTTGAAGTCAGCGGTCAACCGGGAATACCTCTACGGGTAGAAGGGTTAGTACATGTCAGTTCCCTCAAAGACGACTGGTATGAATATCGCGCCAGACAACAAGCACTCTTCGGTCGGAAAAATCGCGCTTCCTATCGTTTAGGCGATCGCGTCGCCGTACAAGTTAAGAGTGTCGATTATTACCGTCAGCAAATCGATTTAGTCACAGTCGGTAGCGATGGTGTCCCGAAAAACTTGGATCTTGACGTCTCTAATGAAGATTTATCAGACATGTATTTAGAAAATGGCATTGAGCCTCACGACTTAGACCCCTATGACGAAGATGAGTAAAATCACATACTTTAAAAGTGCTTTCTAATACAAAACCCCTCATTCTCGGAATATCAGGTGCATCAGGGTTAATCTACGCTGTCCGCGCCCTCAAATTTCTCCTCGCAGCAGACTATGAGATTGAACTGGTCGCCTCCAAATCAAGCTACATGGTCTGGCTCGCCGAGCAAAACATCCGTATGCCGCCAGAACCCTTACAGCAAGAGCAATTCTGGCGAGAGCAAGCCGGCGTTGCTCAGGCGGGTAAACTACATTGTCATCCTTGGGGCGATGTCGGCGCTAACATCGCCAGTGGCTCCTTCCGCACTTTAGGTATGATTATCATGCCCTGCAGCATGAGCACCGTCGCCAAGCTAGCTATCGGCTCTAGTTCTGATTTACTAGAACGAGCTGCGGATGTCCAACTCAAAGAAGGTCGCAAGTTAGTCATCGTCCCCCGTGAAACTCCTTTTAGCTTGATTCACCTACGTAACCTCACAGCCTTAGCAGAAGCGGGAGTCAGAGTTGTTCCCGCTATTCCTGCTTGGTATCACCAACCCCAAACCATTGAGGATTTAGTTGATTTTGTCGTTGCTCGTGCTTTAGACCAACTAGAAATCGATTGTATTCCCATACAGCGATGGCAAGGTCATCGCTAAAGTATGAAGTGTGAAGTATGAAGGAAAAAATTTTCATTCTTCATCCTTTATGCTTTGACTTTGACCCTTCATCTTTTTTTCATCCCTATGGCTGTAATTCGCTTAATTCTTTTGGTTGCGGTGCTGGGAGGACTAATGCTGTTGTTAGCCCACAACTGGACACCTGTTCTCGCGGTGAAGTTTTTGGGTATGCAAACTCAAGCATTACCTTTGGCGATATGGATGTTGTTGAGTACTACTGCTGGTGCTTTAACTTCAGTATTCATCTCTACCATATTCCAACTGGGGAATTTGTTGGCAGGACAGCAACGCCCAACCCGCTCTCCCTCAGCAACCTCATCCCGTACTCAAACAACTCCCAAAGAAAAACCTCAACCCCAAGGTGCTAACCCACCACCAACCAATCAACCAAATAACACTTCTACTGAAGATGTGGACGACTGGAATACAACCAGCAGTGACGATTGGGATTTCCAGCCAAAGCCGCAACCCGCTCCCAGTTCTCAACAAAAAACCTCTGCTGATTCTCAAAGTTACGAACGCCAACAAGAACCTCAAAGCTCCTCTCAATCAGGTTCAGTGTATTCCTACAACTACCGCGAACCCAAAAACACCGCAGTGGGAAAAACTGAATCAATTTACGACGCTGATTATCGGGTGATTATTCCTCCTTATCAACCACCGACTAATAATCAAGCTGATGAGGACGATGATTGGAGCTTTTTTGATGATGAAGATGAAGATTCTCAAGATAAAGACCCGCGTTCTCGTCGATGAGTTTCATTTGCAGACAAATAGGGAGTCAGGAAAATCGCAAATTACCAAAAATTTTTATTCCCCTTGGTGTACGCAGTTGATGTTACTTACTTGATGCTGCACTGCTCACGAGACTGTTGTTTCACCTTACCGTTCATCGCTGCTTCCTGCAAACTCATAAAAGCGTTCAAATCTTCTGAGTCGTAGCGAGTAGTTAGCAGATGTCGCAATTGATTCTCAGCCTCTACGGTTAGGTAGCCAGTATCTATAGCTTTTTGCACAACATCACGAATTCGAGTCATAATCGACACCTCGTTCATACCATCTTAATTAATTGAGACTAAATTCATCTGATATTTACAATTGCTTTGGTGACTAAACCGTCAAGTTGGCAAAACTTTTTGTACAATTTGAGAAAACAAGTGACCATTTACACCTTTGTCCACAAAATTTAGCAGTCAAGCCTTGCATTTACTAAATCCTAGAATGAGCTTTTAGTGTTGTTAAAAACACAGTATTTTCTAAAACTAAAATTGCTCACTAACAAAATTGGGATTCATGTATATTGACAGAATTTCTTCACTTAAAGTTTCAGACAATTTTTATTAAACTTCCGTTAAGCCTAAAGATACCTAAGCAACAACTTCTAAGTCACCTAACGATAGTTATTAAATTCGTTATAAATTCATCCTTGATTTATTCTGGGTTCATCAAGAAATCGTTAATATATTGCCTTAGTTAATTTAAATACATCAATAACGTTAATGGTATCAGTTGACTTTAATCAAATCGAAGATGAATTTTTAGAGGCTAAAAAAAATTGGGAGTTAGAAAAGTTATACGTAGATTTAGCCTCAGCAAAAGGGAAAGCATTGACGCCAGTAGAAAAGAAATTTCTACGTGGTTTACTTTGTGGCTGTAGTCCTGCGGAAATTGCGAAGATAGTTTATCAAAGCGCTAGTAGCAGTACTGTGCGCGTGTACTTATCTAATGGGTTATATAAATACATTGAAGAAATGTTGAGTAACCAAGCTGGATATTCAGTCAAGGTGAAAAACTGGAGTCGTGTAACTCATCTGTTAGAAAAAGCTGGATATAAAAAAGGTTGGTTTCAGTTATCATCGCCGCGTGATCCGATTGTTGCTAACGAAGATCAAAATGTTGATTTAGTAGTCAACCAATCAGCTACAATCAGAGACTGGGGTGAAGCCGTTGATGTCAGTGTGTTTTATGGTCGGACACAGGAACTGACTCAGGTTCACAAGTGGATTGTACAAGAGCGCTGTCGGTTAATTGCTGTCTTGGGTATCAGTGGAATTGGAAAAACCGCTTTTTCTGTGAAGTTAGCAGAAGAAATTCAAGATCAGTTTGCATATGTGGTTTGGCGATCGCTCAATTTTATTCCTCCTCTGGAGCTACTTTTACAGCAATTGCTGCAGGTTTTATATCCTCCTCAAGAGATAATTATCGCAGATACCGTCGCTGGACAAATTTCACAACTGATTGATTGTTTGCGAAATTCACGTTGTCTGCTGATATTAGACGATTTTGACTCGATTTTAGATAATGGTTGGGAATCACCAGCACAAATAACCCATAAATTAAATCCAAAAAACGCTTCTCAACCCTTCCTGTCTCAAATTCGCTATCGTCAAGGTTACGAAAGTTATGGAGAGTTAATTAGACGCTTGGGAGAATCACAACACCAAAGTTGTGTGGTATTTACCAGTCGAGAAAAACCTCAAGAAATTGCTGTTTTGGAAGGCGAAACTTTACCTGTTCGCTCTTTAAAATTGACTGGTTTAAATGCAGCAGATAGCATCCTAATTCTTAACTCTAAAGGCTTGACTAATCAATCAGAAGCAGAGTCTAGAGTATTATTATACTGGTATGCAGGTAATCCCTTATTTTTGAAGTTAGTCGCAACAGCAATTCAAGAATTATTCGGTGGTAATTTATCTGAATTTATCAAACAAGGAACTGTAGTTTTTGGTGACATTCGCGCCATTCTCGACGAGCAATTTAATCGCTTGTCTCAGCTAGAAAAGCATATGATGTTTTGGCTGGCGGTCAATCAGGATTTTATCTCGATGCGGAATCTACCGAAAGAGATTATACCAGGATTATCGCCCCGGATGTCTCAAAGATTAATCTTAGAGGCGGTAGAATTATTACAAAGGCGATCGCTGATTGAAAGACAAGCGTCAGACTTTTCTCAAACTCCCGTTTTAATGGAATACATGATCGAACGCCTCATCGAGGAAAATTTTACCTTAAATGATGAGCGAGATGGTCACTTGTTCATGAGTCATACGCTTTTTGAAGCACACCTGAAAAACTATCTTAGAGAAAGTCGCTTGAATGCGGAGATTTAAGTTGAGTTGATGATTAAGTCTACAAAATCTCAAATCAGTATTAAAATTAAACTCTTGTAAGATTTGTCAGGTTTGATCCCAAGCCTGACGAAACAGCTAAGATAACTCATAACTGGAGCAGAGCAACTGGTGACTAGCTTATTGCAAGGAGTTAATCTGTACCTAATTGGCATGATGGGTAGCGGTAAGACAACTGTAGGTCGCTTATTAGCCCCGCAATTGGGTTACGGATTTGTTGATACCGATAGCATCATTGTGCAAGCAGCAGGAAAATCTATCAATCAAATATTTGCTGATTCAGGAGAAGCAGCTTTTCGTCAGCTGGAAAGTGATGTTCTGGCGCAAGTTTGTGCTTATACAAAATTGACTATAGCCACTGGTGGTGGTATTATTTCCAGGCGAGAAAATTGGAGTTATTTACACCACGGTTTAATTGTGTGGTTAGATGCCGCAGTAGAATTACTTTACACTCGGTTACTAGAAGATAATACCAGACCGCTGCTGCAAGATGCCGACCCCAAAGGAAAATTGCGATCGCTCCTCGAACAACGCACACCGCTTTACTCCCAAGCTGATTTAAGAATTACCATCTCTGAAGGGGAAACACCAGAGCAAATTGCGACACGAATCATAGAAGCAATTCCTAGTGTGCTGAAAACACCTGCTGCTCATTAATTGAGAATTAGCTTGAACTGAACATATCTATTTTGTAGGCGTTAGAGATTTATTCTAACAAAGTAATGTTTATAAACAAGATATTTGGGTTTTATTTGTGTCGGCAAAAGATGTTTTTCACGAATCAGTTAAAAAAGCTTTGCAAAAAGAACAATGGATAATTACTAGCGATCCATTAAAATTTAAATTCGGGGAAGTCAACTTTCAAATTGATTTAGGAGCAGAAAAAATAATTGCTGCAGATAAAGGAAACGAAAAAATAGCAATTGAAATCAAAAGCTTTTTAAACCCTTCTGCAATTACAGATTTTTACACCGCTCTAGGACAATTTATGAGTTACCGTCTAGCATTAGCGGGATATGAACCGGAGCGAATATTATATTTAGCAGTTCCATTGGATACTTACAAAATATTTTTTCAACTGGAATTCACTAAAACAGCAATCAAACAATATCAGGTGTTATTAATTGTTTATGATCCAGTAGATGAGGTGATTGTACAATGGATAAACTAGCAAAATATCAAGAGTATGTTAAAGCATTGTTGACTAACTATGCTAGTGATGATTTGTCGGATAACGATGTCGAAGTCCAACTGATTTTAGACACAGAACGCAATCATTATCAATGGATGAATGTAGGTTGGCAAGGATTTAATCGGATTTATCGATGCGTGATCCATTTCGATATTAAAGATGGCAAAATTTGGCTGCAACAAAATTTAACTGACCGCAACCCCGCAGAGGAATTAGTAATGATGGGAGTGCCACGAGAAGATATTATTCTAGGCTTACAGGCTCCTTTCAAGCGTCAGTTTACAGATTATGGCGTAGCTTAATAAGTCAGTCCCTGAAAATAAACCAAATTAGATGACAAAATATAAACACATCTGAAATCCGCATAAATCACAAATTTAACGCTTAAACTTTCCCCAATCAGAGCCAGAAGTCTATTGTTACCAGTTCCAAAGTCTTCTAAACTGACTGCATAGGTTTTGAAGTCTCAATAGATCCTGAAAATGGTCAACGATACTGAGTATATCAGGCAAGCAGAAGCCACTCGCGTGCAAGTATTAAGCGAAGCGCTACCCTATATTCAACAATTCGCTGGACGCACCGTAGTTGTCAAGTATGGTGGCGCAGCGATGAAAGATCACAATCTTAAACATCAAGTCATCCGCGATGTAGTATTTTTGTCTTGTGTGGGCTTGCGACCAATTCTGGTGCATGGTGGAGGCCCGGAAATCAACAGTTGGTTAGATAAATTAGGAATCGAACCGCAATTTAAAAATGGCTTACGGGTGACTGATGCTCCCACAATGGACGTGGTGGAAATGGTTTTAGTCGGTCGAGTCAATAAAGAAATTGTGGAACTGATTAACCAAGCTGGCGGTTTAGCAGTCGGACTTTGCGGTAAAGATGGTAACTTAATTACAGCTCGTCCTCAAGGTCAAGAAGGCATTGGTTTTGTGGGAGAAGTCAGCAGTGTGAATATTAAAATTTTGAACACACTGGCGAGTAATGGTTATATCCCTGTGGTTTCTAGCGTAGCTGCTGACGAAACGGGACAAGCTTATAATATCAACGCCGATACGGTAGCTGGAGAAATAGCCGCAGCTTTAGGAGCAGAAAAATTGATTTTATTGACTGATACTAGAGGAATTTTAAAAGATTACAAAGACCCCTCAACCTTGATTCCCAAAGTCGATATTCCCGAAGCCCGCGAGCTAATTGCTAATGGTATCGTTAGCGGTGGTATGATTCCCAAAGTTAATTGTTGTGTGCGATCGCTCGCTCAAGGTGTCAAAGCTGCACATATCATTGATGGTCGCATTCCCCACGCCCTCTTGTTAGAAATCTTCACAGATGTCGGGATTGGAACCATGATTCTCGGTTCTCAATTGAAAAAATGAAACCTTGGCAAAATTAAAGTAGTGCTGAATTGTGTATAGAATGTGAGTGCAGAAAGTTTAGAAAATGCTAGGGCTATCTTCCAAACTGCGAAAATTGCCTTTGAAAACGGGCAATATCGAGAAGCCGTAGAAAATCTGGAAACAGCCAGCGCCCTTGTGGCTCGTAATTCTCGCCTAGGGGGTGAAATAGAACTGTGGCTAGTGACAGCTTATGAAGCCTCTGGACGCACAGAAGAAGCGATCGCCCTTTGCAAACAACTCCAACGTCATCCTTACTCGGAAACAAGCACCCAAGCGCGCCGGTTAGTCTACATTTTACAAGCGCCAAAACTGCAAAGACCCGCCGAGTGGATGACCCAAATTCCAGATTTAGGAGCATTATCTGATAATGAATCTAAAATTCGTCTCACCATCAAACCCCGTAACTCTTCTGAACAAAAAAAGCCCGCTGAACCAGAATTTATTGACCTCAGTCAAGTCAATACTAAAGATAATCGCTTTATTTGGCTGGCGCTAATTGTGATTAGTTTCATTCTTTCATATTTGGTCTGGCTAAGTACCAACGGCGCAGGATGAAGGATGAAGGGTGAAGGGTGAAATTCATATCAATTTTTAAAAACTAATAAATTCTCTGTTTTTTGATTTTTGAATTGATATGACTCTTTGAAAATGACTCAAAAAATTTCTTGTTTTCTCTCTGCGGTGCAATAAATTATTTTGAAACTGCAGAGACGCAGAGTCAAGAAGTTAAAAAGGAATTTCTTGACTTTGTTCGTAATTTTGGACGTTTTCTTTGGGAGATTTATAGTAATGAATTCGTCGGATTTAAGAGACATTTTAATCTTATTCATGAAACCATTTGGTTTTGTCACTCTCGCAGCAAAAAAACTGATGAATCGTTGCTTTACTATCACCAAACAAGCAGGTAGGGAAAAAAGCCCAAAACCTTTTGTCTGGCTGGTGGTGGTAGTAGCTTTGTTGTTATCTGGTTGCGTTAAATATGATGTAGGCGTTAACTTTAACAACTCCAATAACGGAGAAATAGTCCAACATATCAAATTGGGAGAAAGACTCACCAGTTTTAGTGGTGACTATGTGTATGAATGGTTAAATAGCATAGAACGTCGCGCCCGGAAATTAGAAGGAAAAACGCAGCGGGTTTCCCCAGAGGAAATAATTGTCAGTATTCCTTTTAGTAATGGTGAGGAATTACAAACAAAATTCAATAACTTCTTTAATTCCCACGTTAATCAACAAGCTCAGACAGCAGATAATGAAGCAAATTCGGAATTACCGAAAATAGCCTCGAATATCATATTAGAACAAAATAACTTTATACTAGTAGTCAAAAATAGATTAATTTATGATTTAGACCTGCGATCGCTCTCCATTATTGCCAGCAAAGGTAACGTTTTAGCCAATCCCGGCTCAATAATCGATTTGCAATTTAGCTTAAAAGCCCCCTGGGGAGCGGAAAACATTACAGTGGGAGAAACAGCGATCGCTCCCGAAAAAAATGGCAATCAGCTACTATGGCAACTCAGACCAGGAGAATTAAACCACATAGAAACTGTTTTTTGGCTCCCCAGTCCTTTAGGTATTGGGACTTTGTTAATCACCTTATTTATTGCGGGAGGACTATATTTAAGATATAGTTTCATGCCAGATCCACAAATTCAATTTAGCACAAAAGCTGCAGTTACAGAACAGCCCCAAAGCTAGAAAAATGGGGCACCAAGCGCCCCTATTTTTAAATAAAATACTCTCAATAATCGCTACTTTTACAATTACAAACAACAAATAGTGTCCAGAGCAAAAAAACCACAGCGCTTAATGCTCAAAATTTCCGGACAAACTTATCTTTGGCTCGCCATCCTAATTTTTGGAGCATCTGGCGCTGTCACGCGCAAACTGACAGAAATTGGTGCTGAAAACTTTATCGGCGGTCGCAATCCTATTTCTTTATGTAATGTTTTATTTGTGGGCAATCTTTGCGCCTTAATACTTTTAATTTTAATTTATGGGCGACAGTGGAACAAAACAGCCTTAAAGCAAATATCAAAAAAACAATGGATTAGTCTAACAGCGGTAGCTATTTTATCAGGAGCCTTAGCCCCTGGCTTAATTTTTCAAGCTTTAGCACTAACACCAATCAACAATATCATCATCGTTGGTCGCTTAGAACCGCCGCTGACTCTAGCCTTATCAATTTGGTTATTGCGAGAACGGGTAAATCTTTGGCAATTTATGGGAGCGATCGCCGTTTTTATTGGTGTTATCCTCACAGTTATTCTCCAACCTCCCGCAGCAAACATGATCCAAATGTCAGGTTTGCATGTGGGTTTAGGAGAAATTCTCGCAGCCATTGGATCAATAGCAATCTCCGTCTCCACAATTATTGCTAAAAAATATCTCTCGCCAGTCCCCCTAGGAATTTATAGTATTTTCCGCACCGCCCTAGGAACCGTGATCTTTTTCTGTTTAGCGTTAATAGTTTATGGTAGAGATCATTTCGCTGAAGCCTTCTCACCATTTTTATGGCAGTGGATGTTTTTGTATGGTGGGTTAATCGTCGTCGTAGGTCAGTCACTCTGGATTAAAGGCTTGAGATACTCCACCGTATCGACAGCCTCCTTAGTTGGCTCATTTACCCCCATTATCGGGATTGTAGCCGCCTACTTCATCTTGGGTGAAGCCCCCACCATACCGCAATATATCGGCGGTGGCTTGATTTTAGTAGCCATCCTTCTTAGTCAACTCGGCCATCAGCGCCAAAAAGATAGCACCGTAGATTCCATATCCGCAGTCCAAGAAGTGGAAACCAATGTAGGATTCAAAGGCATGTAATCATCATTGACGCTTTAAGGCGACAATCTCTCAATTTTCCAACCCCCATCATCTAAACGAGTATAAAGCAAGCGATCGTGTAGACGACTGGGGCGCCCTTGCCAAAACTCAATTTCTGTAGGAATCACGCGCAACCCTCCCCAATGGGGCGGTCGGGGAACCTCTTGATTTGCATATTGTTGCTGGAATTCCCGCAAACGTTGCTCTAAAAATTCTCGACTGACAATCACCTCACTTTGATTAGACGCCCACGCACCCAAACGACTGTTAGCAGGACGACTGTCAAAATAATAATCAGACTCATTTTCCGCCGTCTTCTCCACACGGCCCGTAATCCGAACTTGGCGTTCCAATTCCGCCCACCAAAAAACCAACGCCGCTTGGGGATTTTCTGCCAGTTCTTGGCCTTTGCGGCTGTTATAGTTCGTGAAAAAGACAAAACCGCGCTCATCAAAATCCTTGAGTAAAACCATTCTCGCCGAAGGTTTACCATCTGGTGTGGTGGTCGCAATCGTCATCGCATTGGGTTCTAGGAGTTGGGCTGCTAAAGCTTGAGCAAACCATGTTTGAAATTGGTTGAATGGATTGGGATTTGCGTCAATTTCGTTGAAATCTTGCAAAGTATAATCCTTGCGTAGGTCAGCTACAGTTTGATCCATCTAATTCACTCCCTGGCTATCAGATAAACTTATACACGTGTTTCAGAAAAATATTTATGATGATGATTAGCGCCAACAGCAGTTGAGCAAACCCTTTCCCCATGTCTCAAAAACATATTGCATCAGATGCGCCGTTCAGCCTCGCTTCAACGTCTGTTAATCTATGGTTTGAGCGGTCCAATTATCGCTCTCAATGTCTGGTTGCTGTCTGCACTTTTTACTTATTTCAAGCATCCTGTTACCATTCTTAGCATTGCAGCAATTCTGGCTTTTTTACTGAATTACCCAGTTAAGTTCTTTAAACGAGCCAGAGTTAGCCATACTCAAGCAGTAATTATCGTTTTGCTCATCACTTTAACTCTGTTTGTTGTAGTTGGGCTGACGCTAGTACCGATGTTAATTGACCAAAGCATCCAATTGTTAGAAAAAATTCCTGATTGGATAACTGCTAGTCAAAGAAATTTAGAACAGTTTGAAATATTGGCTAAACAACGGCGTTTGCCTCTGAATTTAAATATTGTTACCCAGCAAATCAACGCCAACATTCAGAATATGTTACAGCAACTCGCCACTGGTGCAGTAGGATTTGCGGGAACTTTATTGACAGGAATAATTAACTTTGTCTTAGTGATTGTACTAGCATTTTATATGCTCATATACGGCGATCGCGTCTGGTATGGCTTAGTTAGTCTTTTACCCAGCAAAATCCGAGTCCCTCTCACAAAATCCTTGATCCTCAACTTCCAGAATTTTTTCCTCAGTCAGTTGTTACTGGGGTTATTTATGGTGGTCTGTTTGACACCAATTTTCTTAGTCATGAGAGTGCCATTTGCTTTATTATTTGCCATCGTCATCGGCATCTCCGAGTTAATTCCCTTCATCGGCGCCACTCTAGGCATTGGACTAGTCACAGTGTTGGTATTATTACAAAACTGGTGGCTAGCAGTACAAGTAGCCATAGCCGCGATCGTCATGCAGCAGATTAAAGATAACCTCCTCGGCCCTAGGTTACTTGGGGAAGTAATTGGACTCAACCCCATCTGGATTTTTGTCGCTATTTTGATGGGATTTGAAATTGCAGGTTTATTAGGAACACTCGTAGCCGTCCCCATTGCCGGTACAATTAAAGGCACCTTCGACGCCATGAAAATTAGCAACCCTGCTAACTTTGTATCACCCTTCAATATTACCGACGATTTCCCCGTGGATCAGGATTAGAAGCTAGAAGCTACGTAAAAAAGCAAAACGCCAAATTTTTCATGCTCAGTTTAAAATTTAATTGCTAGTATCTACTTATAGTTTCTGTATAAATTAAATATGTAAGTATATGTTCCGTCCTCATAGTCGTACAATTGATCCCTAGAGAGTGCACAGTCTATGGCTATAAGAATCTGTACAACCAAAACTTGCACAATCTTAAATCCCCATTCACAATGGGACTAAATGCCAATTTCAGGGAGTACTAAGTAAAATTAACTACGTAATTTGTGAGTCACAATGAAGCAAATAAACTTTGTCTTAATCTTTATCCTTTGCTTGGCCCTGGCTGTCTTTTCCATGGAAAACGCTGAACTAGGCACAATTAATATTGTTCCTGGCGTACAAGTGCAAGCACCCATAGCAGTTGAATTACTTTTGGCAGTTGGTATAGGCGGAGTTTTTGCTTGGATATTTAGCATCTGGACACAATTACAACGGCAGATATTATCTAGCCAACAAGTACGCCAAAAAAATGTGCAGATTCGGGAATTGGAGACTAAAGTCAAACAATATCAAACAGAAATCCAATCCATGCAACCTGTACTGCCACCAGCAGGCGATGCTTAAAACAGTACAAGCTGCTTCCTATACACACCAGATATAGCTAGAAAATAGGGATTAGGGAATACAGGCTAGTGCCCTATTGCATTAATTTTGATGAGTTCGTAGTCAGCACTTTAGTGCTTTCACATTTAAGGAATAAACTCCTCACTACAAACACATTTACCCATCAAAATTAAGGCGATGAACCCCTAGTACACCACGGCGGAAATAAAGTACCCATTACAAATTGCCCAAAGGCTTATCATCTAAGCTTCTTCATTTCATACTTTATACTTTATACTTCAGCCTTGTTGTACTAGTACCTAATCTCTATTTTTAAGTCATGTCTATTGCATCAGTCTGCTGCTCAACATACGCATTTTGATTTAATTACATGGATGCTGCCGAGCTCTTAGAAACAATTACGCACCTCATTCAACAAGCAGAAAGAGGAGAAATTGATCCTTGGGACGTCCAGGTAATTGAGGTGATTGATCGTTACTTAGAACTCATGGCGCCGGAGGCTACAACCAAAGGCTACGAAGCCGACTTGTCTCAATCGGGACAAGCTTTTTTATCGGCATCGATGCTAGTGTTATTTAAAGCCAACACCTTGATGCAATTGCACTCAGCAACCGAGCAATCAGAAACTCTACTAGAAGAAACACTCTTAGAAAGCGCGGATGGAATCTTAAATCAGGGTCAGCGCTTGCAATTAGAGCGACATCTGCGGCGTCGTCCCGCCGCCATGCCGCCACCCAAACGCCGTGTAACTCTGCAAGAATTAATCGACCAATTGCAGCTCATGGCCAGTCAGTTAAAACTGGTAGAAAAAAACCACAAACCCGCCCGTCCTCGGCGTCAGCCCAGTGCTCAAACAATGCGAGCGGCGCTAGAATTGGCTCACCAGGAAAATCTGACAGAAGTAGCTGGAGAATTAGAGCAGGTGTTGCAGCTTTCCGCAACAGAGCTAAATCTCAATCAAGATTGGTTAAATTTAGAACAACTTGTGGAATTGTGGACTAAAAGCAAGCATCCTCACTCACATCTATCGGCTCATGATTCAGAACATAGCCACAAGGTCAGCGTCTTCTGGGCATTGCTGCTGTTGTCGGCTCAATCGAAAGTTGAGCTAGCACAAGAGGAGTTTTATCAAGAAGTGAAAATTAGGCTACTCGTGGATTCAGTCAGCACCTGCAAACCCTCTTAACAGCCCATGAATTAAACAATTTCTCCATAAAAAGATAGGAAAGCAGAAACACAAATGACCAAGCCCCAATTCGCAGAGTCTTTTTAGCAAAACCCAAAATATGAGTAAATTGTCACAGTAACCAATGTTTTGTAATTCTACCAACAGTAAATTCCCCTGTCCGTGCTATTGGGGATGACTGAGCATAAAAATAAACCGATGATTAAATATAACCTGGCGAAAGTAAACTGGCTTGTGGTTGAGGAATAAAATTTTATGAAAGCAATGATTCTGGCGGCGGGCAAAGGTACTCGCGTTCGTCCGATTACATATACGATTCCCAAACCAATGATTCCTATCCTGCAAAAGCCAGTGATGGAATTTTTATTGGAACTGTTGCGCCAGCATGGATTTGACCAAATTATGGTCAACGTCAGCCATTTGGCAGAGGAAATTGAAAACTATTTCCGTGATGGTCAGCGATTTGGCGTCCAGATTGGCTATTCTTTTGAAGGAAAAATCGATGACAACGGCAAACTGGTAGGTGAAGCCATCGGTTCTGCTGGGGGAATGCGCCGTATTCAAGACTTTTCGCCGTTTTTTGATGATACCTTTGTGGTGTTGTGCGGTGATGCGTTGATCGATCTGGATTTGTCAGCAGCAGTCAAGTGGCACAGAGCGAAGAATTCCATCGCCACGATTATTACAAAAACCGTGCCTAGGGAAGAAGTTTCTAGCTATGGCGTGGTAGTTACTGATGAAGATGGACGCATCAAAGCATTCCAAGAAAAACCTAAGGTAGAAGAAGCCCTGAGTACCAACATCAATACAGGGATTTACATTTTTGAACCAGAAGTATTCAACTACATCCCTTCTGGAATTGAATATGACATTGGCGGCGAGTTGTTCCCTAAATTAGTAGAAATTGGTGCTCCCTTCCACGCCATACCCATGGATTTTGAATGGGTAGATATCGGTAAAGTACCAGATTATTGGCGAGCAATTCGGGGTGTATTGCTAGGCGAAATTAAAAACGTACAAATTCCAGGCCATAAAGTTGCTCCGGGGATTTACACTGGCTTAAATGTGGCTGTCAATTGGGACAAAGTGGATATTACAGGGCCAGTATACATCGGTGCGATGACGAGGATTGAAGACGGTGCCAAGATTGTCGGCCCAGCGATGATTGGCCCCAACTGTTGGATATGCAGTGGTGCAACCGTAGATAACAGCGTCATTTTTGAATGGTCACGCTTGGGGCCTGGAGTGCGCCTCGTTGATAAACTGGTGTTTGGGCGTTATTGTGTGGATAAAACCGGCGCTACCATCGATGTGCAAGCAGCCGCTCTCGACTGGTTAATCACCGACGCTCGCCAAGCACCACCAGAGCACACCCCAGCCGAGCGACAAGCTATAGCTGAATTGTTAGGAGCTAACGGGGGTTAGGGAGTGGGGTGATGGGGTGATGGGGTGATGGGGAGTGTGGGGAGTGTGGGGAGGGTGGGGAGTGTGGGGAGATGAAATAAAAAACGAATTTATGCTTACGCTTGCTATCTTCTCCTTCCTCCCACACGTCCCACACGTCCCACACGTCCCACACGTCCCACACCTCCCCCTCTTCCCCCTCTTCCCACACCCCCCACACCTTCCCCTAGCCCCTAACTATTCAAATACGTATATCTTCTGAGACTCTGCTCATAAGTTTGTAGCAAGCGTTGAGATTCGGCGAGGGTGATGCGCTTCTCTTCTAAAGCATGTTCACAGCGCTGGCGAATCCTTTCTACCATGTCTTCTGAGTCATACTGTACGTAACTTACTACCTCACTCATGGTATCGCCTTTGACAACATGTTCAATTTGGTAGCCTTTGGGCGTCAGTTGAATATGAACTGCGTTAGTGTCGCCAAATAAATTGTGTAGATTACCCATGATTTCTTGGTAAGCTCCACTGAGGAACATTCCCAAATAGTATGGTTCATTGGGGTTGAAGGAATGTAACTCCAGAACCGACTTGACATCACGCAGGTCAATAAAACGGTCAATCTTACCATCACTATCGCAGGTCAGGTCAGCTAAGATGCCTCGCCGCGTCGGTTCTTCATCTAGACGGTGTATGGGCATAATCGGGAATAGTTGGTCGATCGCCCAACAATCAGGTGCTGATTGAAACACCGAAAGATTAGCGTAGTAGATGGAAGCCATGATTTGTTCTAGGTCTTCGAGTTCATCGGGTACGTATTCCTGCTGTCTGGTAATGTTGAGAATTTTTTGACAACAAGCCCAGTAGAGCCGTTCGGCTTTGGCGCGTTCCCGCAGGCGCAAAATACCCAAGTTGAAACGGCTAATGGCTTCTTCTTTAAATTGAGCGGCGTCGTGGTAAAGCTCTTGATAGTTCTCTTGGTTAATCGATTGGTAGGATTCCCAGAGGTAATTAATGATGGGTGATTCTCCCTCCTGGGGAGGTTCTGGGGAATTGAGGGGGACATCGCTGGTGCTGAGGATATCAAAAATCAGTACTGATTGATGGGAAGCGATCGCCCGCCCACTTTCGCTAATCAGTGTAGGTACGGAGATTTGTCGTTCTGCACAGGTATCTTTTAATTCTGCAACAATGTCGTTGGCATAGTTTTGCATGTTGTAGTTTTTCGAGGCGTAGAAATTTGTTTGCGAGCCGTCGTAGTCTACACCCAAGCCGCCACCGACATCGAGGTATTTCATATCCGCCCCCAACATTGCCAATTCTACGTAAATGCGGCTGGCTTCTTGGATGGCATCTTTAATCACATTGATGGCAGAAATTTGTGAGCCGATATGGAAATGCAGCAACTGGAGAGAATCAAGTAAGTCAGCGTCGCGTAGTTTATCAACAGCCTCAATTACTTCCGGCATTGTTAAACCAAATTTAGCGCGATCGCCACTGGAAGTCCCCCAGCGCCCCATCCCTTGGGTACTGAGTTTAGCCCGCACCCCCAGGATGGGTTTAATTCCTAACTGACGGTTAGCCGCAATTACCAAATCAACCTCTTCAATTTGTTCTAGGACAATAATCGGTGTTTGTCCGAGTCTTTGGGCTAACATCGCCGTTTCAATGTATTCTTGGTCTTTGTAGCCGTTGCAGATTAACAATGCGCCCGGTGTATCCAGCAGGGCTAGAGCAATCATTAATTCTGGCTTAGAACCGGCTTCCAACCCGAATTGATGGGGCTTACCAAACTTCACCAAATCTTCAATCAAATGGCGCTGCTGGTTGCATTTGACAGGAAACACACCACGATAAACACCAGGATAACTGTAACGGGCGATCGCCTTCGCAAAACAAGCATTTAACCGCTCAATTCTATCCTCCAAAATATCAGAGAAACGAATCAGCATCGGCAGTCCCAAATTACGCTGCTTCAAAGAATTGACTAATTCAAACAAGTCAAGAGAACCGCCGCGTTCACCCTTGGGAGAAACAGTAACATGACCAGCAGCACTAATTGAAAAATAAGGTTGTCCCCAACCCTCAATACGATAGAGAGCTTCGCTATCCTCAATTTTCCATGAGCGAGGCAAATCCTCTGTGGTATTGCTAGGTGGTAGCAGTTTTTTCGGCTTATGACTTTTCACTTCTGCTTTTTGCTCGCTGGACGACAGCTTAACTACCGCATCAGATGTAGCAGTTGACTCAACACCCATTTCTTCCTGACCTCTGTGATTCACCCACGAATAACCAATTTAACGCATTCGTTTAGCAACAGATATGCGCCCGGAGATAATTTCTGAGATAAACTCTGATTGGTCAACACTCAAGATTGTGCAGTCAGTAGAAATACGATTGACTGCCAATAACCGACGATTGACTATAAAAACTTTATTAAGTTTTCGGAGATAGCTTTGGAACGCACATTCTTAGCAATTAAACCCGATGGCGTACAGCGCGGACTGATCAGCGAAATTATCGGCCGCTTTGAAAAAAAAGGTTTCACCTTGGTGGGCTTGAAATTCCTAACGCCTAGTAAGGAATTAGCAGAAGAACATTATGCTGTTCACCGACAAAGACCCTTTTTTGCAGGTTTAGTGGAATTTATTACTTCTGGGCCCGTGGTAGCAATGGTGTGGGAAGGCGAGGGTGTCATCGCCTCAGCCAGAAAAATCATTGGCGCTACAAATCCCCTAACAGCAGAACCAGGAACAATTCGGGGTGACTTTGGGATTAACATTGGTCGCAATATTATCCACGGCTCTGACGCACCAGAAACAGCAAAAAAGGAAATTGCTTTGTGGTTTAAAGATGAAGAATTAGTGAGTTGGCAACCTGAAATCACACCCTGGTTACACGAGTAGCTAGAGGAGTAGCAAAGACAGGGTAGATGGGGGAGAGTAATTAACTTCCTCATCTCCCATTAAGTATATGCAAAAACGGCTGAGAACTATGTTCTTATTCTAGGGCTTTTCACAAATTGGTTGCCCAAAGAATTGCAACATCGTTGTATTGCCTGAATATTAAATCTATTTCAAAGTAAACTTGGCCTTTATTTCCAAATCTTCCCTCAATCATATTCTGCCACTAACACCTGTTTCGTTAATGCCAAAAATATGATGAATCAAAAGAGGGTGTTTTTCTCTAGCCATTTTACTGGCTACTTCTTGATCCTGGTCAATAAAATAATCGCCACTATCTGGTTCAATGGCAATGTACCAACCATAATATTTATCTAGGATTTCTGGTTTTAAACGCTCAAAGATCATCCAACAACGCTCATAAAATGCCTGTCTTCTGGCTCTGTCTTCGGCTTTTTGGGCTTGAGTCCATTGAATTTCAGGGAATACTCTTCCACGTCTAACAATTCTTTCGGGTGAAGAGTGGGTCATATTTATTACATAATGGAGATTGCTTTTTCATATTTTATTATAAAGCGATCGCCCTGCCTCTATGTCCAATCGTTGGCAATTACCTCTTTGCGCTCCTTTGCGTTGTACTTCGCGTTCCCACCGAAGTTCAGAGACGCTCGCGGACTCGCTACCGCTGCGCTAACGGCGGAAGCCGCCGCTCCGACTTCTCTCTGCGTTGAAAACTCTTTTACCAGACATTTAAGATCCACTTGTGGGTCGAGTTTTTCACGTCTTTATTAGCCCGTAGATGGAAGCATTACCCCACCACTGCACACAAACTAGATGTATCATTCGGTCAGGTTTGCATGGATTGGTATCCACTAAAGTTAACTACTAATATCCAAAAATACGCTTTTGGCGAAAGGCTGATTCCAGAACGTCTCAACAAGCGCGGTTTACCTTCTGGGATAATAGCTGAAACTTGGGAAATCAGCGACTATCAAGACAAAACAGGGACTGTGGTTAATGGGTTCCTGGCTGGTCGCACCTTGCATGAACTCACCTTAGCTCATCCTGATGAACTCGTTGGTCATGGCTGGCGGGGGCCACACTTTCCTTTATTATGCAAGTTTATTGATGCATCTCATATGTTGCCTGTGCATCTCCATGCTGATGATGAAACGGCTCTGAGGTTACACAATGAACCAAATGGTAAAACTGAAGCTTGGCATATTCTTTGGGCTGCACCAGGAGCAACTGTATTGGCGGGGCTGAAGTCAGAGTTTACACGAGAGCAGCTATTTACCGCTTTTGCTAGCTGTGATTATGATTCTGTTTTGGTGCGCCACTCAATTCAAGCGGGAGACACTATCTATGTACCTGCGGGCGTGATTCACTCTTTTGGGCCTGACACACTTGTCTTGGAAATTCAACAAACCTCGAATCTAGCTCAATCGGTGATGCCAACAGATTTGTATGGAAACCAGTACAATCAACAAGAATGGTACGCGAATATTAATGCTACCCTGGATGAGCTAAAAAACCATTATCAACCACTGCCCAACCATGGGCTAAAGTTACAATCAGGTGCTAATTTGCGGATTTTTGGCTGTGCTGGGCCTTACTTCGCCCTTGAGCATTGGATTTTGAACGAATCGTATTTAGAACCATCTCATGTTGAGCGTTGTTTGACTCTCTCCAATGTCGGCAATGTTGTACAGTTAGAATTTGCTTCTGGTATCGAGTCCCTGGAACAAGGGGAGTCTTGTATTTTACCAGCGGCGATAGGAGAGGTGCGCGTTGTTCCAGATAGTCAAACTCATCTGATTGCTTGCTATGTCCCAGATTTGCAACGCAATATCATTGCGCCACTCCAAGCAGCAGGATATGAGCAGCAGCAAATCCAGAAACTAGGTGAGGTGGACTCGATCTGATATTGAGTTTTTCACAGACTTAATTTAAGCGATCGCCTACTGAAACGTCTATAGTCACAAGTTCTGGCATTTTGGCAGTACAACCGACAATTTTCCAGTTTAAATAAGATATCAAAAGAACGGGACATACTAAATACCCACAAATCGCCAGTTGTTGACCCCACGCTGTCAGGTAACTCCTCAAACAACCAAAAGCGCTCGGTCATCGCTTCACTACGACTGGCTACTAATTCACCAGAAAAAATATACTAAGTCTGCAATGGCTTACTTGACTAGAAAGCTGTCTCTACAAGGCTAGTAAAGGTGCAATCACTGTAGGCGATCGCCCAAATTCATGCACGAGACTTGAACATTTGCAAGTGAGCATTAAATTTAGCCAATCTATTCGCCACAACAAACTCTTGTCCTTGTGTGCCGACATTTTGATATCTTAATACATACAGAATTACAGTTAACGCAAAGAGGGGATTACGTTGAGTCACCAACAAGAGGCCATTGCACCCCACGGTGGAAAATTAGTTAATCGCATCGCCACGCCAGAACAACGAGCAGAATTTCTCTCCAAAGCTGATTTTTTACCGCGAGTGCAACTAGATGCGCGAGCCGTTTCTGATCTAGAAATGATTGCGATTGGCGGTTTTAGTCCACTGACGGGTTTTATGAACCAGGAAGATTACGATCGCGTCGTCACCCAAATGCGTCTAGCTAACGGTGTTGTTTGGTCGATTCCCATTACACTATCGGTGACACCACAAGTAGCGTCTCCACTCCCAGAAGGTGGTTTAATCCGGCTGGATAACCCCAAGGGCGAGTTTATCGGCGTTTTAGAACTGACGCAGAAATATGAATATGATAAAAACCGCGAGGCGGTTAACGTCTACCGCACCGATGATGCTAAACATCCAGGTGTACAGGTACTCTACAACCAAGGTGCTATACATTTAGCAGGTGACATCTGGTTATTACAACGGGATTCTCATCCGCAATTTCCCGCCTATCAAATTGATCCTGCCGCTTCTCGACAAATGTTTCAAGCCAAAGGCTGGAAAACTATCGTCGGCTTTCAAACTCGCAACCCCATCCATCGCGCCCACGAATATATTCAAAAGTGCGCTTTAGAAACAGTTGACGGTCTATTCTTGCACCCGTTAGTCGGGGCGACAAAAGAAGATGACATCCCCGCTGATGTGCGGATGCGTTGCTATGAAATTTTATTAGAAAACTACTATCCCCTAGACCGAGTAATTTTAGCGATTAATCCAGCAGCGATGCGTTACGCTGGCCCTAGGGAAGCAATCTTCCATGCTTTAGTTCGCAAGAACTATGGCTGCACCCATTTCATCGTGGGACGAGATCATGCAGGTGTGGGTGATTACTACGGCACTTATGATGCTCAATATATCTTTGATGAATTTGATCCCAGTGAATTAGGGATTGTGCCGATGAAATTTGAACACGCTTTTTATTGCTTGCGTACCAAACAAATGGGTACCACCAAAAGTAGCCCCAGCAAACCAGAAGAACGAGTGCATTTATCAGGGACAAAAGTCAGAGAAATGTTGCGTCGCGGCGAGTTACCCCCACCGGAATTTTCCCGCCCAGAAGTAGCAGCGGAATTGGCTAGGGCGATCCAATTGTCAGTGGGGTGATGGGGGGATGGGGTGATGGGGGGATGGGGTGATGGGGTGATGGGGGAAGCTTTGGGTTGTGAGCAGGATGTTTTGAGTTTTGAAATCCAAGCTTTAGGTTCAAAGGCTGACGCTTCAGGTTCAAAGGCTCAAGCTTCAGGTTCAAAGGCTGACACTTCAGGCTCAAAGGCTCAAGCTTCAGGCTCAAAGGCTCAAGCTTCAGGCTCAAAGGCTCAAAGGCTGACGCTTCAGGTTCAAAGGCTGACACTTCAGGCTCAAAGGCTCAAGCTTCAGGTTCAAAGGCTGACACTTCAGGCTCAAAGGCTCAAGCTTCAGGTTCAAAGGCTCAAGCTTCAGGCTCAAAGGCTCAAGCTTCAGGTTCAAAGGCTCAAGCTTCAGGTTCAAAGGCTCAAGCTTTAATCCCCATACTTCGACTTACTTCGACTTCGCTACCTCGGCTGCGCTCGGCACAAGTCAGTACAAGTCGCTCAGTACAAGTCGCTCAGTACAAGTCTCCCCACCTCCCCACACTCCCCATCTCCCCATCTCCCCACCTCCCCACCTCCCCACCTCCCCACCTCCCCACCTCCCCATTCCCAGTAACCAAAAAAACAGTATAGACCTAACTTTACACCGTAGACTCCAGCCCTTTAAGCTGTTAGCTGAGAGGCTGTGAGTGAGTGGCTAATTATGAAACGGCGGACGTTTTTAACTCGGATTGGCTCAATACTCGCGGCGTTGGGAGTCAGTGAAGCTGATTGGTTAACTTTGAGCAATGCTTACTGCGAGCAAAGCCTACGTTATTATCAAGCTTTAGCAGACCCCAGCCCGCGCAAGTTGGCATTGTTGGTAGGTATTAATCATTACCCACAAAATCCCACATTGGGGGGTTGTTTGACGGATGTAGAACTGCAAAGAGAACTGTTGATACATCGTTTCGGCTTTCAAGCGGCAGATATTCTCACCCTAACTGAGGAAAAAGCTAGCCGAGAGTCGATTGAAACAGCTTTTGTTGAGCATCTCAGCCAGCAGGCGCAACCGGGTGATGTGGTGGTTTTCCACTTCAGCGGTTATGGAACTCGCATGGATTTAGGCACATCATCAGATACGGTGCAGAATGCCCTTGTGCCAATAAATGGGCAAGATGCACAAGATAAAAAAAGTGTCAATTATTTATTGGAAGAAACTTTGCTGCTATTACTGCGATCGCTCTCCACAGATCGTGTCACCGCAGTCTTAGATACTAGTTATTATGTCCCTAGTACATTCCAACCTTCCAGTTGGCGAATTCGCGCTCTTCCGGAAACCCTAGCACAGTTAACACCCGCAGCACTGGAGTTGCCAAAACAACTAAAAACTCAATTAGCAGATCAAGATGCTATTGGCAATACACTACTATTAACAGCCACTTCAGACCCCAAGCAATTAGCGCGAGAAGTGCTGTTTTCTGATTTTAGTGCTGGTCTATTTACCTACACCTTGACACAATATTTGTGGTCGGCTGCTCCCTCAGCGACAATTCAAGTCTGCCTTTCCCATGTAGAAAGTTCAATCTACAAATTGGGTAGCACCCAGCAACCAGCCTTATTAAGTGGTAAAAAAAATCCTCAAGCGAGCTCATTGGCAGAAAATTTTCTTCCCCATCGATCTGCTGGCGCCGAAGGTGTGGTGAGAGGAATAGAAGAAGACAAGAAGACAGTGGAGTTATGGTTAGCTGGTCTACCGCCGCAAGTTTTAGAATGCTACGGTAACAATTCTCGGTTTACCTTAGACACAGGAGAACAGTTAGTATTGCGATCGCGGACTGGGTTAACAGCAAAAGCTGTCTTCTCTAGCCTTGACAATACCACTCCTCCCCAAATCGGGCAATTAGTACAAGAAGCGGTGCGAGTTTTACCCCGGAATATCGGGTTAGTCATTGCTTTTGATACCAAACTAGAAAGAATTGAGCGGGTAGACGCCACCAGCGCTTTTGCGGCATCTTATATTTCTACAGTAGTAGCCGGAGAAAAACCTAGCGATTATGTCTTTGGTAAACTCTTGACAAATCCTAGTCGCTATGGTTTGTTCTCTCTGGGCGGTGATTTGATTCCCAATACTGTTGGCGAAATAGGAGAAGCTGTAAAAGTCACAGCACAGCAGTTATTGCCCAAATTACCAACCTTGTTAGCAGCTAAATTGTGGCGACTTACAGAAAATGAAGGTTCTTCTGGCTTGGCGGTGAAAGGGACTTTAGAAATTGTCAGTAGGATATCGCCCAAGATAGTCATGCAAAGAGAAACAGTACGGACTCTCAAAGGCGAGGATAAGAGCAACATTACTTATCGCAATCCACCAGGGACAGTACCCACAGTCCCCATTGGGAGTCGGGTACAGTACCGAGTGCAAAACCTAGGCGATCGCCCACTATATTTAATTTTAGTGGGCTTGAGGAATAGTCGAAATGCGATCGCTCTCTATCCTTGGCAAATTAGCCCCCAAACCAGCATTTCTGAACCCAAACCTCCACTGCAACAAATAGTCATCAATCCAGGAGAAACATTGTCCGTACCCCAAACTGCGACTACCTCTGGCTGGGTGATTCCGGGGCCAGCTTTCTTTTGCGAACACCAACTAATTCTCAGCACCGCTCCCTTCAGCAAAACCCTAGCAGCCTTAGAAACCACTAAAAAGCTCATCGCTGAACAGCCTATTAGCCCCTTATGGAACCCCTTAGAAGTAGCCCAAGCCTTGCTACAAGACCTACACAACGCCAGCATAGCCACAGCAGAGGTTAGCACTAGCGCAGCTGATTCCTATACTCTAGATGTCAATCATTGGGCTAGTCTCAACTTTAGTTTTCAAGTAGTTTGAAACAGAGTAGAGAAAACCTAGTTTTCTTCAGAAAAAAGCTACTGCAATGGACGGGTTTTCTGGTATCAAACAAACAGCGTCGAGATTTACTTCTAATTGATATTCAGCGTTATGTTCTCAAATTCGGCGTCATCTACCAAACCCCGTCCATGCGGTACTAAGAAATGAGTGAATCTATAAGTACTTTTGTAACAATAAACCTAATTTTTCTTTTGTCGCTGCAGGCGCCTTATCCAGTTGAGTTAAAATTGCATACTTCAAAGCTGAATGCGCCTCGCTAGATGGGGGATTTGCACTCAAGCGCCGCACAGTTTCTTGAATCACCTTTTGAGCATTAACTGCATTGCGCTGCAAATTTTTAATCACCATTTCCACCGTCACATTATCATGGTCGGGATGCCAACAATCATAATCTGTCACCAGCGCCAAAGTTGCGTAAGCCATTTCTGCTTCCCGCGCCAATTTCGCCTCAGGTAAATTCGTCATCCCAATCACCGTTGCGCCCCAACTGCGATAAAGATTTGATTCGGCCTTAGTCGAAAATGCTGGCCCTTCCATGCATACATAAGTACCACCGCGATGGAGGGCGACATCTGGTAAATCAAGAGAAGCGATCGCTTCAGCTAATACAGCAGCTAAATTGTGACAAATCGGCTCACCAAAAGCAATATGAGCCACAATTCCTTCCCCAAAAAACGTAGAAACCCGGTTCTTTGTCCTGTCAATAAATTGATCAGGTATCACCATATCCAGTGGTTTAGCTTCCGCTTTTAATGAACCCACCGCACTAGCGGAAATTAAATACTCCACACCCAGTTGTTTCATTGCATAAATATTAGCGCGAAACGGTAACTCAGAGGGTGACAGCGTATGATTGCGACCGTGGCGCGCTAAAAAAGCGACTCGCACTGTCTCCAATGTCCCTAAAATTAGCGCGTCAGATGGTGAACCAAACGGCGTTTGAATTGCTACTTCTTCCACATCTCGCAGTGCATCCATCTTGTATAGACCACTACCACCAATAATTCCAATCTGAGCTAGTCCCATGATTTTTAATCCCTTGCAAAAATGCCAAGTTACGTCTGATGTCGATGATGAACATGACTTACGCAACTGGAACATATATTACGACCAACAGTCAAGAGTCACCTATGAAGTCTGAAGTATGAAGTATGAAGTATGAAACCAATACACTTGTATATTCAGCATTTGCGCCGTGGCGTACTAGTAGGCGCATTAGCTCGTGACTAAAATGTCAACTCACGCCAAGTTCTCTGACCCACTATACCGTCTGGAACTAAATTTCGTTGATTTTGAAAGGCTCTGACAGCCGTTTCTGTAAACGGGCCGAATACTCCATCAATTCGCATCCCGTATCCATTAGAAATTAACAGTCTTTGCAAGACTCTCACAGCCACACCAGAATTACCAAAGCTGATAACTGGTAAAGGTCGGCTACCGAAAGTTTGAAATCTTGATCTTGTTACTCTACGCCTAGCCGCGACTACAGACTCCGAATTATCAGATTGAGCTAATAAACCAGTGGATTTGGGGGGTGGAAGTTTTTTGCTGATTTTATTAACTATATTTTCGTTCTTGGGTTTGAGTTTTGATGGAGTAGTGAGGAAACTTCTATCGACTTGGATGAACTCTGGCGGCGTAATTTTAGCCGTTACCACTGACCCAGATAATTTTCTGGATGGGGAATTGTGCACACCATTTTCTGAATAAATTGGCTGCTTTTGGGGCAAATTGAGCAGAAATGGTTGTCCTGTTTTTAAAACGCCCGTGACTAGCAGGCCAAGTTCACTCATTATGGTTTGCTGTACTAACACTCATATTTGTTTTGACAAACCAAACGGCTGTTACTCCGGAATGATGCATACTGAAAAATTAAAAATGTATTTCACATATCAAAGAGTAGTCGTCAAAAAAAGGGGTTAGGGAATAGGGGTTAGGGGTTAGAGGTGAGAGACTGGGTTAAAATTTGCTTGCAAAACTATTTTTAAGACAGGGACAGAGAGTTTTTTTTACCCTTTTACCTATTTGCGTAAGCAGTTCATGATGCATGAGTAAAACCTATTTATTACTGTTGTTTGTGTGTTCTTCTACCCTAAGTAATAAATATGAGGACATAATTAAATCTTTAATTTACTCCTATTTATGGATGATGATTCTAGTCATGATAGCAAGAGTTTTCACGACTGAAACATTAATGATAATTTTTAATCTTTGCCTAGAATAATAATTTTCATGGTGGGCTGTACCCACCCTACGCTACTGGATCAACTCACGCCAAGTGCGGGAACCAACTACACCATCTGGTGATAAGTTGCGTTGATTTTGAAACGCTTTGACTGCAGTTTCTGTGAGAGCGCCGAAAGCGCCATCAAGTTTCACAGGGTAACGGTTATTTAATAACAATCTTTGTAAAACTCTGACAGCATCGCCTGAATCTCCAAACCGGAGATTGGGTAAGCTGGGAGTGGAAGCAGTGCGTGCATTCATCGGCTGTGTTTGGTGAATAACTATTTTTATATTTATAAGATTATGCTGGAGAAACTGCTGTGATAGTCACTGTTTGCTCAGAATTTATAGCGTTTCTCGTTTTATGATGGTACATTTCGTTGAGGTTAGGGGTTAGAAATTAGGGACGCTTAGGCTAGCTGAGGCATACTTTATGTAATTGGCAATTGCCATAGTGTGGCGATGCAAATAGAGTTAATTAACGAGGAGCGTTATTTTTAAGAGTTTCAGACTCTAACCCCTATCCCCTATCCCCTAAATACCCAAATTCTCCACTGCTGGCTGATCAAAAAGCGATCGCTCTCGGTGATAATTAAGAGCGATCGCTGTTGTGTAGGATTGTTGGTGCTAATCTAGCCAATACCATCAATCACGGGATGGAAGTAGAAAGCAAAGCCTAAGACTGCATAAGCGGCTAATAGTAATGTCCCTTCGAGCCAATTAGATTTACCATCAGAACAGATGCTGTTGGCAATTAACACGGACACGGCTACAGCTACTAATTCAAAGGGCTGGAAATCTAAATCCATTGGTTGACCAATTAACCAACCTGCAATGACTAACACGGGAGCAACAAACAAAGCAATTTGCATACTTGATCCCACCGCCACAGATAGGGAAAGATCCATCTTATCTTTCATTGCTACAGTCACTGCTGTGGCGTGTTCGGCGGCGTTTCCAATAATGGGAACGACGATTACCCCAGTAAATAAGGCGGTTAAGCCTAACTGGGATGTGGCTACTTCTAACGAATCAACCAGCATTTCTGACTCTAGGGCTACGAACAGGGTACAAACCAATAACACCCCACTCCAGAGCCAAATGTTGGGTTTTTCATGGGAGGGTTCCTCTATTTCTGCTTCGGCAACACCGACTTCATATAAGTAGGAGTGAGTTTTCATAGAAAACAGCAGCGTCAAAGCATAAACCAACATTAATACGACAGCCACGCCAAGAGAAAGATTTTGTAGAGTTTCTTCACTAATTCCCACGGAAGTATAGTTCATCGCTGTGGGTAACAAAATCGCAATCACCGCCAAATTCATTGACGAAGCATTCACCCGCGCCACAATTGATTGAAATTTTTGTTCTTTGTAGCGCAGTCCCCCCAAAAACATCGACAGACCCATTACTAATAATAAGTTGCCGATAATCGATCCCGTGATGCTAGCCTTGACTACATTCACCAGTCCAGCGTTCAGCGCCACTAGAGCAATAATTAATTCAGTGGCATTGCCAAAGGTAGCATTTAATAACCCCCCCAATGATGGCCCAGCTACCACCGCAATTTCTTCTGTAGCTGTACCCATCCAACCTGCTAACGGGAGAATCGCTAATCCAGCGGTGATAAAAACGATTAATTCTCCCCACTCTAAAACGTGCGCTGCGAGAGAAATTGGTACAAATATTAACAAAACGAGAAACAGAGTGTTTTTGACCGACATTTTTTACCTAACAACATAGTCATTTGTCATTTGTTGTTCGTCATGAGTCGTTTGTCAAGAGTATTTGCTGAAGTTAAGCGTCCACCGACACCGCCCTGTTACCCGATGCGGCGATTTTACGGTTTTCAATCGGCAGCTAGACTATGTAATATAAGATTGCGTTTTACGTAGATTTTGCAATGTTTTGTTGCAAAACTATGAATTTAAACCGAAATTCTAACCTAAAAATGCGGTTTAATATATTAAAAGACAATTAAATTCATTGCCCTGCCAACGAAAAAACACCTAAAATGAGGCGTTGCTCAATGGCTGATGATTTAGTTGCTGTGGGAAAAGGGCTGTGCGATAACGCAGATTTCCCGCTATACTAAAGCCGCTTTCTAGGAACTTTGGTTTGAATCTTTATAGTTGTCGTCAATACCGGATTTCGTGCTCGACTCGCTGTAGATAGGTTTACAGACAAGCTTTTTGGCGCAACTGCAAGTTTTTTTTGGATAAAAATACAATGACTTCTGCTGCTGAAATGCCGGCTAGCTCTGGCTCAACATTCACATCGCACCATGATCTCAAACACACTCAGGAGAGCGATCCCCTGAGCACTAAGACTGGTGTATATGTAGCTGTACATGGTCACTTTTACCAGCCACCAAGGGAAAACCCTTATCTGGACGCGATTGAACGCCAACCGAGTGCAGCTCCTTTCCATGACTGGAATGAGCGCATCCATTGGGAATGCTATCGCCCGAATGCCTTTGCTAGGGTGCTCAATGACCGAGGCGAAGTGGTGGGGATCGTGAACAATTATGAGTACATGAGCTTCAATATCGGCCCCACATTGATGTCGTGGCTAGAGCGCCATGATGTCGAGGTTTATCAGCGAATTTTAGAGGCTGATGCGAAAAGTGCGCGGCGGTTGCAGGGACATGGAAATGCGATCGCGCAAGTATACAATCACATCATCATGCCTTTGGCTAACGAACGCGACAAATACACCCAAATTCGCTGGGGTGTCGCAGATTTCCGCTCCCGCTTCGGCCGCGATCCCGAAGGTATGTGGTTAGCAGAAACGGCTGTAGACTACGCCACTCTAGAAGCTCTGGTGGCTGAAGGTATTCGCTTCATTATCCTTGCACCATCTCAAGCCCAACGTTGTCGTCCTTTCGCCACTGCAGATGATCCCCAGCCGGAATGGCACGAAGTCGGCGGTAGTCAGATTGATCCCACCCGCCCCTATCGTTGTTATTTACCGCATCATCAAACCACGAACCCACCTTACATCGATATCTTCTTCTACGATGGCCCAATCTCACGGGATATGGGTTTTAGCGATGTTGTCTATAACTCCCACCACTTTGCAGGACGCATCGGTGCTGCAGTTCGTGGGGATCACCGTCCAGCGCAATTAATTTCTGTGGCGACAGACGGGGAAACCTTCGGACACCACAAGAAAGGTACCGAAAAAACTTTAGCTTATGCTTTCATCGCCGAGTTTCCTGACCACGGCTGGACTGTGACGAATTTTGCTCACTACCTCAGCTTAAATCCTCCCGCGTGGGAGGTGGAATTAAAGCCAGTCACCGCCTGGAGTTGTGCCCACGGTGTGGATAGATGGCAAGATGATTGTGGTTGTGGTGGTGAAGGGGGTGTGTGGCATCAAAAATGGCGTCGTCCCCTGCGGAATGCACTGAATTGGCTGCGGGATCAGTTAATTGAGGTGTATGAAGAATATGGTAAGCAAATTTTCACCGATCCCTGGCAAGCGCGAGATGAGTATATTGAAGTAATTCGCGATCGCTCTCCCGCTAATGTCAGCCGTTTTCTCAACCGCCATCAAACCCACAAACTCACAGCCGCAGAACAAGTAGACGCACTGCGTTTATTAGAAATGCAGCGTCATGCTTTGCTGATGTTCACCAGTTGTGGTTGGTTTTTTGAAGAAATTTCCCGCCCAGAAGGCACACAAATTCTGCGTTACGCCGCTCGTGCTTTGGAATTGGCGGGAGATGTCGCCGGTGTGCAACTAGAAGCAGATTTCGTCAAACGCCTGGGTTTAGCGCCTAGTAATGTTGATATCTTCATGCATGGCGGCGAAGTTTATCGCCAACAAGTACTAACTGCTCAAATTAGCTTCCAGCAGGTAGCCGCCCACTACGCCATTACTTCCCTGTTTGCTCATCACAAAACACCAGAAACACGGAATTCTGCCATCGTCCCAGATCATACCGGCAAACATCCCCACCCTTACCAAAAGCGAGTTTATTGCTACACCGCCAATGAGTTAGATTACCAACTGCAACGCATGGGATCATTAACTCTGGTAGTAGGGCATTTACAGCTAGTGTCAGAAGTTACCTGGGAAAGTGAACATTTAGTGTTTGCTGTGCTGCATTTGGGGGGCTGGGATTTCCACTGCTGCATTCAACCATTTTCTGGGAGACGCGACTACAGCGAATTGAAAGAAAAGCTGTTTATCGCCTTGCAGCAAGCTAGCGCAGCTCATACTATCTTGGTGATGACTCAGCTATTTAGAGAAGAAGCATTCAATTTGCAAGATTTATTCGCTGAAGAACGTCACCGAATTATGCAACTGCTGAGTCAAGAAACACTGGCGCGTTTGAATCAACTTTATACCCAAACGTATCGGGATAATTACGGTGTGATTATGGCTTTCCATCGGGATGGACTAGCTGTACCCCAAGAATTGCAAGTAGCAGCGGAAATAGCTCTAGGGCATCGCTGTATGATGATCTTGCGATCGCTTGAGCAAGATATCACCGAACCGCAAACCAGCTGGAATCATCTAGTAGAATTGGAAGCGATCGCCACCGAAGCTAAACATCTGCGTTGTCGGCTAAATATTCCCGAAGGTAGGCAGATTTTAGAACAGTTGATTATGCGATCGCTTTGGCAATTGTTACACGATCCCCAAGACAGCGGCGATGCAGATATCCAACGTTTAGAAAAATTAATTGATGTTGGCTATCAGCTAAATTTAGGCATCTCCTTACATCGATCCCAAGAACTATACTTTAGCTGTTTGCACAATCAAATAGCCTCCCTGTGTCTCATCACTGGGAATCATAAACAAGATTCGGATCAATGTGCTCACTTACTCAAATTAGGACAAAAGCTAGCTGTTGATGTCAGCGCCATCTTCAATCAATTAACGTAGCAGATCATACGATCTATGGGAGGATCATAAACATGTACGGGCGGGGTCTACCCGCCCTTTTTGACTAGAAAATCAATAGCCAAGGAGTGTGTACAGTTATGGGAAAAGGGAGATTAGAAGCCTTCAGCGATGCCGTAATCGCTATCATTATCACCATCATGGTACTGGAAATCAAAGTACCCCACGGCCATGATTTAGCAGTGTTGCGTCCCTTGCTCCCCATATTTCTTAGTTATGTACTCAGCTTTGTATTTCTTGGTATCTATTGGAACAACCATCATCACCTGATACAAGCGATTCGCCACGTTAACGGACGCATTTTGTGGGCTAACCTGCATCTATTATTCTGGTTATCACTGATACCATTCGTCACAGGCTGGATGGGTGAAAACGATTTCGCACGCTTGCCAGTCGCCCTTTATGGTACGGTATTGATGTTAACGGGAATTGCCTACTGGATTTTAACCCAGACCCTTGTAGAGCATCACGGTAAAGATTCCGCGTTAGCGATCGCACTTGGCAAAGACTTTAAGGGCAAAATATCAATATTCATCTACGCCCTAGCAATTCCCCTGGCTTTTCTCAATTCATTATTCGCCTGTGGACTATACATCCTAGTAGCCGTAATGTGGCTCATCCCCGACCGCCGCATTGAAAAAACTTTTATTCAGTAACGAATAGAAAAAAATTACCGATAACCAACTATAAACTTTTTTGAGGAATCGCCCCCTCTACTCCTTCCACATACCAATTCATCACCAACTGTTCAGCATCACCTAACATTTTACCCTTGGGAACCCGCACTACTCCCTGCTGGTCTTTCACCGGGCCAGAAAAGGGATGAGCAACACCTTGAATAAATTCTTGGCGTTTAGTGTTAACTAATTGCTGAACATCAGTAGGAATTATCTGATTCATCGGGGAAATGTCAACCATTCCTTTACCGATACCATCCCAGGTCGCTCTGGACTTCCAAGTATTATTGATTACTGCTAAAGCTGTATCTGTATAAAATTTGCCCCACTTACTCATCACAGACGTCAGATGTGCTGTAGGAGCAAACTTACTCAGATCATGATTGTAACCAAAAGCATAAATCCGTTTTTCTTGAGCCAGTTGCACAGGAGCAGAAGAATCAGTGTGCTGTGTCAATACATCTGCGCCGAGATTAATTAAAGCTTGGGCTATTTCCCTTTCTTTAGCTGGATCATACCAACTACGGGCCCAAAGTACCCTGACTTTAGCTTGGGGATTTGTCTGTCGCAATCCTTGGGTAAAGGCATTTATGCCGCGAATTACTTCGGCAATTGGCTCTGATGCCACAAAACCAATTATTTGAGATTTCGTCATTTTACCAGCAATCATGCCTGTTAAATATCGCGCTTCTTCAAAACGTACTAAATAAGTGCCGACATTAACAGCGCGCCGATATCCTGTACAATGTTCAAAAACCACATCAGGAAATTCTGGAGCTACTTTCATCATCGGATTTGTGTAGCTCAAGGAAGTGGCAAAAATCAACTTGTTACCATCTAGTGCTAATTGGCGAATCACTCTTTCTGCTTCGATGTCTGTGTTGACATTTTCCAGAAAGGTGGTCTTGACTTTATCTTGCAAATATGCTTCCATTTCTCGGCGACCAAGATCATGGGAGTAAGTCCAGCCAAAATCACCGATAGAACGAGTATAAACAAATCCTACTTTTAAAGGTTCACTTGCCGCTACAGGTGATACCGTGGGAGATACCTCAACTTGGGAAGTAGATTTTCTGGTGGAAATACAGCTAGACAGAGTGAAACTAGACCCTGCTAAAGTTGCATACTTAAGAAAATTCCGGCGATCCATTGTTATTGATTTTGTTTAATCACTGAAAAAAAGTTATGCGATTTTTGGTAGCAGCAGACACAATGTAGCATCGCCCATCTGCTCGATCTTAGCTTTTTATTTTGGCTATAGCGCTTCTGATTTCGCCTAAATACAATCGCGGGCGAAAAACCCCGTCTTTACCAAATTAAGAAACGCTATCCTCACACGTTGAAAGTAGATGTATAGACTTAAAATCATACATCTCCACAATGGCTTGTTGTGATTTGGATCTTAATTTTATCCCTAGCGATCGCACACAGTCACGCCAAATTCAGCAAATTTAATGAGATAATTTCTTAATTACTAGATAAGATTTTATCTCAACATCGCTATGACAATCACCCTTTCCCAGCAAGAGTTTGATGGGCTATTTGAAGAGACAGTCGAACCTTCCCAGCACCCAGATCCAGATGATGCGATGGACATAGTATACAAATACCCGCGACGGCTAGGACAAGGTTACTGGCGGAGAATTCAGTTGCGCCCAGGATTAGAGTTGATTATTGGCAATTTGCAAATGCGCGATCGCATGATTATTTTACAACCAGAACAAGAACATGATGCCTTAGAATATCACTTCCATTTTTCTGGAGAACATTACGATCAATACAGAAGTGTTGCTGGAGGCGAATACAGTTTTCTAGGAAGTGGATTAGATCCCAAACAAACCAGCGATTGTTCAGATAAACACTCATTTCTGGAGATAAATATTTACATGCAGCCGGAATCACTATATTCTTTTGCTGCTAATACAGAAGGACAATTACCCCAACAATTGCAACCGTGGATTCGGCAATCTCATCAAACATATTACTGCCGATGTGGTCGTGCCACACCAGCTATGTACACTATTGCACGGCAAATTATCCAATGTCCCTATCAGGGAATCGCCAAGCGGATGTATTTGGAAGGGAAAGCTTTAGAGTTAATGGGAATGTTGGTTGCACAGGAGATAGAAATTAATGATGGTAATTATCGTCTCCACACTTTAAAACCCGATGTAGTAGAGAGAATCTACCATGCCAGAGATATTTTATTGAAACGATTGCACAATCCACCTTCGTTTATGGAGTTGTCAAGGGCTGTGGGTTTAAATGATTATCTGCTGAAACAGGGATTTCGTCAGGTATTTGGCACCACAGCTTTTAGTTATTTACATCACTATCGCTTAGAGCAAGCGCGTCAACTTCTAGATACTGGAGATTTAAAAGTGTCAGAAATTGCTAACATTGTCGGCTTTGTCAGCCACAGTTATTTCACCGCAGCCTTTAGGAAAAAATTCGGTTTTTCACCCAAGCAATATCAAATGCAACAAAAAAAATCCGTCTAGCGATAAAAAAAAATCCGTCTAGCGATAAAAAAGCCTTCCTATCACACCAAAAATTGCAGTAATGTTTCTGACAATTGTTTTCAATTTGGGTGTGAGCAGTGTTGAATTTGTGGCAGACATCGCTTTTTCTGACAGGTGCATTTTCGCTTCTGGGAATGCAAGCAGCGTGGGGACAAACTCCTGATGGTCATCGCGGCGCTCAAATTTTGGTACAGTCCGCAACACCAACATCAGAAATTATTCTAGTTACTGGAGTTAAGGCAAATCCTACAGATAAGGGTTTAGAAATTGTTCTCCAAACTAACAAAGGGGAACAGCTACAAATCACCAACAGCAGTACTGGTAATAATTTTATTGCTGATATCGCCAATGCTCAGTTACGTTTAGCTAATGGTGATGGTTTCGCGTTTCGTTCCGAAAAACCACTTGCGGGAATTACAGAAATAACTGTAACCAACTTTAACGCAAATACTGTGAGGGTGACAGTTGTCGGTGAAAAAAGTTTACCAACAGTTGAGTTATTTGACAGTGATGAAGGTTTAATTTTTGGTGTCACAACTTCAGCAACAGCAACGCAACCAGAGGAGCCAGCAAGTCAAACACCACAAGAGCAACCAGCAGCGCAGCAGGATGAGTCGATTGAATTGGTGGTGACAGGAGAACAAGATGGATATCGAGTACCAGATGCTACTACTGGAAGTAGGCTTGATATTCCACTACTGGAAACACCTGCATCAATTGGCGTAATTACAGAGGAGTTTATTGAGGATAAAGCACCCCGACGAGTGGAAGACTTAGCCCCTTATACTAGCGGAGTGACAGCAGGGAATATAGGACAAGGTGGACTGTTCACTGACTTTCAAATTCGTGGATTTAGTACAGGTAGCCAAGTTTATGTTAATGGATTACGAGATAATTACCGTTCTTTAATCAGAGACTTTGCTAATATTGAACGTCTGGAAATTTTGAAAGGTTTCTCTTCTTTGCTTTACGGAACAGGCTCACCCGGTGGAGTAGTTAACTTCATTACCAAAAAGCCTCAAGCCACACCCAGTTATAAATTTTCAGCCGATATAGGTAGCTTTAATTTTTATCGCACTGAAGTTGATTTAACAGGGCCGTTAACTGATGATAAAAATCTACTTTATCGTCTCAATTTAGCTCTTCAAGATGCAGATGATTTTGTAGACAACGTTGAAGATAATCGTATTTTTGTTGCTCCATCACTGACATTTTTAACAGGTGGAGGTGGCTCTTTAACAGTTGAAGGGGAATATTATCGACAAGATAAAGACTTTAATACTGGAGCTAAATTTTTTGATGGTCAGATTTTTTATGACCGCAGTTATACAGATCCTCGTAATAGCCAAATTTATAATCACTATCGCATTGCAGCTTACTTAGACCAGCCAATTAGTAAGCAGTGGTCGGTTAATCTGAGCGGTCAGTATTTTAATACACAAAGAGAAGCTAATCCAATTTTTGTTGCACTTGGCTTTGAGGGTGACACATTAACACGTTTTTATCGAACAATTTTTGATGATTATTATCAATATAATCTTCGAGGTGAAATCAGAGGAAACTTTAATATTGGCTCATCAGAACACAAATTACTCACAGGCTTTGAGTACAATAAATATCGCTCAAGATTCAATGGTGTTAATGCTGGCTTTTTTGGCAGTATTGACGTTGTTAACCCTAGTTTTGATGTTCCTATTCCCACTGGACTTACTAATCGTTCAGTTGATTTTAGTGATAGTGATTGGGGTGTTTATATCCAAGATTTTGTGAAAATTGGACAATTTAGGTTACTGGCAGGTTTACGCTATGGTGGATTTGATTCTGTAACTGGTAGCGCAGATAATTTTGTTTCTCCCAGCATTGGTTTAGTTTATAGTTTGACAGATTCAGCCTCAATTTATGCTAGCTTTAGTCAATCAACTGAGCCGCAATTTGGTTTACTCTCAGACGGGAATGCTCCTGAAGCTAGAAAGGCTACTCAATATGAAGTTGGTGCTAAAGTGAATCTGTTAAATGATAGATTGACTATCACGACAGCACTGTTTAACTTAAAGCAAACCAATATTGCAGAAACAGATCCTAGTAACCCAGATTTCAACATCCTTGTAGGTGATATTCGTAGCCAGGGTTTTGAATTAGATATTCAAGGCAAAATTACCGAGAATTTTAGTCTGATTGCGGCTTACACTTTCCTAGATTCAGAAATTACTAAAAGTGTCGTTCCCGGACAAGCAGGGAATCGACCAATTAATAGTCCACAACACAGCGTTGGTCTTTATGGGAAGTACGAATTTACTGGAGGTTCACTAAAAGGGTTGAGTTTAGGTACAGGTTTAGTTTATGTGGATGAAAGACAAGGAGATAACGAAAACACTTTTGAGCTTCCTGGCTATGTGCGAGTTGATTTAGGTGCTGCTTACAAAGTTAACAACTTGACTTTTAGGTTAGGAATTGAAAACCTTTTTGATACTCGTTATGCAGCCGGTTCAAATAATCGAGCTAACATTACTCAGGGTTCACCTTTTGCAGTGACTGGTTCCGTTTCAGTGGAGTTTTAACTCTATCTAAACAGGTGAGCAGAATAGTCAAGCGATTGAATTGAGTCTAACGGGCGAAATTCTTCCCGGTTGGAATATTTTTGACTACTATGCTTGTACACATACCCGAATTACGAAAGATAAGGAACTGTTTCTTGGCAGTTTTAAACTGGGTGATAACGAAAGCGATCGCTAAATTTTACCACAGCGATCGCTCATATTAAAAACAACCACAATGGCGCTGGTTACTGTCAAAATTAACTGCCAAATTTCATTTGTCAATTAAATAACGCGCTCCTAACAATAGCAAAAAAATGCCATACAATTTTTTCATGGTTTCACTGCTAATAAATGGCTGATTGGCAAACAATGCGCCAAATAAATTTCCTACTATCAAACCAGCAGCAATTAGCAAGGCGTATTTGATATTCAGATTACCATTACGATAGTAAACTGCTGCACCTAAGATACCAATTGGTAAGATTTGAGCCGCAATGGAAGTACCTGTGGCAAATTTTTGATCTAAACCGATAAGTAGCACCATTGCTGGTACCATAATTGCACCACCACCAATCCCAAACATACCACCAGCTACACCAGCCACCAGACCGATTAGCAGCATTTGGATGACTATATTAGACATGAGAAACTGTTGTGTTTTTTGATCAGCTACAAACTTATTTTATGGGAGAAGATGGATTTTGGGAGCAGACCATGAACACCTTTGATGGGATGATTGACAACTTGAGTGATGCGAAAATTCACCGCTAAACTGGACAATACATACGCATCTTCTGGTGATATTTTGATGAAAGACACCAAGAAGTCAATCATATGTTTTAAAGCTAGTTCTAAGGCCGCATCTAAAGTTTCCGCAAACCCCATTGTGATGATATCAGTAGGTGTCTCAGCTATGGGAGTTTTTATTGATATATCTTGGTGGAGTGTCAGCTTAATTCTACCATTCATGGAAGTTTCAATAGCAGTGACATTGACTTCGCCGTCTCCTTGGGCTGAATGTCCATCACCAATGGAAAATAAAGCGCCAGGAACAAATACAGGTAAAAAAACTTTTGCACCTACTTGGAGTTCTCGATTATCGATATTACCACCATAAGCGCCCGGTGGAATTGAATTGCGGGCGTTTTCTGGAGTAGCGACACCAAGAATTCCAAAAAATGGTTGGAGAGGAATTTTAATGCCGCTACCTGAAGGAAATTCGGTGATATTATTATTTAAATCTAAGGAAATAAATCTTAATGCTGGTTGATGAAACTGGTGTGGTAGGGCGCCCCAACCTGCACGGATAGCATTGAAACCTATTGGTAAACTGGGTGCGATCGCTTGCAATTCTACTTCTAAAACGTCCCCAGGTTTGGCATTTTTAATATAAATTGGCCCTGTTAGTAAATGCGGCCCCCCAGCTATGATGCGTTCTGGTGGGAGATTTTTACAAATATCGACAAATTCTGGTGTGAGAAACTCTGGTGGTGCTTTGTCATAAAGATAGTAACCAGTATAAGTTTCAATATCAATTGTATCTTCAGAGTCAACAGTTAGCGCTGGTTGTAATAAATGAGAAAAGCCACCAAGATGTACTGTTTCTCTGGTAGCTTTTAAAATGTGGTGAGTCACAGTGAATAATTTTTAACTAGAACTGGAATTTTTAGGAATAGCGGCGATAATTTGATTGAGAAACATCACGTGCCAATAAGGAACGGGTGCGAGTAAAACTGTTCCTGTTCCCTCGAAAGTATTAACTAAAAACTCACCAGAAGTCATGGAACCGAATATAGATTTTGTGGCTTTTTCCACGCGATAATTAAGAGTAGTTGTTCGAGCGATCGCAAAACTGCCGTCAACTACTAACCGATCATTCCGTAAGTGTACCACTTCTACTGGCCCTGGTGCGCTCATCACCACTTTTCCTCTACCTTTGACTTTGGTTTGAAATAAACCTTCGCCACCCATAAAGCCAGATAGTAGTTTATTGCGCTCAATTCCCACTTCGATATTATAATCACTTGCCCAATAAGAACCACTCTCTAAAATCCATTCACTACTATCTAATTCTAAGATGTAATATCCCGATAAAGAAGGCTCTAAATATAATTCACCAGTTCCTTTATAAGTGGGACGAAAGACATTTTCGCCTGTAGCTAATGATTTCAAAAATCCTCCAGCAGAAGGAACTTTTGATTCCATAACTATATCTCCCCGCATATAAGACATCGCGCCTGATTCAGTGCGTACTGTTTCGTTTTGCAAAGTTATTTTGACTTGGCGCAAGTTTTCGCGTTCGATAATTTCAAAATGTGCCATGAGGATTTCCTAATTTGAGTTAAGATTTCTAGAGTATTGGTGAACCACGGTTCGGATACATTTCTGGCACATACTTTCCCAAATGACAAGTAATATCAATTTAAAATTCGTAGCGCAGCTATACTAGCTCATATTGGCGGCGACAAATTGAATTACATCTGCTAATCCGGCTTGAGTTTTTAAATTAGTAAAAACAAAAGGTTTATCGCCACGCTTTTTTTTTGTATCCCGTTCCATCACATTTAAATCTGCGCCGACATAAGGTGCTAAATCAGTTTTATTAATTACTAATAAATCAGATTTAGTGATTCCTGGCCCACCTTTACGAGGAATTTTATCACCTGCAGCCACATCAATTACATAAATTGTTAAATCTACTAATTCTGGACTAAAGGTAGCAGCTAAATTATCGCCACCGCTTTCTAAAAAAACTAAATCTAAATTGAGAAATCGCTGTTCTAACTGTTCAATTGCTGCTAAATTCATCGAAGCATCTTCACGAATGGCTGTGTGGGGACAACCTCCAGTTTCTACACCTAAAATGCGATCGCTTGTCAAAGCCTGAGAACGCACTAAAAACTGAGCATCTTCTTGAGTATATATGTCATTTGTGACGACGGCAATCTGATATTGAGCACGCAAAGCTTTACACAAAGCATCCACCAGCGCCGTTTTTCCCGAACCCACAGGGCCAGCCACTCCAACTCTAAATGTAGTTATTGTCATTTGGGATTTGTGATTGTTTATTTGTCGAGAGTCAAGGGTTAGACGTGATTCTCCTTCACTTAAGCGCGCCCATTCAACTTCTAAACAACCTAGTATACTGGGTTTCGTGTTGCATACTCGCTAAGGATAAACCCCAGCTACAACACGCGAGATGATCGTCTGTGAGGGCGAGAATTTCTACTGCTGCTGTGTTGAATGATGTTTGTAGTTGCAATAATATCTCTTGTCCAGCAGTTTGTCCTAGAGGAATCAGTTTAACGCCTGCGGTGATCAAATTACTAGCCCAACTATGCAGATATGCTAGCAAAGAAGCGGTATGATTAATTTGCCAGTGAGCAGAGGCAATGCCAAAAGCGATCGCATAATTGCTAGGATTACCCACAATATTCACAATAGGCATTATTTGTGGATCAAGTTTACCAAGTAATTGCATCAGCGATCGCCCCATCTGCCAACTAGAGGTGCGTAATTCTGCTGTTTCTCTCGCCGCAGATAACCACAAATTCCAGCGACATAAAGCTTCCATATCACCTACGCTGACAGATTGATGCGATCGTAGCATCACTGCTGCTTCCACCCGAATCGCACCGTAACGCAGTTGAGATTGTAACCAGTGTTGGAGATTTGTTTGACTGTTGATCGTACCATTTTCTACCAACGTTTCCAAGCCTTCAGAATAACTATACGCTCCCACCGGTAAGCTGGGGCTAGCCAACTGCAAAATAGACAAAAAATGATTATTCGTGAGATTGATGTCCATAAGCACCAGTTTCGGGGTGAAAAGGTAAATTTTCGGCTTTGACTTCCAGCCCCATCTGTTCCAACATGATGCGTAAAACTGGGTCTGGTGATAAACGCAAATATTCTGGGGTAATTTCTACCGGTAAATGACGATTGCCTAGATGATATGCTGCTCGCAGTAACAAATGCGGTGTGCGGGCGAATACAGTCAAAACTGGTTCGGATTTAGCAACAATTCTGATCAAATCACAGTAGTTTTCATCTTGTAAAATGTCTCCATCCCTGAGCACTGTACCTCTAGGTAGACGGACAAATACAACTGTCCCATCTTCCATTTCAAAGCGATGACGACTACGGTGACGTTCTTCTGCTGTTAACGCGAGGGTAAAACTTACTACTGTATCAGGGTTCGATGGTTTACATTGGGTCAACATCAGCATAGTTCAAAGGCATAAGAAATTTTTAAGCAAACCACCTGTTAAAAGCTTCTAGCTGTTAACTTGTGTGAAAGCTTTGTCGATTTATACCAAAACGATACTATACTAATTCGAGACATACTTAAGTAAAATCTAAAACTTGTATTTTATTTTGGAAAAATACGTAGTGAACTGACACAGCTAAAATGTTGCATTAGATTTTTATTTTTGTACTACTAAGGCACAAAATTAGTCCGGTCACGCCACTACATATCTTTTCAATAATCAAATCGGATTTCTATATTTACTTTATAAATAGGCTCTGATTGGTAAATGGTAGTAATCTGTCCCCAAAGTTTTGCGTCTCTACATTCAACAAGTTTTTAATTCAACAAATTTTTAAAAACTATCTATTAATTTGCCAGAGATTACTAATAGCTTGTACTAACTGTTCTGGATCTATAGGCTTGGCGAGATGGTTTTGAAATCCTGCTCTCAAGGCTTGTTGCTGATTCATTTCCCCCGCGTAAGCAGTCAGCGCGATCGCTAAAATCTGACTATCGCTTGGAGTTTGCATGGCGCGAACCTGCTCAATGAGCATGTATCCGTCCATGTTGGGCATACCAATATCACTAACTAGGACATCTGGTGGAGTCTGGGCGATCGCTTCTAGTGCTTCTAGTGCTGAAGCTGCGGTGGTGACGTTTCCTCCCGCAGTTTCTAAAACGAAAGCGATTAACTCTCTAGTGTCTATCTCATCGTCAACCACAAGTATGTCAATACCAGATAGGGGCGAGGTTTCTAGGTTAGCGGGTGCAGACTGTTCAGAATTTTCTGTGGTGTTTTCTAGCTTTAACAGTGGCAAACTAACGGTAAAAGTCGCGCCTTTTCCTTCTCCTGGGCTAGTAGCCTCGACAGTACCGCCATGCAATTCTACTAAGTGACGAACGATCGCTAAACCCAACCCCAAACCACCAAACTTGCGGGTAGTGGCGCCATCTTCTTGACGGAAATATTCAAACACGTGGGGTAAAAAGTCTGGATGAATACCTTTACCTGTGTCGCTGACTTGAATTTGGGCGTGGGAGTTGACGCGTTTTAGACAGATCTCTACTTCTCCCATTACATCTGTAAATTTTACAGCATTTGTGAGCAAATTCCAAACTACTTGTTGAAGACGAGCAGCATCGCCTAAAACTTCCCCAATATTTGGTTCAATAATTGTCTGTATTTGAATTGATTTAGCTTGGGCTGCTAGCTGTACAGTTTCTTGAGCAGCGGCAATCACCGACGCTAAGTTCACAGCGGTTGTTTCTAGGCGGAATTTACCTAAGAGAATGCGAGAGACATCTAATAAGTCTTCGATCAGTTGGGCTTGAAGTTTGGCGTTGCGTTCGATGGTTTGGATGGCTTGAGTGGTTTTTGTAGAATCCAAGCGGCCGTTGAGCAGTAACCTCGACCAACCCAAAATCGGATTCAAGGGCGATCGCAATTCATGGGAAAGCACAGCTAAAAATTCATCTTTAATCCGGTTAGCGGTTTCCGCTTGCGCGCGGGCGGCTTGCTCTTGTTCCAATAGCCGTTCGCGCTGTTGCTCTAGTTGTTTTTGCTCCTCAATATCTGTGGCAGTACCAAACCATTTAATCACCTTACCCCGGGGATTTTTTAAAGGTACTGCTTGGTGTAAATGCCAACGATAGACGCCATCTACTCGGCGCATTCTGCCTTCAGCTTGATAGTGTATCCCGGCTTGCTGTGCTCCTGACCAATTTTGGCTCAGTTGTGGTAAATCTTCAGGATGGACAAGTACTTGCCAACCTTCCGCTTGAGCCTGAGCTAAATTCAAGCCGGTAAAGTTTGTCCAGCGTTGATTGACATCGGTAAGTGTGCCATTGGTATCAGCAGTCCAGACTAGTTGGGGAATTGATTCTACTAGATATCTATAACGTTCTTCACTTTGCCGTAGACTGGCTTCAATATATTTACGTTCTGTAATGTCTTCGGCGATACCAGCTATGCGCCGAGTTTGTCCTGGTTCATGTTCCAAATTGTAACCGCGATCGCGCACCCACCTAATTGCACCATCAGGACGCACCACTCGATATTCAATACTCAAATTTCCCGTTTCCAAACATTGGCGGGCGGCTGTTCGCACCATTTCTCGGTCATCTGGGTAAACGTTGTTAATCCAATCTTGAAAATTCTCATATAAACTTCGACAAGAGCGTCCCCAAATTTGTTCATAGGCTGGACTGACATAGAGCGCTTGCTGTCGGTCAAAATCCACAATCCAGAACACATCTTGCACAGTTTCTGCCATCTGTCGGAATCTGTTTTCACTCTCCCACAATGCAGCTTCTGCTTGTTTGCGAGCCGTGATATCGCGCTGAGTCCCCCAAGCCCGTATCAGTTTGTCATCTTCAATAATTCCCACGAGATTATTCAAAAATACTTTCGGATTTCCCTGTTGATCCGTCTCGTAGGATTCAGCATCAACGAGGCGATAGCCGGAGCGAATAAAGGCACGCAGATATGCTAAGTTGAAAGGATTTGACTCTACCAGAAAATCCCCCAGCCCCCTACCAATCAACTCGCTAGGGGAAGACACGCCGTACATTTGCGCCATGACTTGGTTGCATTCTGCTAAGTAGCAATGCTGATAGAAGTGTTGTATTTGTTCTGCTTCCGGAATGTTAATCGCTACCGGTGTTGTGATTTCAAAACACCAAATAGCTTCCGAACTTTGCTCCACAAAGACTCGATAGCGCTCTTGAGTTTCTTGCAGTGCTAGCTCGGCTTGTTTGCGATCAGTAATTTCTGACACCAGCATTGATATTTTATCATCGCTGGGATAGATGCGGTTGTCAAACCAGCGTTGCCACGGCTGATAAAAATACTCAAATTGTATGGGTATTTGCTCGGTTACAGCCCGATGGGCTTGGGTGTATAGTTCATGACCTATTAGATCAGGGAATAATTCCCAGACACTTTTACCTAAGAGGTCTTCTCTAGCTATGCCTGTAACTTCTACTACTCGGTCATTGACGTATATGTAGCGCCACTGATGGTCTAGGACTAAAAATTGGTCTTTGATACTGGCTAGGACATTGGCTAGGTTGGTTCTAGCGGCTTCAGCTGCTGCTTGCGAGGTTTCACTGAGCGATCGCAGTTCTTGTTCTCGTTGTAGTGCTTCTCGTCGCCAGCGAGCCAGTTTCAAGTTTACCTCTACCCGTGCCAATAATTCGCGGGCTGAAAACGGCTTGATCAAATAATCATCGGCTCCGGTTTGTAGTCCTTCCACTCTGGATTCTTCGCCAGCGCGAGCAGATAAGAGAATGATGGGAATTTCTCTGGTGGCTAGATCACGACGCAGCGATCGCAGCAATTCAAACCCGTCCATGACAGGCATCATCACATCACTTAAAATCAAATCTGGCTGATGTTGACCAATTGCTGTTAATGCTGCCATACCGTCGGTGACTGTTTCTACTGCATATCGCTGACTTTGTAACAATCGCTTGACATATTCTCGCATATCTGAATTATCTTCAACTAAGAGAATGCGAGGGGGAACGGCGTCGGAGACGACAGGCTCAGACCTGGTTTGGATCGGCTCTCTAGCTTCTGGTACTGTATTCCTAGTCTCTTGTTGTGTGGGTAGCCACTGCCAAGCTTCCTCCACGTAAGACACAGGGTCTATAACAGTTGGGGTTAGCGTCCTACTGGTGCTGATTCTGTCTGGAGGTAGATGGGAAGCTCCTTGAGGAATTGACACAGTGAAACAACTACCAGATCCCAGCACGCTGGTAACTTCAACTCTCCCACCGTGCAGTTTTACCAATTCTTCTACTAAAGATAGCCCAATTCCTGAGCCTTCAAATGTCCTTCCTTGGGAACCTTTAACCCGATAAAACCGCTCGAATAAACGCGGTAGCTCCTCTTCAGGAATGCCGATACCTGTGTCACAAACAGAAAGCTCGAAGCGATCGCTTTGGGATTGCAAGGTGACGGTGATTTCTCCCGCAAAGGTGAATTTAAAGGCGTTGGAGAGCAAGTTTAAGACTATCTTTTCCCACATTTCCCGGTCTACATAAGCTGGCGCCGGAAATGAGGGACAATCAACTAATAAGCGCATACCCGCTCGTTCGATGGCAGAGCGAAACACGCTGGCTAACTCAGCCGTAAAAGTTCCTAAATCTGTGGGTTTATAAACCGCTTGAATTCTTCCCGCTTCAATCCGCGAGAAATCGAGTAAGGTATTGACCAGTTTCAGCAAGCGGCGACTGTTACGATGTACCATGTCTAAAGACTGCCGTTGTGTGCCTATGGGTGTATCATCTGGTACTGAGAGTGTCTCTTCCAAAGGACTGAGCATCAGCGTCAAGGGTGTGCGAAACTCATGGGAGACATTACTAAAAAATACAGTTTTCGCGCGGTCTAGCTCTGCTAGGGCTTCGGCGCGCTCTCGTGCTTCTTCGTAGGCGCGAGCATTAGCGATCGCTGTAGCCACATTGCTAGCAATTAATTCAAAAAACCCGTGATAATGTTCATCAAATCGGCGTCGTGGGCTAATACCCAAGACGAGCCACCCGGCTTGTTGTTGAGTTTCCGGACGAGCGATGGGTAAAATTACAGCTTGTTGTGGTAATGTTTCTGCCGTGTTGTTCGAGAAGAGATCATTTAAATTCTCGACGATGATTGATTTTTCTGTGCGGATCACCTCGGCAATTTGCCAAGGATCGAGGTTTTGCGTTAAATCAATTTGTTGAAAACTAGGAATATTTTCAGCTGCAATACCTACAGTACCAACTAAATGCGCTTGGTTGCCGTCTTTGCTCATCAAATACAGCAGCACTAAGGGAATGTCGGTGGGATTTTTACTAAGAGTATCTGTTGTGATCCGACAAGCTGCAGCAATAGTCTTAGCTTCTCCTGTATTTGCAGCCAATTCACGCAAAGTTCGTAGTCGTCGTTCACCGATTACTTGTTCTGTGGTTTCATTACACGCACAAAAAACACCCCCCACACCATTACTCTCGTCTCGGACTGGACTATAAGAGAAGGTGAAGTAAGTTTCCTCAATGTAGCCGTTGCGATCCATTAACAACTGCAAATCTTCAGACCAAGTAGGCTCGCCGGTATTCAAAACTATATCTGTCAGGGGGCCGAGGGTGTGCCAAATTTCTGCCCACATGTCCCGCGCGGAGTTACCCAAGAATTGCGGATGCTTGGTTGCTCCGAGAATTGGGCGATAGGCATCATTATAAACTGCGGCTAAATCTCTTCCCCACCAAACGAACATAGGGTAACGAGAGTTGAGGATAATGCTGACAGTTGTTTTTAAGCTTTGCGGCCACGCTGATACATCGCCGAGGAGAGTTTGTGACCAGTCGAGCGATCGCATGACTCGCCCCATCTCACCACCGCCTGCAAAAATATCCTCTGGGAGAGTCACTTTTACTGGGTCAGTCACCGTCTCTACTCCGCTGCTAAAAAATATTTAGTCAGTAGGTTTTTGCCTAGCTCGTGTAACTGTAGCTCTGGCAAATTGACCAAATCTGCTAACACTGCTTTAATTTGTAGAAGTGCCAGGGGTAACGGTTGCACGTAACTGCGTTCCCAAAAGCCGATTTTACCATAGGCGACGCCCCATGAATTTGTTAGTTGCTCTTGGCTAAAATTTATCATTATTAATTCATAATTAAATCGCACACGGGAACGGCCGATTTTAACTAAGAATTATGTTTTCTTGTATCATGTCTCATCATCTAGGAAATTTTGATAATTGTTTATCTATCAAAAGATTTAATTTTTAGCTTTTGGATCTATTTCCACAAGCCCTTGACTGAGGCAAGATGAAGCTATAGAGACGCCTACGCTTTTAGCGTTCCCGCTGGGTAATTTCCACTGGTGTCAACTTAACGTAAAACCTATAGCCCACAAGGAACTGAAGTTCCTTGCTAATAACAGAAGTCATCTCAAGATGACTAAAATATGCAAAAACTCTTTAGTCTACTTCAGTAGACTTTGGTTATTAGCCTTGAACTTCAGTTCTGGGCGGGTGTGAAAGCCAACAGATAAGCTATTTCTCGCTTAAGTTGACACCAATGGGTAATTTCGCGTCTCTACGAGGTTAACTGTTCCCCACGCTCTTTTATTCGTCAATCTGCCAAGAATCTTTGGTAACTTCTTCGTCTAAAATTCTTTTGGGACGGACAATAACAACAATTTTTCCTAACAAAGGGATTTCTGGCTTGGTGTCAAACCACTGAAAATCTAACTCGCCGCTATGCTCAACTATAAAGTAGCTGGAAGCGTCCCATTCTCTTTGCGCGCGGTCTACAACTATCACCACCTTTCCTGCTCGTCCTGATGGATGGTTAGGGAGGTGCTCACTAGAAGATAAAATTGCTACTGGGTCTTGGGCACTTAAAAGCGTTTGCCAACCCGGTAGAGGTATCCAAGCTTGCTCACCAGTAAATTTAACTAGGCGAAATGGTTCGATTTCTGTAATTAAAGGTACGGCTTGCAATTCTTGCAGTGTTAACGGATACTCTCCGACAACAGGGATAATACGGGGTAACTCCTCCTCAGAATCGAGGCGGTAGAAGGGTAACAAGGGAGCGGGACGCTTGGGAACAGTAGTAAAATCTGTGAGTAACTGTTCTATTTGTTGCCTAGCTGCTTGCGTGTGGGCAAAGCGTAGACCCTTAGCGATCAGATGCGATCGCGCTTGTAAATCTGAGTTTTGACGAGCCAGTTTCCAAGCTTGATAAGCAACAGCATCACCAGGATGAGCAGAAAATCCCGATGGTAAACTACCCAAACGAGAAAAATCTTTAATAGCCTTAGCGACTTCCCGCGCTTCGTCTGCGTCTAGTTTGTGGACACAAGTCAAATCAGCCGCAGCGGCGCGTTGTTCTTGAGTCAGCAAGCGCAATTCATATAAAATATCACTACCGCGCTGGGCGTAGTGCGATCGCGTCGCCGCTGCAGCTTCACCTTTTTCCAAAGAATTGTAAACTTGGGAGCCAACAACCACTTGATTTTGTTGCACCGGCTCAAATCCCGTAGCTTCAAAAATATCTTGAGGACTGTAACCAGCCTTAAGTAATTGAGCGATCATTACACCCCATTCAACCCAATTACCTTGTTTTTGTCTCAATTTTCGCAGCAACTCCTGTGCGACATCAGCCACATCAGGATCAGGATTTTGAGTGTTAGGTGGTAAGTCAGTCATAAACAGTACAAAATTCAAAATTACAAAACACAGTCTAAAAAAGTTTATATGTTAATTGTGAAGCATGGGGAATTGGGAAGGTGGGGAGGTGGGGAGGTGGGGAGGTGTGGGAGGTGTGGGAGGTGGGGAGTGTGGGAGGTGTGGGGAGGTGGGGAGGTGGGGAGGTGGGGAGGCTTTAAGTTTTGATGTCCAAGTTTCTGGTTTAAAGGCGCAAACTTTATCACCCCATCACCCCATCCCCCCATCACCCCATACCTCGGCTTCGCTCGGTACAAGTCACCCCATCATCCTATCCCCCCATCACCCCATCCCCCCATCCCCACACTCCCCATCCTCAAAAAAACTTAAAAATCTACCCCACGCTTGGGTTCCACACCTTGATTAGCGTAATGTTTGTGACAATAAACTTCAGAATGGACGCTGGCTAAGTCGAAGTAAGCGGGTTGCTGCTGACAGCGACCTGTAATAATCACCTCCGTGTCGCGGGGTTTACGGAGTAGAGCTTGAACAATCGGTTCAACGGGGAGTAATTCCAGATCAACAGTAGGGTTGAGTTCATCAAGGATAATAGTTTTATATAATCCACTGGCGATCGCTGTTTTGGCAATTTCCCAACCCCGCTCGGCTTCCACATAATCTAATTCTTGCCGAGAATTTCGCCAAACGATCGCATCTCGACCACAACGTTGATGATCCACCACTTCAGGATATGACTGCTGCAGAGCTGCGATCGCCGCATCTTCTGTGTAACCACTACCACCTTTGAGCCACTGCATAATTAACACGCGGGTAGATCCTGGATGATTAATCCCTCTACCTATAGCTTGCAAAGCCTTACCCAGGGCGCTAGTAGACTTACCTTTCCCAGCACCAGTATAAATTTCAATGCCGTCAATCAACAACGCTTTCGCTGTTGGGTGGTGTTGGGGTTTCATTTCTGAATGTAAGTCAGCAATATCCAGCAACTTCTGAGGAGCGCCACGTCCAGTAGCAATAATCTCTAAATCTTGGGGTTTGGACTTTAACACCCGCACCACCTCATCCACACCAAGCAAATTTAAATCTAAGACGGGGTTAATTTCGTCCAAGACTACAACCGAATATAAACCGCTAGCGATCGCTCCTTTCGCCACATCCCAACCCCGCGCTGCTTCCGCACGGTCAAAAGCCGTAATTTCCTCAGCCCCAAAAAACTCGGCTCTCCCAGTCCGAACCTGGTCAATCAGGTGGGGGAAACCCCGCTGTAAAGCCGCAATTGCACCATCTTCATCATAATTCCGCTCCGGCCCCTTGAGAAACCGCAGCAATAAGACACGGCTAGAATCATTTGGTGTATTTATCCCCAAGCCAATCGAGCGCAAAACCACCCCCAAAGCCGCTTGGGACTTTCCTTTCCCAGCGCCATCGTAGACATGAATTTGACCAGCGAGCCGTTCAGGACGCACTTGCGCCGTGCGAATACCGATACCGTTCCTTGTCATCTCTCGAAAAGCTCTCAAGTAGAAGTCTTTTATCTTACCTAACGTCTTGCTCTGTGAGGTAGAGACGCTTAGATATTACGTACGTAACATAGTCAACTAAATGTATTAAAAATACAAATCTGAGAATACTGGCACATTCAGGCGATAAATGGTAAGAACAATGAGATAATTGCCCCCAATACTCTGACTATCCCGGTTATACTCTCTAAAGTCAACTAAAAGCTGAAGTCTGAAATTACTCCACCTGTAAAGCGAAAAGTTGAGCCATTGTTGCTGGCGGGTTTCTCACGCCACTTGCTATCTCAGAAATATTGGTAATAGGTAATCACCCGATTATTAATTACCAATTACCAAATTCCTTGTCTCCTTGTGAGCGAAGAATTTTATCCTTAATCTTTTATTTTTCTTCAACACCTTTTATGCTTGAAAACTGGACGCTCCCAAGAATTTTTCCCATCGGTGCTGTTTTATTCCACTTTTTATTTTTACTTGTATCCATCCCTATAGAAGCCTATATTTTCAACAATCGGCTGAAATTTGACAAAAAAACTAGCATCTTTTATGCCAGTTCTATTAATCTTTTTTCTAGTGTGATTGGTTGGCTGGTGTTTTTTATGATAGAGCCAACCTTACCCATACCAGTAAAATCAGAATTAATTAATTACGTATTCTTCAATAATTTTAGAGACCCCAGCAGTCAGACATTTGTAATTTTAACTGCCTTCATCATTTTCTTTGCCACGTTTTTGATGAAATTTGTCCTTTTGAGAATATTCTTATTCTCAATTAATGACAAACCAGCAGAAAAAGTAGAAGATAATTCTACCTCGTTGGCGAGAAGAGGAAGGCGAGTGACCAAATTAAAATTCCAAAACACTAACCTTGTCATAACTACCCTAATAGCAAATTCCCTCAGCTATACTGCGATTACTATTTTGTTATTAATTCGCGTCCGTTAGGATATCTTAATTTTGCCATTTCCCAGATACATAACGCTCACTGAATAATTTTGAGGTCAAAACATGGCGACTCTATTTAAAGACTTATTAGTCATATTTAAATTCGTTACAGATAGTTTGCTGGGGTTGAGAAAATTAGTAGTTCCAGCTAAAGCCTATTCCTGGCAAACATTCATTTATTTAAGTTTATATTCTTGGGTAATTTCATATTTTGCCACTACTCCTATTAAGGAGATAATAGCTCTATTTGGTTGGTTATTTCTCATTGCAGGTACTGCTTGGTATACCACAGAAGATCCTGTCAGAGTTCCGGGAACATTTATGCCGGTGGGAGCTTTAATCACCGGATTTTTAGTTAGTGTTTTTGCTTTTGGTAATGAGCTAAATGGAATTACACCTCAAACTATCGTGCTTTGGCCGACAATTTCCGCGTTAGTGACTGTTATCCCCAATTTTTTCGTGGGAACTGGTGTTGGTGCTAAACCACAAATCCCCAAACCGGAAGACCGCCAAAAATTGATTATCTTACTAGGAAGTTCGATGCTCATCAGCTGCTGGCTTCAGTTCTATTTTGTCATGGATAATTGGTTAATGGAATACCCAAGCGTACAGTCAGATAGTTTTAAGCGCAGTACTTTTGTCGTCAGAACAGAAATCCCACCTACCAACCCTCCCAATGGAATTTTTATCTTAAACAAACTCCAGCCACTAATAGAAAATGAAATAGATGCTCGACCTTGGTCACAAGTAGAAAAATGGCTACAAAATGCCAACACAAATCTTAACCGACTCAAGCAACAAGTTCTACGCGAAAAGCGGTTGCAAAATCATGAAGAAAAGGTATTATGGGATATTCAACCCCGGATATCCAACCCTAATCCTAATAAGAAAGACGAATATTTATTAGATATAGTCGGTATTTGGATTGGCCCTAGTTCCAACTCTCGCGGTTACTATTTTAAAAAGTCTTGTCAGGTGGGACCAATTGCAAGGTCTGCAAACACTAAAAAACCAGAAGAATCAGTGATCGTTGCAGAAATTGAATGCGGTCGTGTCAGCAAGCCTATTGTCGGAACACCCCCCGCGCAAAGATGACAAAGAAATAACAAATAACAAATATCAAGTGTGATGAGTTTTGCTAGAATTTTCGTCATTGCCAGAAATGAATTCTTAGAAATTATCCGCGATCGCGTTTTGTATATTATCTGTTTTTACGCAATTATTCTCGCTATCGCTATTCGCTTACTTCCAGAATTTGCAGCTACTACCGAAAACAAAATATTTCTGGATTTTGGGTTAGTAGCGATGAGTATAATTGGGTTAATTGTTGCTATTTTCGTAGGTACGGGAATGGTGAACAAGGAAGTAGAAAAACGAACTATTTTAATCTTAATTGCTAAACCAGTTGGTCGGGGTGAATTTATTGCTGGTAAATATTTAGGGCTATTGGCTGTCATAGCTGTACTCATCACGATGATGACAGTAATCTTTCTAGGATTTTTGCAACTTGGTAAAATTACTTATTCATCATTGAGTATTTTTATTGCAGCGATTTTCTTATTTTTACAGCTAACTTTAATTGCCGCAACAGCAATTGCTTTTGGTGTCTTTAGTAGTTCCCTGTTGGCGATAACTTTAACGTTTGCTGTATATTTGATGGGGAATGTAACCCAAGATTTATTGCAATTTGGGCGTCTCAGTCGCAACCCCACTGTCGAACGTCTTTCCCAAGCTCTATATCTAATTTTGCCAGATTTATCTCGTTTAAATATGCGGAATGACGCCGTTTATGGTTTAGCAGCGCTGTCTGACCCAACTACCTTAATCGCTAATGCTGGCTATGGCTTATTGTATAGTGCCATGCTATTAGCGATCGCTATCCTCATTTTTTCTCAACGGGAATTTTAGTTTGGGATTATTCCCTAACACCCAAAAAAAATATCTCTGGATACTTAATTGTGCCGTCAGACATGATTGTATTGTGCAATTTAGCATAAGTCAGGTTAGTTTGACTCAACTGTGCTTGGTTTAAATTGGCTGCTGTTAGGTTTGCCCAAGTCATATCTGCACCAGTTAAGTTAGCATTAGTTAAGTCTGCTTCTACTAGTGTTGCACCACAGAGCATGGCTCCCGTGAGATTAGCTCTGACCAAAATAGCTTCAATTAGAGAAGCTTCTACTAATTTGGCTCCAGTCAAGTCAGCCGCAGTTAAATCCGCTGTACACAAAGACGCGCCCCAAAGATGAGTATAATTGAGCTGCGATCGCCATAAAAAAGCTCCACATAAATTCGCTTGGCTAAGAACCGCATTAGTTAAATTTGCTTCACTCAAATTAGCGCCTGTCAAATTAGCTCCACTCAGATTAGCACCGACGAGGATGGAGCCAGATAAATTAGCTCCACGTAAATCCGCTCCCGTCAAATTCACACCGCTTAAATCAAACGATTTGAGGTCAATTCCCCTGAAATTACATCCACTTAAATCTTGGTGCTGAAAAAATTGCTCTGTGAGTTGATCAGCATAATTTATCATGTTATGTGCCTCAAGGTGTAAATTTTAACTACGGTTCTTGGTAAAAGTGACTGTATATTGAGAGTACACCCCAAAAGTAGATTCGCTAGGCTCTAAAACACCAATATCTGCAAAAAAAATCAATTCGCAACGAAAAATCAACGATTGGAGCGTTTTTCACACAGCAAATTCTGACATAAGTCACGAAAGATTGATAATTAAATCCTATAACTTACTTAAGATTTGATCATCGCCCATCACAATACCATTGACCATCGAGACATAAAATAACCATTGGTATGATTATTTTCCGGCTACGGTAGGCAAAAGGCAACAATGGAATAAAAATAACACTTTCATATCATGCAAAATTGTGGGCGTTGCAGTTTCACCCCATCAACACTATTCGTTGGAACACTGTTCCCCGTTCTTTTTTTTCAAAGTGGGTAAAAAACGTTTCCCTGTTCCCTATTCCCTGTTCCCTGTTCCCTTTTTTTTATATTCAATTAACAGCTTCTTGATAAATTATTTCTTGAAACTGAATCATATCTTTTTGTGGATCAGCAAGTCCCACTTTCACTAATAACTGTTCACCTAAATTCACATCTCTCTTAAAAGTCATTGGCAATTGTAAGCCCAAATCTTCTAACAGAATCAGCGCCAGATTGTTGTCTTCTCGCAACCACATTAAAACGGTAACTTGCCAAACTTGCTCTGGATGACGACGCAAATACTCCAAAGCCCAGTATCTATTGGTTTGTCGTTCTACCATTGTCACCTCTTGGGTAGTACTGGTGACTGTCATCATCACTTCTTTGAGTTGTTCAGCAGAGAAGGGGGGAACTTCACCCCGTAGGTGGGCTTTGAGCTGAAAATGGGTGAGTAAGTCGCTGTAGCGGCGGATGGGTGAAGTGGCTTGAGTGTAAGTGTTCAAACCCAAACCCGCATGACGCACAGGAGTGATGCTCATTTCACTCTTAGGCATACAACGACGCATAGCGCAAGCGCGCACAAATCCGGCTGGAAGCAGGATTAATTCTTGTTCGGGGGGTAATTCTGGCTGTGGCTGACCTCGGAAAGGTAGGGGTATGTTGTGAGTTTGACCGTAGCGGGCTGCGACTTCTCCCGCCAGGATCATCATTTCTGCTACTAATTGTCGAGCAGAGGAATCATCTAAAATATCGATGCTGATATCATCGCCTTTGACTTTAATCATCGCCTCTGGCATGTTGATGCTGATGGCGCCTTGAGTGTAGCGCCAAGTTCTGCGCCGTTTGGCCCAGATAGCGATCGCTGCAATTTCTGGCTCTCCCTCGACGCCCAGTTCCAACATTTCGTCTACATCTTCATAGGTGAGGCGATAGGTGGGTTTAATAATACTGGGATGGATATTAAATTCGGCTACGGCTCCAGTTTGGTCTAAAACAACTCCGAAGCTGAGGGCGCAACAAACCCGCCCCTGAACTAAACTCATGGGGCCGGTAGCCAGGACTTCCGGGAACATGGGAATCATTCCCGTAGGTAAATAAACTGTACTACCGCGTTTTCTGGCTTCTAGGTCTAGTTCGTCTTCTGGTGCTAACAACCGAGTCGGATCGGCGATATGCACCCACAAACACTCTTGTCCATTGGAGAGTGATTCCCAACTCAGACCGTCGTCGATCTCGGTTGTACTTTCGTCATCAATTGTGTACACCTTCAGGTGCGTCAAATCTAAGCGGTTCCCATCTTCATCGGATGGTGGTAAATCTAAACGCTGTTGCGCCACTTCTAATACCTTGCTAGGAAACTGAACCGGAATTGACGAGCGCCGCAGGAATAAGTTTTCGTTGCTACTCCACCAGCCCAAGTCTACCAACAGTTGAAAAGCTCCTTGGGGAGTGGCGGAACGCCCCAGCATGGTCATAGTTTCCAATACTGGGGCTGGTGGTGGATAAGCCCGGGACAGTGAGTCAAAGCTTACCCCCATCCGCACGATATCCGCCATTAAGGCTGCATATTTTTCTAGCCCTTCTAAACGCTGGCGATCGTGGCGTTGCCATTCTACCGCTTCGCCTTTAAGGGCTTGGTCTACCCGTGCTAAAAATTCCTGCTGTCCTTTAGCTTTTTGTGCTTCTACTTCTAACTGGTGTTTGCGCTCTGCTACTTGAGCTTCTGTGCGTGTCTCATAGGCGTCGCCTTTTTGTTTGAAATAGAGTTTATCGTCTGATAACAAGCAGTGAGCGGCGTAACAATAAAATGCGTCTGATTCCGAAAACAGGAGATTAGCCATCTCGGACGGGGTGACTGTTTGATCTTCTGTCACTAGTAATTCCCAAGCCACTTCTAGGCTAGATGGATCTAAATATGGCTTGACTTGTGCCAGAAAGCGGTCAATGTCTGATGGCTTGTATGTTTGTCCGTTGACTGTATAAGTAATTTGTCTAGGCGCGAGGCTGTGGGATTGACCGCGTTCATCTACCACAAACCAACGGGTTTTGCCGTCTGGACGATCCACAACTCCCAGACGGCGATCGCCTTGAACCCTAAATTCAACTAGCGTCCCCTTCTCCACGGCTCTCGCACTTTTGTAATTTTATATTTTAGATTTTGAAGCCACTGCGTTGCTTTGCAAACCAAAGTTTTAGCAAGTGGCATGATTTCGGATTCAATACCAGTGATTAAATCCAAAATTCCCTGATTTTTGTGTTGGCACAAATTTTAAAATACTCTGATTTGAGATTTTGGACTCAAAAAAATCAAGCTAAATTTCCATTTAAATGTTGCTTTTTTCGCTCATCCAAAATCCCAAATTTTTCTAGCCTTCTGCATTGATAAAGGGCAATAAAGCTACAATTCGAGCACGTTTTATTGCTAATGTCAAGTCTCTTTGTTGTTGGCATGTCAGCCCAGTGATACGGCGGGGTAAAATCTTGCCTCGCTCGGTGACAAACTTACGCAACAAATCAACATCTTTATAATCGATTGGTTCTCCGGGTTTGATCGGGGACAAACGCCGACGGTAATAGCTCATCGTTACTTAATTTCCTTGTGGACTGTGTGTTTGTTGCAGTGGGTGCAGAACTTTTTGAGTTCCAACCGATTGGTGGTGTTGCGTCTGTTCTTGGTACTTGTATATCGTGAAACACCAGGAGAACGTTTCTCCGGATTGGTGCGGCACTCGGTACATTCTAGTGTCACTATTATGCGGACACCTTTGCTTTTAGCCATAATCTTACAAACCGTAAAGCCTGAAGAGAATTAACACAAATAACTATCTTCTCATACTGCGCCGCCAATTTTCAACTAATCGCTGAATTTTTAGATCGAGCGCATAGCCGCGACGCGACGAAACTATGATAGTTCCAGAATAGCGGTCATGCAAGGCTTGATGCTGGACAGGATCATACCAAGCTGTACCACAGTCAACAGCCAAGGGAAGTACTAGCAGTATAGCAGTGGGATTAGCTCTGATGTTGCCCAAGGCAATAGAGACTAAAAGCGCACCCACACCAATGATTGCTTCTCGTTTTAGGAGTGCTTGCAAGATGGGAATTCTGCCAGTAATTTCGCCGGCTTCGACTTCCAGCACCTTCATATCAAAAGCCCAACGCCCTAAACTCTGTCCTTGGTTGTTGTAAACGACGAATACTCGTAAAATCAACCAAGCGATCGCAAATACGAAAATTTGGATAAATTGAATCCCAGAACTACTATTGCCCAAGAAAGAACTGATTAACCAGACACCCAGAAAATCCAGCGCTAATGCCATACCCCGTCGCCCAATCTCAGCTTTGGGGTAGTGTTTTTGCGGAACACGTTCGATAGTCATAGGAAATATTGAGGGGTGAGGGACGAGGGGTTAGATAGGAGCGAGAAGTTCAAAAAATTCTGATCTAGCCCCCAGCCCCTAACCCCTAATCTTATTTTCCCAATTCTTGCGATCGCTCGGTGGCTGATTTTACGGCTTCGATGAGAGCGGAGCGAAATGCTGCTTTTTCTAGTTGGGCAATACCTGCAATTGTTGTACCACCAGGGCTGGTAACACGATCTTTGAGTTCGGCGGGATGGATTTTAGTTTCTTGCAAAAGTTTGGCTGTACCCAGGACGGTTTGCAAGGCTAGTTGATTGGCGATGGTTCTGGGTAAACCTGCGGCTACTCCGCCATCGGCGAGGGCTTCTACCATGAGTGCAACGTAAGCTGGGCCACTTCCAGATAATCCGGTGACTGCATCCATCAGTGTTTCTGGGATTTCTACAACTTCTCCCACTGCGGAAAAAACTTGCTGGGCTATCTGCTGGTGCTTGCTGTTGGTGTAAGCACCTGAACAAATTGCTGTGATTCCTGCTCCCACGGTAGCCGGGGTGTTGGGCATGGCTCTAATGACAGGAAATTGCAAAAAGGCTGATTCTATCTGGCTTAAGGGTACGCCTGCCAAGATGGAGATGATTAAGGGTTGGTCTATTTCTATGTTAGTGTCCCCTAAATCTTGGGCGATCGCACTAAATACCTGGGGCTTAACTGCCAATAATACTACTTCTTTTGCTTCCGTGAAAACTTGGTTATTGTCTGTCGTTACCGCTACATTATATTGTTGCTGCAAGAAATTTTGGCGTGCGGGTTGCGGTTCGCTGACTATGACTTGTGATGGTTGATAAATTTTCCGTGCAATAAGGCGGGATAATAGAGCTTCTCCCATTACCCCGCCGCCAATTAAGCCAAATTTAATAGTCATTACGTCAATGGTCAATGGTCAACGGTCTTTGGTCATTTGTCATTGGTCAAAAATTTAAAACTCTGGACTTTTGACTTGAGACTCTTGACTCTCGACTAGTTTAACCTTATTGTGCCATCCGATTAGCTTCGTTGCCCCAATTTGGCGTTACGCCTGGAGTACGTGAGGGACGGGCTGGAGGTTGAGGAACTTCATGGAGCACTCCACCTTGGGTGCTAACTTGCACGCAACTGGGTGTGAATAAGAAGATGCTCTCGCCAATGCGCTCTTGATGTCCATCTAGTGCATACGTACCACCGGCAACAAAGTCTACAGCTCGTTGAGCTTGATCCGGATCCATAATAGTTAAATTTAATACTACTGACTTGCGCTCACGCAGTGCTTGAATTGCCTGGGGCATTTCTTCAAAGGTGCGTGGTTCTAAAACTAAAACTTCCGAAATTCCGTTTATTGCTCCTGGCATACCGATCACATTCCCCATTGGTTTTGAACCTGTTGCTGCAACATCGTTTTCCATTGTAGGCACGGGTTCCCGCCAACGTCGATTTGCCGTGGCTGCTTCTGGTGCTGCGGCTGGGGGATTCTCTTGTTGATAAAGAGTTTGGTAGTTATCTGTCTCGGCTTCGTCTTCGTAGTATTCGTATTCTACTTGCTCATTTAGACCCACAAAGTCTCTGAGCTTGGAAAATATATTGTTCATTGTGTACGCTCCTGGTGCAAATAACCTTATATCTTTGTATCTGGCTAGAAATCTTTTTAACCAGATGCGATCGCTACAATGAGCGGCTTTTTTAGCAATTTTCTTGCTAGTTGTAGCCCATATTACAGGCTTTGGCAATAATTAAATGTTTTCGTTTACATCCCGGCATTGCCGAAAAGATGCAACGATGAGTCCAGATTATATCCTACTGTTTTTGCAAACGGTAGTTTTTTCCAACTTTTTTTTGGTAATTGGTTTTGTTAACACTGGGTCTTTTGTTATTTATTTAACTATCTAGCGATAGGATTCCTCGTAATTATATCGCTAGTGGGGCTGTGAATAAACCAAAAAAACCGAAAAATCTCTTAAGAGCGATCGCCAAATAATATAGTTCCTAACCTTACCATCGTTGTCCCTGCTTGCAGCGCCAGGTGGTAGTCACCTGACATCCCCATTGAGAGGTGCTCCATTTTGATGTGCGACCAGTTTTGCTGTTGAATTTCTTTTGCCAGTTGACGGGTGCTATTAAACACATTTAAAATTTCCGCATTATCCAATCCTAAAGGCGGAATTGTCATTAAACCCTGAATTTGTAAATTTTTGCATTGATTAATTGCAGGTAAGTCAACCAGCAGTTCTGGTACGCTCCAACCTGATTTATGGGGATCAGGGAGAATCTTCACTTGTAAGCAAACTTGGGGATGGACCCCCAGTTGCTGTGCTAATTGATTTAAGCGCTGCGCTAAGGACAAATTATCAACGGAGTGAATCCATTGGAATTGTTCCAGGGCTTTTTTGGCTTTATTGCTTTGCAAATGCCCGATAAAGTGCCAGGTAATATCAGATAAGTCTTGTAATTCGGCTTGTTTGGCGGCGGCTTCTTGAATGCGACTTTCAGCAAAATCACGAATTCCTGCGGCATAAGCAGAGCGTATGATCTCCGCAGGAACTGTCTTGCTAACTGCAATCAACCGGACTGAAAGTGGTAGCGCCGAGCGGATTTTGACAATACGTTCGCTAATCGAACTGATCATTGGAAGGTGCGTTGGAAAACACTCTGTACTTGATCGTACTCTTGAGATTGTCCACTGCGGCGCAAGGTACGTAAGCGATTTTCCAACATCATTCTAGCTTCTGTACGTCCTATGGACTGGAATTTAATTCCTTTGATGTCGTTTGTCACCAGAAAAAATAAGCGTTGAGCGTAAAGTGTGGTGAATAAATCCTGGTTTTCATCAACCATACAGATTCTGTAGAGCAAACCCCAAGTCGGATGATTTATGTAAGTTTCTGAGTTTTCTGGATTCATTGAGTAGTCAAGGTAAAAGTATATCTATATCTTTTCGCAGTTAAGTACAAACATTGAGACGATAATTACTTGCCGTCATCAGAATATTTGTACAGAGTTACGCGAAAATTAGCAATGTTTGCCGTTTATGGGCGGTGACGAAGACCTTGATCTAGTTTTTAATCAACAAATAAAAATTTACACTCCATGCTCCGAGTCGATGGGGGGATGGGGGGAGATGGGGAGCAAATTGAGAATTAATTTCCCTGACCCGCCTCATTTTCCTCATTGTTCATGATTCAGTCATGATTCAGCATGGGAATTACCACCAGTTTTGCTTGAGCTTTGTGCAGAGATTCTTCACCATTCTCGCTTATGATCGTTGTCGGCGACAATAGACGCCTGGAAAAAGAGGTGAGGGGTTAACGGTTAGGGAAAGAGATGTTCAGTGTTCTTTTTGAGTGCAACTTGTGGAGTCTCTTGCAAAAATGCTGGAAATGTGATGTTCAGCGAAAAGAAACATTCGTGGAGATTCGATTGTGCGAGAATCTCTATAGCCCGCCAATTTCAGTAGCTACAAGAACCTTAAAATCAGATGCTTCGTGGAGGTTCTGGTTGTTCAATGATTTCCATGCAGCGGATTTTGGTAGACCCTGCGATCTTACTACTAGGGAAGAGGGCACGAATCAAATTAACGGCAGTGCGATCGCATCTTAAGCGATTTTTGTCTTTGCTGGCAAGATGCATCCCATAACTATATCGCTTAATTGTCAGCAATTCATTGATAAAAACACTTCCCCAGTTACCAATTCGCCTGAAATTATTTGTTGAGCCATCAAAAGTAGTTTTTTGGTATTTGAGTTTGATGACGCTTTTTTCGAGAAAATGGCGATCGCTAGGCAAAAAATTTAATCTTTTTTTTAATAAAAGACTTGCGTAATTTTACACAAATGAGCATTATTGCTTACTGAGGATGAATCTGATATTCATACTAATGATTGTTGTAAATCAATTAACATCCTACCAATTAAAAGTCACTGCCGAAGATTTACAACAGTGCCAACACATCCTAGAAAACTCAGGAAATAAAGTATGTCTCAAATGCTCAATCGTCGCCGATTTCTGCAAGCGTCAGCGGCGGCGGCGGCAAGTTTTGGTGTGTCCACTATTCGCACTTCTGCAACTTCTGCAACTGAAGTCGATGAGTACGTCGAGGCAATAGTAATTGGTAGCGGTTTTGGTGGTGCAGTTGCATCATTGCGCCTAGGTCAGGCAGGAATTGAAACAATTGTATTGGAGCGGGGACGAAGATGGGAAATTACCGACTCAGGCAATACTTTTTCTACAACAGATAAGCCAGATGGTCGTGCTGCTTGGCTTAGTCCCACGACAGTTTTACCCGCGCCAGTTCCAGAAATCCCTATTAATGTATACATCGGTGTACTTGATGTCAAAAGAGGCAATGGTATCAATGCATATCGGGGAGCAGGTGTCGGAGGTAGTTCTCTTGTTTATGGCGGTATTACTTATCAACCAACGGAAGAATTATTCTACAAAGTCTTTCCGCGCACCATTAACTACTCCAAATTGGATCAGATTTATTTCCCACGGGTGCGCTCTATCCTCAAGGCATCGCCGATTCCAGATGATATTCTACAAAGTGAATCCTATTTGGCAAGTCGTATCCTTTTAGAGCAAGCTGCTAAGGCAGGTTTAACAGCAAGTAAAATTGACGTCGCCTTTGATTGGGATATTGTTCGCCAGGAAATTGCTGGTCAGAAGGTTGCTTCCATTACCGCAGGTCAAACGTACTATGGTACGAATAGTGGTGCTAAAAACTCTGTAGACCGCAACTACCTGAGTATGGCTCAAGCCACTGGCTATGTGGAAATTCGACCTTTACATGTAGTCACTACAGTTGGAGAATCAGATCGTGGGCGCTATCGAGTTGTCTGTAATCAAATCGACGAGCAAGGAATAGTACTTGCCCAAAAATCCTTTGTTTGTCGCTATCTGTTTTTAGCGGCTGGTTCCATTGGCACTACTGAACTGTTGCTGCGTGCTAAATCTCATCGCACATTACGGCGCTTAAATAACCAAGTAGGAAAGTTTTGGGGAACGAATTCTGATTCAACTACCTTAATGATTAATGCTGGTCAGACGAATCCAACACAGGGAAGTCCAGGGGTGATATCAATTGAGGATCTCGACAACCCTATCGCGCCGCTGATACTCGAACCGTTTCAAGCAATTCCTTTCGTTCCCCAGGGTATTCTGCCGGTTCTTGGTCAGGCAATTTCTCGACCGGATGGCTATCTTACGTACAATAGTGCCACACAGTCTGCAGATTTGTTCTGGCCTATCAACTCACTCGATAGTCAAAAAAATGCTCAGGCTCTCCAGCACACATACCAAAGGCTTAACCAAGCGAATGGTACAAGTCTAGCTGGATTACCTGATTACAGTAGCACTGCACACCCTCTTGGTGGTGCAACAATTGGGCGAGTGTGCGATGCTTACGGGCGCGTGTTTGGTTATCCTAACTTGTTTGTGATGGATGGTTCGCTGATTCCGGGTTCAACAGCCTGCGCGAATCCCTCACTTACTATTGCGGCTCTAGCGGAACAGAGTATGGAGCGCTTTTTAAACCACACTCCTCGGCGTCGAACAACGTGACTTGATGTGAGTTATCGGGACTGTTGCGACACCACGAATATGCGTTGTTGGCAGATTGTGCTAAAATCTATTTCCTGAAACTACGCGCACGCCCCAAAATAAAGTTAGAGCGGCAATGGCTAACCAGTCTCTAGCTTGTAGTCGTAAGTCATGCCACACTACACGATGTCCGTTGGGACTGGTAAAACCACGTACCATCATGGCGTTGGCCATTTGCTCTGCACGTAGGAGTAGATTTTCTAAGAGCCTTTCTGCCACAATCATCCACAGTTTGACTGCTCCTTTTAATCCTAGCTTTTTCCAGTTAATCGCTCTTGTCATCACGGAGCGGATGAGGTTTTGTACTTCTTCTAAAACTAGAGGGATAAATCGTAGGGACAAAGTTAAAGTTAGGGTAATTTCGGTTACTGGTAACTTGAGGCGACGCAGGGGTTGCATTAAGCTTTCAATACCAGAGGTAATCTCTTCTGGTGCTGTGGTGAGTAAATATAAGTTAGTACTATAAATTACAGTAAATAGAATTGTACTCAGGCGGACTGCCAAATCTAAAGAACGGCGAGTAACTTTGACTGGGCCTGCCTGAAAGAGAGTATAGCTATACTTTTGGTTGTTAATGATTGCTTTGGAAATGGGCTGAGTAGTGTTGGTTGTTGATGGTTGGGTAAAGACTTGTTCGTTAGTGGGTAGGCGTGGTTGATAATCTATACCTAGTCCATCAGGGGAAGCAGCGGTAATTATGAAGACAAAAAATGATAACATTAACAGCCAAACCATCTGCTGCTTCCAGACTCGCTGAGGAATTCTAGCGACTAGGGTGACGATAATCAATACGGCTACTAGTAGGAGACGCCACTCGTTTGTAGCAAAGGTGTAGCTGGTGAGAAAACTCATCAACCAAGCAAACTTGACACGGGGATCAATTTTGTGTAGCCAAGTTTGGGGTTGTTCTAGATAAAGTCCTAGGGGTAGCGATCGCAGTAGATCCATAGTTCAATATAGTTGAGTTAAGGTCATTGGGGTTGTGGTTTCTCATGCCCAAGTTATCTCATCTGAACCGTAATGATCTATGCATTTTGTGATTTTTTACTAACTAAGTCTCTACTCTGTTCGCGTATTGTCTCCAACAGGAGAAGTTTGCAAAAAGCCGCACCCACCCCATTCTAAAAATCGGTGCAATCATTTCATCCTTCATCCTTCATACTAGCCTGCGGCAAGCCGCTTCGCGTCTACATACTTCACACTTCATCCTTCATTTGACGCGGGTGGCTCTGTTGAGATTACCACTTTCAACATCCCGGACTTTTTTGCTGCGCCAGAGTAAGCGAATGGGAGTACCTTTAAATCCTAAGTGTTGACGGAATTGTCTTTCGATGTAGCGGCGGTAGTTTTCGTTGAAGCGTTTGGCTTCGTTGACGAATAGAGCGATGGTTGGGGGTTGGGTACTAACTTGTGTACCGTAATAGATTTTACCCTGGCGTCCACCCCGCGAAGCTGGTGGGGAATGCCAGCTGACAGCATCTGTTAAGACTTCGTTAATTACTGATGTGGTGACGCGGCGTTTGTGGGCTTCTGCGGCTGTATTCACTAACTCTAAAATCTTTTCTACTCGCTGTCCTGTTAAGGCGCTGACGAAAATTGTGTCTGCCCATTCGGTAAAATGTAACCGTGCTTGCAAGGTTTTTTCGTAGTCGTAGATGGTGTATGAGTCTTTTTCGACAGCATCCCATTTGTTGACGACGATGATACAGGCTCTACCTTCTTCAATAATCCGCCCGGCTAATTTTTGGTCTTGCTCGGTGACTCCATCTACAGCGTCTAGTACTAATAAAACTACATCGGCGCGGCGGATGGCTTTAAAGGCGCGGTTAATGCTAAAGAATTCTGTGCCGTATTCTATGCTTTTCTTTTTACGAATGCCGGCGGTGTCAATTAAGCAATATGTTTGCCCGTTGCGTTCAATTGTGGTATCAATTGCATCGCGGGTTGTGCCGGAAATGGGACTAACAATTGCTCTTTCTTGACCGACGAAAGAGTTTAATAAACTTGATTTACCGACGTTGGGACGACCAATAATTGCTACTTTAATTTCGTTATTTTCTGGTATTTCTTCGGCGGAGGGGATGTATTGAATTAACTCATCAAGTAGCTCACCTGTACCACTACCATGAATTGCGGAGATGGCGAATGGTTCACCTAATCCCAATTCCCAAAATTCTGCAGCTTGAATTAAGCCTTGTTCAGGAGATTCGCATTTATTGACTGCTAGGAGTACGGGTACTGGTTGTTGACGCAACCATTCGGCGATTTCTTCATCGGCTGGGTTGGGCCCGGTTTGACCGTTAACGACGAATATGGCGGCGCTGGCTTCACTGAGTGCCATCATCGCTTGTTGGCGGATCAGGGGTAAAAATTCGGTATCATCATTAAAGACTAATCCACCTGTGTCTACTACCAAAAATTCGCGATCGTTCCAGTATGCTGATAAATAAGTGCGATCGCGTGTTACTCCTGGTTCATCGTGGACAATCGCCGTTTGTTCCCCGGCGAGACGATTAACCAGGGTGGATTTGCCCACGTTTGGGCGTCCGATAATTGCAACAATTGGCTGTCCCATAAAACCAGGATAATGTAGAGACGTTACTATATCATATCTTTACATTTTAACAACTTTAAGTTTTAATTCCTATTTGTTTTTGGAAATGTCAATGTCAATTATTTGACTAAGGACGCATCACCTCAGTTACAGCCGATTTGCTTTCACTTATCAAGTTTCCTATTTGATAAGTGACAATTGCTTGCATTGGTGCTGTAGTTGAATATCCGGTTTTATTTTTCAAGTGAAATACCTGTTCGGAATTTTCTAGGGGATGCAAGATAATCTTTTGGGGAGAAAAGTTAAATTCTTGCAGTTTACCACTGAAGGAATTGACTATTTTAATATTTTTAATCGTAATTTTAGCGTCTGATGCTTGCAAGTTAGTTAACCGAATGAATACGGAAGCAAAACCGATATCTCGATGGGGGTTTAATGGTTCTCCCATTGGTGGTGTTTTCTCTTCTCTTGCTAATAAAGTGACTTTAACGACCTTGATATTTGCAGATTCTGGTATTGGTTTAGCCGCCATATTTGAAAACTGATTATCTGCTATTTTTTGCGGAATAAACTCACCAGCAAAAGATAAGAAAAATACTGGTATGAATAAGCAAAATATTTTCATTTTATATCTAAATTTCCTCTGATTGAATTCCTCGCTTACCAAGAGGCGAGGAATATTCAATTTTATTTATGCTGTATAACTCCATTGCGAGAAGTTAGCTCTTAAAAAATCGATTGATGCTGTCACAAAACCAGGGAGAATTTTCCCATTCAACCAACCTCCTTCAGTTCCCCAAGGATTAAAGAGAGTGAATTGTTGGGTAGCAGAATTGTAGTCTACAACAACATAAACATGACCAGTGACAATACTATCAACAATTCCGCTGGCTTTGGAAGAGAAACCCCGGAGATTTCCAGAGCTATAAGCCTTGACGATGGAATCTAAGTTAAAATCACGAGAACTAACAGCATTAGTTCCTGTGATATGACGAATTGCGTCTGTATCCCAGCCGCCGTTAATACCAGCATAGGAATTAGTATTATCTTGATTTATCCAGCCAGATTCGTTAATTTGAGCGTAAGCTTTTTCTGCTAAAGCCACCCATAATTCGTTACTCTTTTCATCATATTTGCCCCATTTAGCTCCTGCTTGGTTCGCATAAATAAAATCGTTAACAGAATCAACTGGTAAGTATCTATCTACAGTCACATAATCTGCCACACCGTTATTATAAAAGCGCACTGTATATGTTTGATCACCGTTATCGATGAACATACTCTGAATTGTGCTAGGTGAATGGATGGCGGTTTCAGCTAAACCTGCGAGAAAATAGCAGTCTCCGACTAAACCTTGACTGACATCTTGATAGCTGATGCCATTTTGGAAGAGAGAACCTTCGGCAAATTTATAAGTATAAGGTGTGCTGGGGCGATCGCTACCAAAAAACCATTTATTAATCAGCTTTTCCATTTGCGTGCTACTGCTTCCAGCATACAAGTTCCCTAATGCTTGTCCTTGGTAGTTAGTATTAGCAACTGTACCAAAAACTACTTTGCTGGAGAGGACGCGAACATAGTCGTCCATCTTGAAATAGTTGGCGTTATTCACAATTGTTTGTAAGTCTTTATATTCATTAGCATCAATGATTGAATCGTCTTCGGCGTCACGGAAAATTGCTATCATATCATTACGATTCAACTGACCATCAGCAGCTAAGTCTCTGGTTTTATTAATCAGTTGTTGATCTAAAAAATTAGCGCTAAACCAATCGTTGGTTGAGGCGGTACTGGTGCTTGGACTACTACTAAATGATCGAGTTGTTGCGGCTGAGTAGCTACTAGTTTGTAAACCAAAACCGTCAACTGATTTATCAGGCCCGCTTGCATATCCATTAGCAGGAATACCAAAAGAAGCAGTGTAATTAATTGGTGTATTTTGGGCGTAAGTTTCAGTTATGATATCGTCGTCTAATAAGGGTTGGGTTAGATAATTGGGATAACTACTACCAGATAATAGTTGTGATAAATAATTAGTGTCTGACAAACCAATTAAACTAGAAGAATTATCAGGATTAATGTTGATACCTGTCTCTACATTGAATGCATGTTCTGGAGAATTGAAAGTCATATGTACGCCTTGCAATAGTTATAGTCAGTTGAAGTTGGTAGAATTGTAGTTGAAAAAAGAATTCCATAAGACGCTGTAGATGCAACATTTTGACGATGAGAAAATCAGAGCTACGGAACAAATTGTATTTTCTGGAAATAAAAGTATTTCAGACACTAATTTTAGTTAGTGCTGTTTTTCATTCCAAATTTATTCGATACTCCGTAGATGTCAGGAGTATATCATATGTCTGAAATATACAGATAACTTAAGTGTTTGCCGTTGAAATTAATCAAGCTTTTCGTATAGAGAAAAGTTATCATATACTTACGCAAATAATGTTGGGAGTGTACAGATTGTGTGCTCAAGTTTGGAATTTTGTCCATCGGCACAAAATTATAGAGACGTTGCCATGCAACGCCTCTACGCTGTAGACTATGAGTCGGAAAGATTAGGTGTATGTGGAAAAGGGGAACAATTTATGCTGGTTGTTCTGGCTCTGGAGATAGATTTTGTCCGATTTTTGGCTCTGTTCCTGCCACCAGTCGCTCCACGTTAGCACGATGACGCCAAATTACATATAGCCCACCGACGACAGCATACAAGATGCAGGGTAATGGTTGGTGAAATACTACCATCAAAATCGAGACAGCGATCGCACCTGATATGGAACTTAAAGAAACAATCCGCGATATAGCAATTACTATAGCAAATACGCCCAAAGTCGCTAAACCTACCTGCCAACTAATCGCCAACAGTGTACCCAAACCAGTAGCAACTGATTTACCGCCGGTGAAACCTAAAAAGATTGATTTGCTGTGTCCGAGTACTGCACTGAATCCAGCTAGAGTTATTAACCAAGGTTGCCAAATAATAGCATCTACCGTTGGTGGTATTAAATTTTGGCTAGACGCAAAGCAGAACAAGTAGTAAACTAGAGCGATCACTAAAATTCCCTTGCAGCAGTCAATTAATAAAACCACCGCTCCAGGAACTTTCCCCAAAGTTCTCAACACATTAGTGGCTCCAGTTGAACCCGAACCAACTTCCCGAATATCAATACCTTTTAATTGCTTAACAGCAATATATCCAGTGGGGAAGGAACCCAACAGATAAGCAATAATCAGCACCGTTCCGCACAAAGTCAACCAAATAGCCATATTTAAAATTCAAAATTCAAAGCTTGTACTGAGCACAGCGAACGTATGCAAAAAAAATCGTTAGTAATGACCAATGACTAATTAATAATCATCATCATAATTTCTGATTGTTTTGGGGTCTGGTGCAAACGCTAACCACAGAGGAAATTGCAGTAATGATAAACTAATTTGCTCCTCAGAATCATCAATAATAATTAAAGGTAGCTGGTTTGCTTTCTCCAAGCGGTCTGCTTTTTGGGCTAAAGCTTCTGAAGCTTCAAATAATACCACACCTCTATCAGGGCCAAAATCTGGGCGACCGATGCCTAAACAATCTTGTAAGCCGCGCCGCCATTCACCTAGACGTTCCGGTGTATTAGCTAAAACCAGTGTACGCAGGCGATCGCCATACAATTTATGTAGAATCGAAATCGTCGCCGAAGCAATCAACACATTCTGCAAGCGGCTACCCATTGTCCGCAAAGCGCCTCGCCCCCCTTGACTAAAAAACCAATTAGATACCCGTTCTGCATGGACTGGTTCAAAGGTGCGGCGCAATTGCCAAGCAGGGCCATAATAATCTGGTTGGCTGCGATATTGGTCAATGATGCGGCGAATTTGTTTGGTAGTGTCTTGAAACTGCTGGGGTGCAAATTGCGGTGTTCCTGTCTGGGGTTCCGCTGACTTAACTTCTTTTGGAGCTGGTTTTTCCCTTTCTTTGACGGCTGGTGCTAATTGCAACTGTTCCGCAGCCGCTGCCAAATCTTGTAAACTACCCGTGAGATAGTCTTTAAAACCTTGCACCCGAATCGCCAAATCCTGAGATGTTCCTGCAAAAGTAGTCCGCATTTCATTGCGGATGCGCTCTTGACGGCGTTCTAACTGCTCAACGGAAATTTGCAGCGCTTGTTTGCGTTGCTCTAACTGTGATAATGACTCTTGTACAAGTCGTCCCAGTGAAACTTGAGTTTCGCCCAATTGCGCTTGCAGATTTTTGTAGGTTGTTTGCAAATCAGCGATTTCTTGTTTGAGGGCTGCTTTGATATCTTCTAACTGGGCGACTTGTTTTTCTGTTTGTGTATCTAATGTATTTTCCTCTAATTCTATTTCTGCTTCCAAGGCTACAGCTTCTGATTCCAACTGCGTCAGCAGTTCAGTTGTCGGTTCTATTATTGGTTCGACTGGGGAAATGGGTTCATCTTGTGGTGTGTTTGATGAGTTTTCTGGTTGCTCAACTTTCGGGTTTTGTTGTTGTGTTTGCTCCAACCACTCATCTATTTGCTCTGGGGTTTGAGATTCCTCGGGATTCATAAACAATAAGATAATTCCTATGACGCGAATAAATAGCTTTCAGAAATATACAATCGACTTGTCCTCCTAGTGCTGATGACTTCGTACTCAGTAATAATTTTTCATTACTCACAAGCAAACACTAAGTACGTGGACAGCGCTGTTCTAAACAAGTTCTCAAGGTGTTGGCGTCAAATAAAATTGGCAAAAAGTGAATACTTTTGACTTCTTTAAAATAAAACAGAATGGGAATTCCATTCCAGAAAATGCGCCAGTCTTGCCATTCTTGATAAGGAAAGCGCCTAATCAACTTTTCACCTCTGTAAAGGTCTAAGTCGGTAGCGGTAAATTGCAGCCGTATTGTTACAGTTTGCAACATGAGAAACAAGCCCAGCAATCCGAACACGCCTGCTAGCAGAGGTTGGACTATCAGTAGGGGAATAGAGGCTATTACCAACACTACAGGGATATTGTAACTAGGTTTGAGTTCCACAGTTGAGGTGGAATTGGGTGCAAAGGAACTGGTCACAGTCTTCAATCCTGTTTTGTAGATATCTTTCTTAATTTTAGGATTTGGCGGGTGTTGTCATTTATTATTTGTGATTTCTTGCTGCTCTCCCCATCTCGCCAATGCTTTATATTCCTTGTAATAGGGCGCTACCAGCACCCTGAAACATTAACCAAGATAGAAAGAAATTACTAATAAAGATAATGAGTAGGGCTGTAACAACAGCATCTGTGGTAGATTGTCCCACTCCCTTAGCACCGCCTGTGGTGGTTAACCCCCAACTGCAACCGATGACGGCGGTGAGGAGTCCAAAGCAAAAAGCTTTGACCATGGCGCTGCAAATATCCCAAATGCCTAAAAAGTTACGGGCTGAGTCAAGAAATGTAGTGTCGGCGAGGTTGTATAAATTAGTGGCTATGATTAAACCCCCTAACATTCCTGTCACCAAAGATAAGAGGGTTAAAATTGGCAACATAATGCAGCAAGCCAAGACACGAGGGATAACTAAATAGTCAATAGGATCGGTTTTTAACATTAACATGGCATCAATTTGTTCAGTAACGCGCATGGTGCCAATTTCAGCGGCGAAGGCGGAACCGACTCGCCCCGCTAAGATGACTGCTGTCAGCACTGGTGTGAGTTCCCTGGTCAACGCTACTGCTAGTACTCCACCAACGATATTTCCCGCGCCAAAATTCAAAAATTCCCGCGCTACTTGAATGGTAAATACCGCACCGACAAAAACAGCCGTTAATAAGGCAATAAACAGGGAATCTGGCCCAACTGCGGCCATTTGTTCTTTGGTGTTGCGCCAATGGATTTTTCCCTGGAGTAGGTGAACTAGTACTTGTCCACCCAAAAATATTGCTGCCAGCAACCGCTGACTCCATGCTCCTAAACTAGATTGGGTTGTAGTCTCGCTCAATGTTTTGCAGTTAACTCGGTAACTGCCTTAAGAATAGCGAAAGTTATGGGTTAAGAGTCAAGGGTCTATGGTCTAGAGTTATTTCTCTCCCATGCCCCATGCTTTACGCCCGTTCATGAACTTAGTTTAAAGCTGTTCTCAGATTTTCCGAGTGGGTTTTAGCGGCGTTAAAAGGTAGATTCTGGATTGAAGGCTGATGTGGTAAGGGTTACGGGGATTTTGTTCGAGTTGGTGTCTCGTTGCATTTAATATATTTAGTAACGATTTCTTTAATGAAAACTTAAGATTTTTGACATCTTGACCATGCTGGAGCGATCGCACGTATTGTAGAAATTGACATGCTGCACTCCAGCTATTGTCTTGTTTATTCACGGAGCTTGCGTTAAATGGCCCTTTTTACCAACTTTCTCCGTTCTCTGCTGCTCACTGTGATTTTCAGTTTTGCTGCGCCTCTGCTTTTGGTCGGCGGTTTTTTGCTGGTGTTGTCCCTGCTCGGCAATCTTCCGGGGTTACAGGGGATAACTGAAGCGATGTCTACTCAAATTATGCATTTTCTAGCTACTTTTGGCAGCGGTGCTCCCCTGCGCGGCATTTTTGTGATCAGCTTGACTTGCAGTTTTGTGGGGGCACTGTTTGATAGTTACGCCTATTATAGATGTCAAATATTACGAATTGATTCCTAGTTAGCCAAGATTGAATCTCTGCATTTTAATGGGATAACTAAAAATCATCTAAAAATAATATCTCAAAGAACCAACCCCGATATTGATTGGTAAAATTGAGCTGTAATTCATTAACTTGCTATGTTTTTGAGTTTTTATACTAAATTTTTACCTACACAATGAGAGCATAGCAAACAAAAAACCACGCAAAATCTAAAATTTTCATTAAAATTTTTAGTAGTACAATGCCTGATCATTTTTTTGAGCAGAGCAAAGCAGTCCGTCTGACCACCGGGCGTCTTAATATTGAGTATATTGCGAGGTTTTTTGACTGCTTATGGTTTGGCCTTTTAAACCCAAGTTTTCTAAACAAATTGCCCGGATTGAAATTACAGGTGCGATTGCTAGTGCTACTCGCAAACGTGTGTTAGAAGCACTAAAGACAGTAGAAGAAAAAAAATTTCCTGCCTTATTGTTACGCATCGACAGCCCCGGCGGCACGGTGGGAGATTCTCAAGAAATTTACAGCGCCCTCAAGCATTTACGCAACAAAACTAAAATTGTGGCGAGCTTTGGTAACATTTCTGCATCTGGAGGTGTCTACATTGGCATGGGAGCCGAATATATCATGGCTAACCCAGGTACAATTACGGGCAGCATTGGTGTGATTTTACGCGGAAATAACTTGGAAAGATTACTAGAGAAAATCGGTGTTTCTTTCAAAGTCATCAAGTCAGGCCCTTACAAAGATATCTTGGCTTTTGACCGCGAACTAACAGCACCTGAACAAAACATTCTCCAAGAATTGATTGACACCAGTTATCAGCAGTTTGTGCAAACAGTAGCCGATGCGCGTTCTCTGGGCGTAGAAACTGTGAAAAGTTTTGCTGACGGCCGGATCTTTACCGGACAACAAGCTTTAGAGTTAGGAGTTGTAGACCGCTTGGGAACTGAAGAAGACGCCCGGCGCTGGACAGCAGAACTGGTCGGTCTTGATCCTGAGAAGACCCCATGCTACACCCTAGAAGAACGGAAACCTTTATTAAGCAGGTTTTTACCAGGGAGTCGTCAACTAACTTCAGGAATTGGGGCTGGTATCGATTGGTGGGAATTTGAAATTTCCACCAGTGGTTTACCTCTGTGGCTATATCGACCATAAATTTTGACGCATCCTTTGTTGTTTGTCGTTAGTCATGTTAAAAGCAATGACTAACGACTAACGACTAATGACTAATCACAACCGACAACTAACAAATTAAGGAGGATTTGGGCGTGGAGTGGCAAATGAGGGCTATTCGTGGAGCAACAACCGTTTCTGAAAATACAATAGAAGCAATCCGAGGTGCAGTTACCGAATTGCTAGATGAACTCGAAAGACGAAATCAACTCGAACCACAAGATATCATCAGTGTTACTTTCTCTGTGACACGGGATTTGGACATGATTTTTCCAGCTGCGATCGCCAGGCCGCGTCCTGGTTGGGATAACATAGCTATGCTAGACGTGCAACAAATGCATGTTGAAGGTAGTTTACAGCGCTGCATCCGGTTTTTAATCCACGCTAAGGTGCCAATCTCCGCCCCCATCCATCACATTTATTTGCGCCACGCAGCCAACCTGCGTCCCGATTGGAGTTTTCCTCAATCATTAACAGCGTCACAATCAGCAGTGGAGTCCAAAGTTTAAGATATCTAACTGCCACATCAATTTATATCTATTTTCAGCAGAACTCCCAAAAATTAATTACGAATTATCTAACTTCCACTACTCGCTACTGACTCCCGACTTTTTTCGGGGACAAAACCTGCTTGCTCAATCGCTTTTTGTCCCTGTTCAGTCTGCAAAAGCCTAGTATAAGCCTCACCTGCTTGCTGTTCCCGACCCTGATTTTGTTTAATAATCACAAACAACTGAGTCGTCATCGGATAACTACCATTTTTAATAGCTTCCGTATTCAGTTGATTCCGCTTTTGCGGACACTGGTTTGGCTGTACAGCGGGTTCACGGTAAGGAGAAACTAGCTGCTCAGAAGTCAAACCCAAAGGTATAGACTTAACCAGACATTGATGCACAATTCCCCGCGCTGAAGCATAATACACACCACCTGGAGTTTGGTGTACACGGCGCAGTGCCTCTGTGGTAGAATACACGTACTGCACACTCGCACCTAAAGTAGGTTGAGCCAAAGCTTGCTGATCAGAAAACAAAACTGCATCTGCATCCTCTTGTTGCTGAGAGAATGGAACAATAGCCAAGTCCTCTCCTCCTACTTGACGCCAGTTAGTAATTTGCCCTAAATAAATCTGCCGCAACTGTTCTACAGTTAAACCAGGGACTTTCAGAGTCGGGTTAACTACCACAGCTACGCCATCAATACCAACTTGATATTGCTTGAGTGCAAAACCCCGCCGGTGAGCTAGGTCAAGTTCTGCATTTGTTAAGGGACGGGAAGAAACAGTGAAATCCAATTTACCATCTAGTAACATGCGAATTCCGGAGCCAGAACCAGGACTACCCTGAGTCGGGTTTACATAACGTAGCTGTAACTCCGGGCGCATCACCTGAATTTGAGAATCTACAAATTGTCTAATGGGTGCCCAAGCAGTACTTCCACCGTAATTAAATGTGCCTATGGGAACGTCGGTAACAGTTTGGAAATTGGAATCGGCGACAACAGAAGTCTTACCCGCACCTTGATTGGATGCAGAGGGAGCATCGTTACCTACCTGCAGGCGTGGTCTTAACCATAACCACAGCCCGCCAATGATGGCTACGGTAATTAATTCACCAATAACTAAACCTCTGATCATTTGCACAGCATCTTGACTAAGTGAGACGCTGTTTTTGCTATCATTAGTCATCCTGTACTTCCCGTCATGAAGTTCAAATTAGACTTTGAAAGATTGACCCCTAGCTTCCTTAATAAAGAATATATAACGTCTCCTGTAAATTATGAATATCAATGCAATTTCAACTATCTTGCTTTTTGTAGAGGCGCGAAGTTAGAGTTGTTCATTTTTAGGGACTATATATTAAATTTGAATCACGTAAATACTCTGTTAACAGAGTACTTAGCAGAGATAATGTAACATGTTAAGCAGCAAGTTACTAGGAGAACGTTACGAAGTTGTTCAAGTTTTAAGCCAAGGTGCGTTTTGTCAAACGTATATGGTGGAAGACACACACCTTACCCATACTCCCACCTGCGTCGTCAAACATTTCTTACCCAGCAATAGATATTCCATCCCCGCAGAAATCCGCAGACGACTGTTTAAGCGAGAAGTCGCAGCGCTGAAAAAACTCCAAAATTATGATTTAGTTCCCCATCTTTTAGCGGATTTTGAAGACAATTTAGAGTTTTATTTAGTACAAGAGTTTATTGAAGGACATACACTGAGTGTAGAATTGACGCCAGGAAACTGCTGGAATGAAAGCAAAGTTTTTCAGTTATTACAAGAAATTTTGAGCATTCTCGATTTTGTTCACAGTTATGGACTAATTCACCGGGATGTAAAGCCGAGTAATATTATCAGACGCCAGCGGGATAATCGGTTAGTTTTAATCGATTTTGGTGCAGTCAAACCGATTTGGGATCAAGTAGTTGTAGACCCAACCAAGACTACAGTTTTTGTTCCCATTGAACAACATACCACAATTGCGATCGGTACACCGGGCTACATGCCCAGCGAGCAACAACGAGGGAAACCACGTCCGAATAGTGACATTTACGCTTTGGGGATGATAGCCATTCAAGCTCTCACAGGGGTGCATCCGACACAGTTACCAGAAGATGGTAATACAGGAGAGATTATCTGGGAAGACTTAGCAACGGTTAGCTCTGAGTTGGCTGCAATTGTTAATCAAATGGTACACTACCATTTTCAAGATAGATACAAATCGGCAAAAGCAGCACTAGAAGCACTCCAAGGTATTAGCCATCTTTGTACACAACAGCGATCGCCCGATCTTGTGCCATCATCAGTAAATATTACACCAAAACCTCTACAGTCTTTACCAACACATAACATTGACAACGATAATTTGGGCGACACCACAATCCCAGAGGTTTCGAGTCCGCAAATTTCCGCATCTGCACAACTCAAGCATGAAGATTTGCGGGAAAATACAACTATCTCTACCTCTGTTCGCAAATCAGCTTTATTGGTTGGTTTAGCCGTTGGTGTATTTTCCGGTTTAGTACTGATGCTGATTAGTTATTGGTCTTTACAGATCATAGCTCCTGCTCCTCAAGTAGAAAACTGGCAATTGCAAATGCCGAAAGAATCTGATTGAATTGTAATTATAGTTGTTTTTGCTCGTTGGGAGATTGACTCGGACGATATTGGACACTATCTCTGTGAATCAAAAACGCTACAATCCCAACTACAACTAAGTTAGTGATAATCAAGCCTACAGCACTCCATATCCATAATTTAGTTGAGTGTGGTTTGCGACTCATAGATTTTTCCACGTCAACCCAATTCATATCACCTTATTTTACTGGAAGGGCGCACACAGTTGACGGTGCATATCTAGATTTTCAACTTTACACCACGAATTGAATAATCTAATAATTCCATGGGATGTATCACACTTATATCGTGACCTTGCAATTTTAAATGTTTGGTGATTTGTAAGGTACAACCGGGATTTGCAGAAGCAATTAACTCAGCACCAGTATTTAATAAATTCTGCACTTTTTGCTGACCCAATTCTTCAGCAACTTCTGGTTGCAGCATATTATAAACACCTGCGCTTCCACAACACAACGCTGCGTCCATTGGTTCTTTAAGAGTTAAGCCAGGAATTTGTCGCAACAATTGACGCGGTTGGACACTAATCTTTTGTCCATGCAATAAATGACAAGCATCTTGATAAACTAAATTCACAGGTTTGTCAGTTAATGGTGATAGTTTGGTTGTTAATCCCACAGATGCTAAAAACTCTTGAGCGTCTTTAACTTTGGCAGCAAAATTCTCAGCTTTTTCTCGATATTCTGGGTCATCTGCTAAAATATGACCATACTCTTTTAAAGTATGACCACAACCAGCGGCATTGATAATCACAAAATCCACATTAGTATCTGCGAAACTATCAATCATCTGCTTGGCTAAAGATTGCGCTTGTTGTGTTTGTCCTTGGTGTTCTGGAAGCGCCGCACAGCAACCTTGAGATTGAGGAATCACGACTTCACAACCATTCGCTGTCAATACTCTCACCGTCGCTTCATTCACTGGAGAAAAAAACAATCTTTGCACACATCCTAAAATCACCCCAACGCGGTAGCGCTGCTTACCTTGAGCGGGAATAATAGTAGGCAAATTATCTTGAAATGATTCGAGAGTAACTTCCGGTAAAATTGACTCCATCGCTCCCAATCGGGGAGATAGTTTATTGAGTAACCCTGTGGCGCGAAAAAATTTAGAAAAGCCCAGTTTTTGATAAACCAACAATGGTACGAGTAAAACTCTTAAAAGGCGAGGATAAGGAAACAGAGAAAATATCAGTTGACGAAACAATTTATCAGGTAAAGTACGAGGGTAATTGCGAGTTACTTGGTGACGGGTCGCTGAAATTAACTTGTCGTATTGCACACCAGAAGGACAAGTTGTCACGCAAGCTAAACAACCCAAACAAGAATCAAAATGCTCAGTTGTGGCTGTATTCAGTGCAATTTCCCCTTCATTAATTGCGTCCATTAAATAGATACGTCCTCTGGGGGAATCCATCTCTTTTCCTAACACCCGATAACTGGGACAAGTCGAAAGACAAAACCCGCAATGCACACAAGTATCAATCAATTTGGGATCTGGTGGATGGTGCTCATCAAAGCCTGATAAATTTTTCACATTTGCCGTATTATTTAGAGAATTATTGACAATTTGCATAATTATTTGTTCTCCCCTGTTCCTGTGCAAGTTCTTAGCATCTGTGCAGTTTTTGGTTTCAAATCCCGCCCACAAAACGACCAGGACTAAATATATTATTGCTGTCAAACTGTTTCTTAATATCGCGCATCAACTGGAGAGCGTTACCAGGGTATCCCCAAATATCGATTTTTTGTTTAACTGCGATAGGTGCTGTCAAAATAGATAAAAAACCACCAGATTTTTCGCAGATACTACGGACTTGTAAAGCTTGATCAAGATGAGAAAATTGTAACCAACCTAAACCACTGCTCATGTGAATTAACCCTATTTCTACCTGCTGCAAAAGCTCGACGGATGCAGTGGGTAATATTCCTATTTTGCATGTAATTACAGATTCTGTGTTAGCAGAGTGGATTTGTTCTGGTAATCTTTGCCATAAATTAGCTTCCTCCGCATCTCCATAAAACGCCCCATTTAAACCCAATTTTTCTCCTACTTGTAAAAGTCGGTTGCTTTGTTCTTTGACGCTTTCGCTAATATTTTGAAACCGGGTAATTAATCCTAGTCCTTTACCCAATTCTAAGGTAGAGACTAATTTAGTTGATAGTAAATCGGCTTGGGTTGGTGTTAATGCTGAATTCCGGAGAGTAGCTGCAGCTTGAGATATGGCGTCCGCTTCACCGGTGAGTACTACTGTTCCTGAAGTTGCTTGCTGTGGATAAACTCGAAAAGTTACTTGACTGATTACACCTAATGTGCCATGAGAACCTGTAAACAACTTCATCAAGTCATATCCAGCCACATTTTTGACAACTCTTCCTCCGGCTTTGGCGATTTGTCCATCAGCACGTACAAAGGTGATTCCTAGGAGTTGGTCACGTACACTGCCATAGCGTTGTCTGAAGGAACCTGTGTCACCTGTAGCTACGATACCACCAATGGTGGCTGATGCTGGCATGGCGGGGTCGAGAGCCAGAAATTGTCGATGTTCTGCCAAAATAGCCTGGAGTTGAGAGAATTTCATCCCAGCTTCTACTGTAACAGTCAAGTCACCAACAGCGTGTGCAATCAATCGGTTGATGCGTTCGGTGCTCACCACCACTTCCGCGCCGATGGTTACACCTCCCCAATTAATTTTACTACTGTTGCCGCAAGGAAGGACGCGCCAGTTGTGATGGTGTGCGGCGGCGATAACTGCAGCTAGTTGTTCTGGGGTCGAGGGATAGACGATACAACTGGGAGTGTTTCCAGGAGCTATGGCTTGTTGGATACGTTGTTGGTGACTGGGTTCAATGCTTTCCCACAGACACACGCCATTTTCTTCACTCACTATAGATGCAAGACAAGAAGCGATCGCTTTCATCAGTTTATTTTTTACGCCCTACATCTAATTTACTGGTTAACTTTACCAAAAAAGCGCCCAGTACCCAGTTAGTCTCGGCATTCATTGGCAAAGTCTTCTCAATCTCTCAGTTAATACCCTGAGTACAGTAACTAAGGTTTACTTTGTTAAAAAAAACTTTATAAATGCCACGCTTTATTTAAGTAAAAACCACGAGGTAATCTAATTAATTATGACTTAATCTAGCTACAGAAAACTGATGAACTCCAGTTTTTTTGAGCTAATTTGGCAATTTTAAAGTTATACAGCCAAAAAAACCTAGACTTGATTTACCAGGGTAGCAATGTTACTAATTTGTCATCAAATTTACACAGTTAAGTTTGTTATCATCCCACGCTGGCGATCATATAGAGGTAACGCTCTGGGTAGTAGAGAATTCTGCCGGGATGTTGGGGTCAAGACATAAACTATCAAAAATATTTCATCGCTTTTTTATTTGTTTCAACTCTCCAGTCCCTATTTTAGGGTAATTGAATCTACAAAATCTGGGAGCGGTGTCAAGAATATAGATGGCACATTATCAAAAGTGATTTTAGCCTTTTTTTGATTTTCCCGTGCACTCAGTTTTTCTGGTACGAGAAATCAGTAAATCAGGGAAAAATTGCACGTTGCTTACATAATATTTAGCAATTTAATTAGATATTTCATGGTTAATTATCTTAGCCTACTAATTGTCATTTTTATATTGTTTTCAGTAATGTTATTCACAGCATTAATGTAGTCTTTAGAGATTGCCGCTATGCCCATCTTCAAGTATATAATTCATAATTATGTATTGATTTTTCTTCACCACACGGTACTAAGAAAAAATGTTATGTGCTGGCAAAATATATGTAATAGCGTTGAGATAGAAGATGAATTGAATCAAAGCGTGCATCAATTAAAATTAACTATATCTAGCTTAATTAATACCAAATATAACGTCATTATTAATCGAAAAAATCAGCCTATCAATTATATTGTTATTTTAGGAAAACCGCAGATATTAAGTATATTCAACAATGCCAATTTGCTACAGTTAAATCAATTTAGCACAAAGTTAGTATCTTTAAAAACCATGGACATAATCAAAAAGCCTCTAACTACCTTAGAGCAAGCCTTTGATGTAAATGCAAAGTTAAATATGATGTGTCATTCTGGTATACATTATTTAGCGATCGCGAATAATATGAAACAATTTTCATGTGCGGTGATACCAGAAAATTTGACAGTAAAATTACAAAAAGAACTTTTGCAAACCAGACAACAATTAGAATTAGAAATTGCTCAACGTTGCTCATTAGAGCTAGCATTAAAAAAAGCAGAAGCCGAGTTAGCTAAACAAGTTAATCAAGCTCCAGAACAATCTATAAAACTACAACAAGTATCGACAGAAAAAATAAGCGATTGCCCAGTAAATCACGTAGAATTATTACTTACAAACTCTGAATTACAAGAACTTTTTCAAGCTTTTTCTGACGTTTATTTTCGACTCGACAATAATGGGATAATTCTGAGCTACCATACTAGCGAAACTGCTGAATTTTACTTACCATCTGCATCATTCATCGGTAGACATATACAAGATATTATGCCAATTCAAGTTGGGCACGAACTTCAGGAAGCCATTGTACAACTAAACCAAACAAAATCTTTGGTAGCCATTGAATATTCCTTGCCAACAACAGCAGGAGAAAAAAGCTTTGAAGCTCGATTGATCCTATCAAACCAAAAGCAAATTATCATGATTATTCGTAACATTACTGAAAGTAATATTATTGCTCGTAAACAAGCAGAAAACAAACTTAAATCATCTCTCAAAGAAAAAGAAGTATTATTAAAAGAAATTCATCATCGTGTCAAAAATAATTTACAGGTGATATCTAGTTTATTACGTCTCCAAGCTAGATATATTAATGACGAAAAAGCCATTGATATTTTTCAAGATAGCCAGAATCGAGTTCGAGCTATGGCCATGATTCATGAAAATTTATATCAATCTCATGACCTAGCAAAAATAGAAGTTGCTGATTATATCGAGAAATTAACTAATAATTTAATTTGTTCTTATGGTGTTAAGCCAAATATTCAAATTCATTTAGAAATCGAGAAATTTTCCTTAAAAATAGATACAGCTATTCCCTGTGGATTAATTATTAATGAATTAATTTCCAATGCTCTAAAACACGCTTTTAATAACCGAGAGCAAGGCGATATATATGTAAATTTTTCCAAATTATATACAGATAAATACTCTTTAAGTATTAGCGATAATGGCATAGGATTGCCAAAAGATATAGACTACTACAAAAATCAGTCACTCGGCTTACAATTAGTCTGGAATTTAGTAGAACAATTGGAGGGTAGTATTACATTTAATCCAGTAGGAACAGTTTTTAAAATTAGCTTCTAAAAGCCAAAATAGAGAGTAATCAAAATGAGGGAAAAAATCTTGATTGTTGAAGACGAAAGAATTATCGCTTTTGATATCAAGAATTGTCTAGAAAAATCAGGATATACTGTACTTGCTATTGCTGCTTATGGGGAACAAGCAATCGCTCATGCTACAGAATTTCATCCCGATTTAGTATTGATGGATGTCATGTTAAAAGGTAATATGAGCGGCATAGAAGCTGCTACAGAAATTACTTCTCGCTTGAATATACCGATTGTTTATCTAACTGCATATTCCGATGTAAGTAATATGCAAAAAGCAAAACATACACAACCATTTGGATATATACTTAAACCCTTTGCAGAAACTCAATTAATTACTACTATTGAAATTGCTCTCAGCAAACATCAAGCAGAAATGGTAATGCGCGAAGCATTACAAAAAGAAAAAGAAAATAGACAAATCAAATCTAATTTCGTTTCCATGGTTAGTCATGAGTTTCGTAACCCTTTGAATAACATTTCTACTTGCACTGAATTGCTAATAAATTATAGCCATCAATTAAATGAAGCTAAAAAAACTGAATATATTTATCATATTCAAAACTCTGTCCAACACCTAGACGCTTTATTAAATGATGTACTATCAATGGGTAAATCAGAAATAGTCGCTTCTCAGTTTAATCCAGCGCCCATAGACTTATACAATTTTTGCAACAATCTCATAACTGAGATTAAATTAACTGCTAGTGAACACCATAATATCATCTTCACTATGCAAGACGAACACGGTTTGCAAGTGTTAACCAAAAATAAACAAATATCTTATTTAGATGAAAAATTGTTGCGTCATATTCTGACGAATTTGTTGTTAAACGCTGTGAAATATTCACCACACGGTGGTACAGTATGTTTGGAAACTTTTTGTGTGCAAGGAGAAGTGATTTTCCGAATTCAAGATGAAGGCATTGGTATTCCTGAAGCTGACCAAGAAAACCTATTCAATTCTTTCCAAAGAGGGAGCAATGTAGATAACATCCCAGGAAATGGTTTAGGATTGGCGATTGTCAAAAATTATGTAGATTTGCATGGTGGGGAAATTTATTTTGTGAGTAAAGTTGGATTTGGTACAACATTTATTGTTAATTTACCGTCACAATTAAAATAATATTTATAGCAGTTAATAACCATATAAAAATACCCGATTTTGTCAATAAATCGGGTATTTTTAGTTGTATTTAAAAACTTCTCCGATTAAGCTTTAACGGCTTGCTGATTCGTATCAGGCGAATAATAATTGCTATTGCCGTCAATTCCTGTAATTAATCTAGCACCACGATTGCGAGTAAAATAGTTCCATGCCCACTGAATTATGACTACTAATTTGTTGTCAAATTCTATTAAAAAATAAATGTGAATTACTAGCCAAAATAGCCATGCTAGGAAACCTGTGAGGCGAATAAAACCAAAATCTACGACGGCGAAATTTTGCCCAATCATCGCTAAACTCCCTCGATCTGCATAGCTAAAGAATGGTAAAATATTACCTTGAAGCCGTTGTTTAATTAGCGTAGCCACATATTGTCCCTGCTGTTTGGCTACAGGCGCGACGCCGGGTAGAGGCTTACCATTTTGATGAGAAAAATTAGCCAAGTCGCCAATAACAAAAATATCAGGATAACCGTGAATACTTAAGTCAGATTCAACAATAACTCGTCCTGCCCGATCAAGTTCCACATTTGTGCGCGCTGCTAACACTTGTCCCATCGGTGAAGCTTTCACACCTGCTGCCCATAATATCGTTTTTGAGGCAATTTCTTTGATTCCATCTTCTTGTTTAATGGTGACAATATTGTTTTGAATATCTGTCACCAGTGCTTTTGTCTGCACAATTACACCCAATTTTTCCAGAGATGCCGCTGCTGATTGTGATAATTCAGGTACGAAGGGTGGTAAAATGCGATCCATGCCTTCTAAAAGAATGATTTTAGCTTCTGAAGTGTTGATATTGCGAAAATCTGCTTTCAGAGTTTGGTATGCTAGCTCTGCGATCGCACCTGCTAATTCTACCCCAGTCGGGCCGCCACCAACAATGACAAAAGTTAACCAAGCTTGACGTTTAAGTGCATCAGTTTCTTTCTCTGCAGCTTCAAATGCTGTAAAAATTCGACGCCGCATTTCTATTGCATCTTCCACGGTTTTTAAACCGGGGGCGAATTCTTCCCAATTATCTTTACCAAAATAGGAATGTTTTGCACCTGTGGCGACAATTAAGGTGTCATAAGGTATCTCTTCATCGCCGACAAAAACTTTTTGCGCTACTGGGTCAATATCATTCGCTTTACCCAGCAACACCTTTGTATTCTGACTTTTATTTAATACCGCTCGCAAGGGTGAGGAAATATCCGCAGGTGATAACGTCCCTGTGGCTACTTGATACAACAATGGCTGAAATAAATGGAAGTTCCGCTGATCAATAAGTGTAACATTGACTGCCGCCTTGGCGAGGGTTTTTGCCGCATACAGTCCACCAAAGCCACCGCCAATAATCACTACCTGATGTGGTGGCGGGTTGTCAAGGGAGTTTGCCATCATCAATATTGCCTTATGTTATGACTACTGTAACTATTCTTAACAAATTTGTATCGAAATTGTCATGAGCATTTGTGTTCACCTTGAACATCTGCCAAAATAGCTACACTCATCAACTGTTAATTACTGTTAGGTGTGTCCTCTCGCAGCAAGGCGCGAAATCCTGCTTGCTGAAAATGCTCATTAGCCGTCAAAGCTTCAGTAATTCCACTATATTGCATAACAATAAAAGATACACAATCTTTGAGGCTCCATTCCTTCTCTAGCCTTTCACAATAGAGCTGAAAAGCCCTGTCATACAGTTGCTGTGATAAAGGCACAATTTCTACTTTCGAGTCTGCAGTTAGGGCATTTAATAAGATTACTGCTCCCTGGCGGTGGGGTTGTTTAGACAAAGCATTACCAATTTCTAACATCACTGCTTGTGTCGTCACCAAGCGTGTTCCTGCGGTTTCCATCAGTCCAGCCCATTGAGCAGCTCGCTTATGCAAGTCATCATACGGTGCTGACAAGGCAATAGCAAAAGATGTATCAAGAAAGACCTCAGACTTCATGCAGAATATCCAGACTTCACGAATATTTGTCTATATTGGCAGCCCAATTAGGAGAACCCTGCAGTTTGAGCGATCGCGCCGCCATTAAAAACGATACACTTTCCTGTTCCTCAGGTGGCAAGATTTCTACAGTGATTCGCACACGGGTGAGTGCTGGTAGGGCGATGGGTTCTGTAGGATAGAACACTTTCCCATCAAATACTGCTGCTATTTTTTCGCTCATTTTTTCCAGAAACGCTCTCAATACTATCCTAAAGTGTGCCCAGTACTATCAGGGTAGGGTAGAGGTGTGCATTACTGCACATTGGTGTCAACTTAACGTGAAACCCTTGTCAGAACTCGATTTTAGATTCACTCACTTACCATGACAATCCGCGTTACCCCACCCCGGCTTTGCTGGCGCAAAACCACCCCTCCCCTTGGCAAGGGGAGGGGATTAAGGGGTGGGGTAAAACGCCTAGGGGACAAAGGTTTTAGCTTAAATTGACACGTATGATTACTGCATCACCCCTCCCATTCGGCACCGTGCTTGCGACTTTCACCGCACACCGCTACTCAGAGTGTTATCCATCTGTCAAAGGTTCTTCCCACCCCTCTCGTTGGAGTGGGCTACAAGCCGACTTTCTGTAAATGCGATCGCTCTTTTAGTGAAACTGAAGGCAGGGTAAGGGGATTAATATAAGTCTACATGGACTTGAATTTGCTTACATTCGCAAAAAAACGAACGGGACTTTTGAATGTGTAGGTAAACAAGGAGAAACATAAAATGAGTGAACAACAACTCTTGCAAAACCCCGGCACGCATTTTGTAGAAATGCCATGTTTTGATACTGACTCTCAAGCTAATTTGCGTAGCGGAGTTATTTTAATTAGTCCACTAACTGCCAAAGAATAAGTAGATAAGTTTTTGAAAACTGAAAGACACATTGCTCATTATGAACTTGCAACTACCTACACTGTAGGGCGCGAAGGGCAAGAAAAACATATTTGGGATTTTAGTCATTACGAAGTCTATGAACCAGTAGATACAAAACTTCCTTCAGTAGTTATTCTTCGGTATCGTCGTAGACATTTTGAGAAAATGCCAGAGCAGAATATAGATCACAGCCTAGCAGCATGAAACTTTTTTCTCTGGTATTGTACCGATAAAGGAGTTTAAATATGAACGTATTTAAAAGCACATTTGGTTTTAACCACAAAATACCAGAGAAAAGTAATCACACCTGCAATGTTAATTCGATTAGGTGAATTAGTTAACCACATATCCCAGAAATGGGGCTACTGGCGGGAATAGCGCCAGCGTTGTCTTGACGAATTGGCTCTTCCTCAATAAAAAGACCCTACCTCTCAACAAAAGTAACAAAGGTAGGGTGCGGATCAAAGACGGGTCAAAGATAACATACTATTTGTCAAATGCATCCAACTACTTAATTAGGGAATCGCAATTGATCGCAATAACCGCTCAACTACACTTCTAGCGGTGCGTCCACTTCTAGGAATCAGACGATGACAAAGGACGTGGGGGACAAGGAATTTGACGTCATCAGGAATCGCATAATCCCGCCCTAAAATAAAGGCTAAAGCTTGGGTAGCTCGTTGTAATGCCAAAGTACCGCGAGGACTAACGCCCAAAGAAATTTCCTCATCTTGTCTTGTTGCCCGGACTAATTCCAGCATGTATTGTTGTAGAGAGGTTTCTACTCTTACCTGAGCACAGAGTTGACGCAATTGAGTTACTTCAGCCAAAGTCACACAAGGTTGTAACTGATCAATCTTCACTCCTGTGGATTGAGTTAGCAGCATTTGCAGTTCTTCCGATTCTGAAGGATAGCCCAAACTCAGCGACAACATGAATCGATCCATCTGCGCTTCTGGAAGGGGAAAAGTACCTTGATACTCTACTGGATTTTGAGTTGCAATCACAAAGAAAGGTGTAGGAACCGGGCGAGAAACACCATCCACCGTTACCTGATGTTCTTCCATCACTTCCAACAAAGCCGATTGAGTGCGCGGTGTCGCCCGGTTGATTTCATCAGCTAGTAAGACATTGGTAAAGATTGGCCCAGGAAGAAAGCTAAATTCGCCGTTTTTGGGGTTCCAGATATTTGTACCAGTGATGTCTGTCGGTAATAAGTCGGGAGTACATTGTAACCTTTGAAATTTGCCATCAAGCGATCGCGCCAGAGATTTAGCCAGGAGAGTTTTACCGACACCAGGGACATCTTCAAGTAGCGCATGACCCCCACCTAATAGCGCTACTAGCACCAAGCGTATAGCTTCAATTTTGCCCACAATAGTCTGAGCCAGATTTTCAGTTAAAGCGTCAATTTTGGTTCTCATTGATTTAGGGAATAGGGAATAGGGTATGGGATACGGGTCATTCCCCATTTCCCATAGCCAGTATTCCCACTCCATGCTGTACACTGATCACTGAGTACTCAAAACTTCCCTAGCGATCGCACAGTCGAGTTGAATTTGGGTTTTCAGTGCTGCTAAATCAGGAAATTTTTGTTCGGGACGCAAAAATTCTACTAGTTGTACTGCTAGCTTCCGGTTATATAAATCACCAGACCAATCAAACAAGTGTACCTCTACTGTTGTTTCTGTACCTTGTACTGTAGGGCGATTGCCGATATTCATTGCTCCCAAACACACAGTATCTACACTTTGCTCTCCTGTATCACTGAGAATAAAAACGCGGACAGCATAAACACCTAGACGGGGCAAAAACTTATCTTTGGGTAATTGCAGGTTAGCGGTGGGAAAACCGATGGTTCTACCCCTTTGCTGACCGGGAATAACGATACCATAAAGGGTGTACGGACGGCCCAAGAGGAGATTGGCACTTTTGATGTCGCCGGTTTCCAGGGTGTGGCGGATCAGGGAAGTGCTAATGGTAGGTTCTTGATCAGTGCTAACGCGATCGCAACTGTCCTCTTCTGGTAAATTATTACTGCCTACATAAGTTCGCAAGGGAACTATGGTGACAGGGATATGATATTTTGCAGCGAGCTTTTGCAAACCTTCAGCAGTACCAGTGCGCTGTTTACCAAAACAGAAATCTTGTCCCACACTAATTTGCTGACATTGCAATTGTTGCACAAGAATCTTTTCCACGAACTCTTCCGGAGACAAAGCCGATAATTCCTTATCGAAAGGCAACAATACTAGCTGTTCTATCCCTAGCGATCGCAATTGTGCAACTTTTTCATCTAATGGAGTTAATAAACACCGGGGTTGTCCCGAAAAAAACTCCTGGGGATGGGGATGAAAAGTGACAACTGTTGAGTATATTCGTTCTTGTGCAGGTAAATTATCTACTGGGGACGATGACGTGGAGCGATCGGGTAAGCCTGGGACTACATTTTCCCCATCTTCCCATTTCCCTTGATCTGCACGGAGTGGCGGGTATTCATTCTCCATCGCCTTATCTCTTCTTGCTGGCTGCAAAACTGGTTGAATTACCCTTTGATGACCAAGATGCACACCATCAAATTTACCAAGAGCAACAGCAGTTGGTGTCAGAGCTAATTCTGTCGAAGAAGCAACCCACAAAGAACACCCATTTTGAGACAAATTTAACACGTGGATTCTGGGATTTTAGGTTTATTTTACTATCAAGCACAAGCTACCCGGTGAGATACCGTTGAGAAGATCCTACTTCTGGAGTTTTGGCGGTGTCGCCCAAGAGATATCTCGTGCTGAGAGCTTCCGATCACCAATCTAATCTAAAATTGAGAATCCCTTTGGTTGTCTGTTTCAAGCAGAATATTTGCTAATGGGAATAGATTCTGATAACGGTACAGAAACACTCACCTGAAGCATCATTCCTTCTCGTGCCATAATTGCACCAGGAAATTTAGCTACCGCTTGTTCACCCACACGATCCAAAAAGTCATCATTGTGAGCGGGGTCGTGGTGAAAAATTACCAAAGTTTTGACATTAGCGGCTTGGGCTAGCTTAACCGCTTCTTGCCAAGTAGAATGTCCCCAGCCAATTTTTGGCATTGATGGCGAATGATATTCCTCATTTGTGTAGGTGGAATCGTAGATTAAAATATCGGCATTGCGAGCCAACCGCAAGGTATTTTCATCTAACCTGTCAGGAAAATGCTCTGTATCAGTGATGTAAGCAGCAGCGCCACCACGCCAATTAACTCGGTAGCCCACCGCTTCACCTGGATGATTCAGGGGTGCTGTTTCTACGGTAATATCGTTGATACGTATGGGTTGCCCTGGTGATATGTCACAAAAACTCAAATTAGCCTGCATAATTTGCAAGGGAACAGGAAAATTAGGGTGGAGCATTTGGTCGTTGAGACGTTGCTCAATTGTGGAACCATCAGGAGCGATCGCACCGTAGATCCAAAAATTATTTCCCTTGATAAATCCTGGACTAAAGAAGGGAAATCCTTGCATATGATCCCAGTGAGAGTGGGTGAAAAACAGATGGGCTTCTGTTGGCATTTGGCGCAATAAAGATTGCCCCAAAACATGTAATCCTGTGCCACCATCGAAAATTAAGCGTTTACCGCCCACTTGCATCTCAACGCAAGGGGTGTTCCCGCCATAACGGACGGTGTGTGGCCCTGGACTGGGGATGCTACCACGAACGCCCCAAAATTGCACTGTGAATTGGTTCTCTATCCTTGACATGGGTGTTGCTTACTGGACTGAGCGGGCGATAAATCAAAAAATGTTACTTATTTTGTTCAGTGTATGCTGTCTAATCGTATTTAGTAGCAAAAGAAGGGAATTACTTGGTAAAACAGCATACCCTGTTGAGGGCTAGTTTTCTATATGGGTGTGAGGTATTATTAGGCACAAAACCTTAATTGTTTGGGCTTAGGCGATCGTCAAGATCAAAAGCGCTTCTACTTTATAGCCTAAAATTTTCGCCAATGCATTCAATTACCTCATGACGCTGACTAGATATCAAAAGATTCATGGGAAAGGAAATTCCCAATTAGACAATTTTTGTAATCCGCTGGCATAGGTAAGATTGTATTGCAGTGGTGTGATGCTAATAAAATTTTTCTGGATCACATGCACATCTATTGGTATATTTTGCGGCAAATTTAACCCTAGAGGCGGTTCTATATCCTCAATCACTTCCCCAGTTAACCAGTAGTAAGTTTTACCACGAGGATCGATGCGACGGTCAAACACATCAACGTAGCGCCGCACTCCTTGTCGCGTGATGGTGACGCCAGCGATTTCATCCTCTGTGACTGGGGGAATGTTAACATTCAACAGCATTAATTCTGGTAGAGGTCGTGCTGTTAGTTGTTCTACAAGGATTTTGGCAAAGTTTGCTCCTGGCTGAAAGTCTCTCGATACGTGACTCGCAAGACTAAAGGCGATGCTAGGAATTCCCTCAATTAGCCCTTCCATAGCTGCCGAAACAGTTCCAGAATAAAGGATCTCAGTTCCTAAATTTGCGCCCTGATTAATCCCAGAAAGCACCAAGTCGGGCGGAGATTCCAGCAAAGCCCACAATGCTAACTTCACACAGTCTGAAGGAGTACCATCACAAGCCCAAGCTTTGACTGCGGGATGAAAAATTGACTCAACAATTTCGGCGCGAATCGGTTGATGTAAAGTTAATCCGTGCCCAGTTGCCGATCGCTCTCGATCAGGACAAACTACAGTTATATTGTGTCCTGCTTCTGCCAAACAGTTGGCGAGGGTGCGGATACCCAAAGCATAAATGCCATCATCGTTGCTAATCAGTAATTTCATGGCTCAAGAGTCATTGGTCATTAGTCATTAGTCATCAGTTATGAGTCAATTGTCAACGTCTGTTATCACAAGTAATCAACAAAAAATACTCTACTCACCCGATCGCCTCTAAACTAATAATCAGAGGTGTGGTTTTTACTCTTGCCTTGAATTGAGCAATGCCGTATCGGTAAAGTTGTTTGTCAAAATTCCCACTCTGGGGACTTTTGACAAATAACAAATGACAAATGACAAATATCTCAACAATCTTTTAGCATGACGAATCAGCCCAGCAATTTAGAGGCGCAACTTTTAGCACTGCGACAAGAAGGAGAACAAGCGATCGCCGCCGCTGACACCCTAGAACGTCTAGAAGAACTCAGAGTTAGCTATCTGGGTAAAAAAGGACAACTGGGGGCGCTGCTGCGGAGTATGGGACAGATGAGTGCAGAGGAACGACCGATAATTGGGGCGATCGCCAATACTGTCAAGGAATCTCTGCAAACTAGTCTAGATCAGCAGCGCACAGCTCTCGAAGCAGCCCAAATTCATCTCCAGCTAGAGGCGGAAACTCTCGATGTCACCATGCCGGGAATTTATCGCCCCCAAGGTAAAATTCATCCTCTCAATGGTATTATCGACCGGGCGCTAGATATATTCGTTGGTATGGGTTACACCGTAGCCCAAGGGCTAGAGATGGAAACAGATTACTACAATTTCGAGGCTCTGAACACTCCGCCCGACCATCCCGCCCGTGATATGCAGGATACTTTCTACCTCCCCGACGGAAATTTGCTGCGGACTCACACCTCCTCAGTCCAAATTCGTTATATGGAAAAAGAAGAACCTCCCATCCGGGTTGTGGCTCCAGGGCGAGTTTATCGGCGAGATAATGTAGACGCCACTCACTCAGCAGTTTTCCATCAAATAGAATTGTTGGCTATTGATGAGGGACTGACTTTTACAGACCTCAAAGGCACAATTAAGGTATTTTTGCAAGATTTTTTTGGTGATTTACCGATTCGCTTCCGCGCTAGCTATTTCCCATTCACGGAACCCTCGGCTGAGGTGGATTTGCAGTGGAATGGGCGCTGGTTGGAGGTAATGGGTTGCGGTATGGTTGATCCCAATGTACTCAAAGCTGTAGGCTATGACCCAGAAGTGTATACCGGATTTGCCGCAGGGTTTGGTGTAGAACGCTTTGCTATGGTACTACACCAAATCGACGATATTCGTCGTTTATATGCTAGTGATTTAAGGTTTTTACAGCAGTTTTAGGGATATTTGTCAACCCGGTATTTACAACATATCCGGGTCTTCTCCTAATTCTCGTAACCTAGCTGCAAGACGTTCAGCGCGTTGGCGTTCTTGTTCAGCACGTTGACGTTCTTGTTCAGCGCGTTGGCGTTCTTGTTCAGCATCCTGTGCTGTCTTTTCCTCAGGTAGTAACACTAAATTTCCGGAAGCATCGTAAAATCTCAGCCACACCGCCGTTTCCCGGTCGATGTCACCTTCCCAAGTTCCTAAATAAAAACCTAAAGACTGACACCACAACCAACCACGACTATCTAATTCCAGGGGTTGGTACTTCTGAGAAGCATCTAAGTACCAGCCTTGGAGTGAGTCGGCATCGAAGGGGTCAAAAATAAAATAATTTCGAGTGTGAAAAACTCTTTCGTATAAATCCTTTTTTGTACCTTTATCTACTTCTTGGGTACTTTCTGATAACAATTCGACGATCACATCAGGATAACGCCCGTGTTCATCCCACACAACCCAACCTTGACGTGAATAACTACCGTCAACATCCAAGACCACAAAGAAATCTGGGCCTCTAAAATCCTTATTTTTTACCTGGGCACTACTGTAATATACAAACATATTACCCCCAGTAAAGTAATCATTACGGTCAGCCCAAACTTGTTGTAGTGACCGAATTAGAGCATTCATGGCGATGCGGTGGCGGTTGCTTTCCAATGGTTCTCCGTCGTCAAAAATCAAATCAGTAGGTGGCTGGGGTGGGTTTTCCCAATCCACTACTTCTTGTCTGGGGTTGGTTGCTGCTGTGGTTTCTGGTGACATCATAAAGACCCCTTGTGAGCATTTAACCATTTTTTCTAGTATCTCTGATTTTGAAGAGATTAGACCTACCTTCTTCATAATTCATCCTTTAATTCTGCGGCAATTATCACAATGTCCGCAATGCCAATTAGCAGCTTCTTTGTCGAAACCAAAAGCTGTTAATAAAAACTGCCAGCGACACTTTTTAGTATTGAGATATTGACTCATTTGTTGAGTAGCATTTAACTGTGTTGATGGCTGATTTTTTCCCCTCTCTTGAATAAGATAATGGAAGGGGTCAAGCCATTTTAACTGACCATTGCTGTGGAGTAGAGAAAGTGCGATCGCTGCATCAGGAAATTGTTTGATGATTGCGGTTACTTCTCCCTGTTTTGGTAGTTTTTTCACCAGTTGCTGTGCTATTTGTTGTTGGCTGTACATTTGGTCTTGAAAAAATTGCTGTCTTTGTTTATCCTCTGGATCTAACCACCCTGTAGGTTCACTCACCAATGTCAGCGCCTCGGCTGGTTTTCCATCCCTCCCCGCTCTACCAATTTCTTGCACATATTCAGACAACAGATGCGGTGCGTGAAAGTGAAGCACCCAACGCACATCTGGTTTATTAATCCCCATCCCAAAGGCGCAGGTACAGACAACAAAGGGGATTTCACCACCCAACCAGCTAGCTTCCACCCTCCGACGTTCTCCAGCGCCCAAACCCGCATGATAACTCGCTGTCGCAAAACCCATCTCGGCTAACCACGCAGCTAAATTTTCACTATCTCGCCTAGTGCGAACATAAATTAATCCCGCTTGCTGTGGTCTATTTTGAATAAACTTTAATAATATTTGTTTCCTTCCCCTCGGTGTCCAAGCAATGCGGACACTGGGATGCAAATTAGGACGATAAGGATTGAGGCGAAAAATCTGCGGTTGCTGTAATTGCAAAACTGTGGAAATAATTTTCTGGGCTGATGGGTCGGCTGTTGCAGTAAAGGCAGCTATACTAATTTTGGTTCCCGGTGGTTTTGACTGCAACAATGCAGGTCTGACTGCTCCTAATCTGCGATAAACTGGGCGAAATGTCTCACCCCACTGCACTAAACAATGGGCTTCATCTAAAATCAGAGCGTTAATTTGTAACTGAGGTTGAGATAGTTTTTCCCAAACTGGCGCACTTAATAACGTTTCTGGTGATAGATACAGCAATCTTAACTGCTGTTTTTCCAATGCTTGCAATGTAATGCGGCGTTGAAATGGAGATAATTCACTATGCAAAAGTGCAGCACTTAAGTGGCGCTGACGTAGTTCTTGCACTTGGTTTTCCATCAACGCTACCAAGGGCGAAATCACTAGGGTTAATCCTGTTTGTAGCAGTGCGGGAATTTGAAAACATATAGACTTTCCCCCGCCTGTAGGCATAATAATTAATGCATCTTTTTGCTCTAATAAACTGCTGATAATTTCTCCCTGTGGTGGGCGAAAATCTGCGTAACCCCAGATTTTTTGAAATGCTGTGCGGGCTGTATTCAAAGATGTTGTTTCTCGGTAATTCATCAGTAGTTATTTGTAATAAATAACTTTGAATATAACCCTTTTTATTGATTATTTAGTTCAGTAGTATCATCAGTTTTTTTTGTACAAAATCCTGATTTAAAAGCTAGATTCTCACTCGAAATTACAAATATATATTTTATAATTTCTGTATTTTGTTGACGTTTTTACTTGATAAACGGGGAACAATAAAGATTAAGTAGAACCTCTATTCTCTGTTTTGAGAAGATGCAACCAAGCTTAATAGTCATTTTTTGAAAGTTGGTGGGTATAGCCTTAATGCCACTTCACAAAAAATATGATACGGATGTAGGTTGGGGAGCCAGTGCGTTGGACGGGTTTCTCGACTTAAAGCAACTGGCGTTTGAGGAACGAAACCCAACACATCAAGGTCTTGCAATTGTTGGGTTTCACGACATTCTACCCAACAATTGCATGTATTTCATTTTTTTCTGGAATTGCTATAAGTAGGTGGGCAGGAAAATTTATAACTATGTAACGAAAACTTAACCAGAGATATTAGAGTCAAATTTAATACGTTCTGTACTGTAGTTGCCCTTTTCTCCTCTAACTTTAACGCCATCAATCACGGCGTAAGCGAGATCTAACTCATCATCAAATATTTGCCCACATAGTTCGTCTTTTTTAAGGTGCTGCCACTCCAATTCAATTGGGTTCATCTCCGAGCAGTAGGCGGGCAAAAAAAAGATGTACAAACCCATGTGTTCCCACTTTGACCATAACTGCTGAACTTCCCGACATCGATGTATTGGACCGTTGTCCTGTACTATTACTCTCATGCGACCAACCTTCTGGGCATCAAGGGCTTCGCGTTCCATCATCTCGATGTAAGATTTACGACTAACACCCCCAGTAACCAGACCGTAAATAAAACTGATTAAAGGTTGGAGAAACCCAATTATGCTTAATCTGCGACCACGACGCTTTTTTTGTTCTAAGCGTTTTTGCTCACCTTTGAAATAATAAGTGTAACCAGGTTCGCTCCACAGACAAAACCCTGATTCATCTAGATACTTTAGGTCTATTTCTCCGGCACCAGCAGACAATTCCAGCATATCTAGGTCAGCTTGCTTCTTAGCTCGTGCTATGGGGTCTTGTTTTCCTTTGTGGCAAATTCAAAGTTCGCTTCCAATTGATCCCCTTTTTTTGAGTACCCGTCTTAATCTGTCAGGACTCAGTTTGATTGAGCGATCGCTTTCTAACTTTCTAGCTAATTGAGAACTGTTGTAAGTGCGTGGTTCTTTTTCAAGGCATTCTTCCAAAAATACTATGTCCTCTTCTTTCCACTTTGCCTTTCCCCCTCGACCTGCTAGTTCCCAAAGCCCTTTTAAACCTTGCTTTTCCCATTTATGTAAAACTTCCCTCACTGTCTGTGGAGTCCAGTTAAAATGGGCAGCTATTTTGTCAACGTACCAGCCATGTGCATTTAACCTGATTATCTCTGCTCTGTCTTTTACCTTTTGTGGCACATCCATTGTTCTGAGGTTTAATAGAGTTTTGTCTTGCTCACGAGTTAGGAATACCCTTAAACGAGCGCCCATATCTCAGTCACCTCGGTAGATACATTCTCCGTATTTATTTATCTTTACATACTTTGGTTTTTTCATACCCACCTACTTAAATGAAGAGCAAGCCAAACTAATGATTATTGATGGTGATGTAAAAAAAGTCAGTGGTACGAGGGTTTGGGGCTATGAGAGCGCGTAGACGCATAGCCGTGAGTCAAGAGACATCGCAAGTAATCATCTCAAGTCGTGGATTGCTTAGTTTTGCGGTAATTTTTACAGACTGTAATTTTTAAATCCGTGGTATAAATTAGTTAGTAGTTTCTTGGTAAAGCATCCTTGTAAGAGATATAGGAATGAGGGGCAGATTGATAAAAAGGGAAATTGTACTCAAGCAAATAGTGCATAACATAAGTCTGACTATGTTAAGGCTAAGTTTGTCTGCATAATGGTTATATTTTTGTTAATAGCTATAATTTTTAATCTATATAGAATAGATGATTTAGAAAACGATGATATCGAGCTTGATGCTCTACATTTTTTGTAATTTATATCTATGGAAGAAACAGTTCACGACGACTTTTTTAAGAACTTTACTGTAGTAACAGCAACTATATCCGCAGCAGATTATCTTCCTGAAACGTCAGGTATTTATGCTTTATATCATGCATTTGATTTTTCAGAAAATAACTTATCTGAATATATAGATACGCGCATAAAAAATACAGTCTTTAAAACAAAGTTTTCTGAGGAAGATAATAAAAGTAAGTTTATTGTCGATACTTGCGGAGAGTCGGTTGGTTTATCTCCAAAAATGGAGCAATTTATTAAAGCTGTTTCTCAGCCTAAAGAACGAAGAATTTTAAAAAATCTCCTAATCTCATGTAGTATTCTCCAACGCCCAGATTATATTGGCACTGCAAACAACTTAAGAGATAGATTTATTCAGCATTTAGAGCGAGAAGATGGTTTTTTCTCAAAATACGGCAACTTCAGACCCAATGATGAATTTTTATTCGTTTGTTTACCTTGTCCCAAAAATATTTCTAGAGAGTTGGAAAGCCTATTAATTCAACTATGTCAACCTAAATTTAATACACAGAGGAGTTAAAAAATGGAATTAGATGATCAGTCTCCAGAGACAATTGAATACAAGGCAATCAGTGGTAAATTTGGTGACGTTAGGTACTTCATAACAACTCTTGATCAAAGTGATGCAGTTGAAAATGTTCAATTTGCTGATGATATTCAAAATAGTTGGAGCTTCTCTGAACGAGTTCAGAGAAAACTAGATGTAAACAGAGCAAATACAGAAATATTTTCTTACCTAGCGCAGGGTGGAATTCGCTTTTTTAATTCAATTGTAATCGTACTTTTACCCAACTCGAATGACCAAAGAGAATTTTGGGACTTCTCTGAAGTTAGGAGTCAGGGAAAACCTGTCGAAAAATGGGTTAATTTAAAGCTGTATAAGAACGTAGCTAGAATTGTGATTGATGGTCAACATAGACTTCTTTCACTAAAGAGATATTGGAACGCCCATACTGGAAAAGAGCCTTTAAGTCCTCAACAAACCAAGGACAATTTCAGTTGCTCAGAAACCTTTGACATCCCAGTGGTTTATTTAGTATTTGGCAATCTTGGTAGGGTTGGTCATGCAGACTTAAGCGAAACTGTAAGAGATGAGATAATCAAATCAACTCGCAATATCTTTACAGTTATAAACAAGACTGCGAAATCAATCGATAAACAAACTCAACTATTGCTCGATGACAGTAAAATATCAGCATTGATTCCTAGAAAGCTTTTAGAAGAAAGAGTACTTGAAGAGAGATTCATTAGATGGTCTTCCACATCACCCAGCTTGACCCAATCAGAACCTTACTTAACGACTTTAGATTTGATTAGCCAATGCACTATTGAGTTATTGAAAGATTATCAGAAGGAAGCTTTAAAGAAATCATTTAATTCACCAACTGAGCGTAATAAAGCTTTGGATGATTATTATGAGTCTCATCCTAAACTTCCTAAAATAGGCACAAAAGCATTGCTTAAGTGGTTTTTCACTGAACTTCAGCCATTCAAGGATTGGGCAGCACAAATTAACCATGTAGGTATAAATATTCCTATTCAACCGGAGCAACCTCAATTAAATACAAGTCAAAAAGCAAGTATAAAAAAATTACGAGAATCGAGTATTTTGTATACTATTTTTGGACAAAAAATACTTTTTTCCGCTGTTTCAATGTTCTTGCTCAGGATAAGAGCCGAATACCGTATTCCGGCGATTCTTGATGCTATCTCGCTTAGTATTACTAAAATGGATGAAGCTGACTTTTTCAAACGTAATAAATCTCACTGGTCTTATGTTTTAGTGCAGCCAAATGCCAAACTAAACATGATAACTAAAGGAACTGGAAATGATAAATGTATAGAGCTTATCAGAATGATATTGTTTGAGTCCTCTGAGGGTGTGAGGGATTTGATCAAACGGACTAAAGAAGAGGTCAGTAATGAGGTTGACTGGAATGAAACTTTGATTTCAAATTGGAGAAAACAGTTTCATGTAATATTACCTGAAGTTGAATTGATTGATGAGCATATAAAAGAATCTTCTGAATCAGATGACTCTTTTTCTAAAGTTCGAGATTTGCTTGATTCTTATGAGGAGGATGAAGAGGAATCTGGTGAAATTGAATATGATGAGGATATTTATAAAGAAACTGAGGAAGAAAAAGACTAAGCTGTTAATCTGAGCAGAAAAGTGCCTTAATTACAAACCCAGGCCATTACTTCAAAAGCTCACCTTTCTCATCTTCATTTGAAACTGCTTCCCTGCATCTTAAATAAGCGATTGCACCAATCCACAGATGGTTTCAATCGAGAATTATTATTCACTAACCAGTGCTTCATCCCATAAGTAGGGGGAAAAATCCTTACTTGAATTAGTATAACCCCTACTTGCTTGCAAAGAGGGGTTATGGTCAAGCTTTATGCAGTCACTTCCTCAGCCTTAAGTTGTGGTTTCAAGGATGCATACAGCCTATTCAATGCATTCACGTAAGCTTGGGCAGAAGCAACGATGATATCTGTGTTTGCTGCGTGTCCCGAATATACTTTAGATTCGTATTTTAACCGGATAGTAACTTCACCAATAGCGTCGATACCTGCGGTGACTGATTGCACTGAAAACTCAATCAATTGATTAGGTACATTCACCACACGATTGATAGCTTTATATACAGCATCTACTGGCCCAGTTCCAATTGCTGCATCTGTGAGTTCTTCACCGTCTGGGGTGCGGAGGGTGACGGTAGCGGTGGGTTTGGCGTTACTACCACAAGAAACTTGCACCAATTCTACGCGGAATAAATCGGGTGCTTGTTGAATTTCGTCATTAACAATCGCTTCTAAATCCCAATCAGAAATTTCTTTCTTTTTGTCGGCTACTTCTTTGAATCTGACGAAGGCTTTATTTAATTCGGTATCTGACAGTTCAAAACCTAATTCTTTCAAGCGAGTGCGGAAAGCATTTCTTCCTGAATGTTTACCCAATACTATTTGATTGTCTGTTAAGCCAATCAATTGAGCATCCATGATTTCGTAGGTGAGTTTATTTTTTAATACCCCATCTTGGTGAATTCCTGATTCATGGGCGAATGCATTTGCACCGACAATCGCTTTATTTGGTTGCACTAACATTCCTGTCAAATTGGAAACTAACCGTGAGGTTTTATAGATTTGGCGAGTGTCGATATTTGTCAGCGGCGCTTCTGAATCTACTGGTCTACCTACAAAAGGATTAAAATATTGTCGCCGGACATGTAACGCCATCACTAATTCTTCTAATGATGCGTTTCCTGCTCGTTCACCAATACCATTGATCGTACATTCTAGTTGCCTTGCTCCATTTTTCACTGCTTCTAAGAAGTTGGCAACTGCTAATCCTAAATCGTTGTGTCCGTGTACAGAAATAATTGCTTGGTCAATGTTGGGAACGTTTTCTTTGATTCCCTTAATCATTGCTCCAAATTCGCTTGGTGTTGTGTATCCCACTGTGTCGGGAATATTAACTGTTGTTGCGCCGGCGGCGATCGCTTGCTCTAACACTTGGTAAAGAAATTCTGGATCGGAACGCACCGCATCCATCGGCGAAAATTCCACATCTGCCATGAAAGACTTGGCGTATGCTACCATTTCTTCGGCGATCGCTAATACTTCTGCCCGCGACTTCCGCAATTGATATTCTAAATGTATATCAGACGTGGAAATAAATGTATGAATTCGACCTTTGGCTGCTGGTTTGAGTGCTGCAGCTGCTGCTTCAATATCTGCTTTAATGGCTCTGGCTAAACTACAAATTACCGGCCCATCTTCTGTACCTACAACTTGGGCTATCTTACTCACAGCCTCAAAATCCCCAGGACTGGCAAAGGCAAAACCTGCCTCAATGATATCTACTCCCAGCTTTGCCAGTTGCTTGGCAATTACTAATTTTTCGTCTATATTCAGCGTTGCTCCAGGACACTGCTCTCCATCACGCAGTGTTGTATCAAAAATGATGATGCCCTCTGAGTTGGTGTTCATTTTTCGGTTGTTGTTTAGTGTTTACTAATGGAATATGTATATTTTCAATCTGAGTTTTTACTTTTACTTTTGTAAATAATTGCTAAGTATATTAACCTTCAGATTTTTCTATTTGATCTCTGATATCATTTAAATCTATATATCTATCTGTGGCGTTACGTAACTCTCTGGCGATCATACCTTCTGTTGAGACTACTGTGATATGTGTATTTTTTGAGCGTAAAAGTTCTATTGCTCTTTCAAAATCTCCGTCACCGCTAAATAAAACTACTCTGTCATATTGATCTACAGTATTAAACATGTCTACAACAATTTCAATATCTAAGTTAGCTTTTTGCGAATAACGACCGGATGAATCATCATAATATTCTTTAAGAATTTTAGTTCTAACTGTATATCCTAAACTAATCAGAGCATCTCGAAAACCTCGTTGATCTTGCGGGTCTTTTAACCCAGTGTACCAGAATGCATTAATTAATGTTGTTTCTGATTGCTCGTGTTTAAAGTATTCTAAGACTCGTCGCGGGTCAAAAAACCAGCCATTTTTTTGTTGAGCGTAGAACATATTGTTTCCGTCTACAAAAATAGACAGACGATTCATTGGCGAACCCATAGAAAAATACACCTAATATATAGATAATAATTTAGATTGAACAATAGATTATAGCAATTCTCAAATGATAATTTTGCTAAAGTCTATAAGGTTACTCTGCATGTGTAGCTTTTATCTTACCTCTTTCAAAGCATAAAATTAGTTGAAATATGAGAATGAAAGGAAACTGTTAACAGGGGAAATCAGCCATCCACCAAGGGAGTAGGGTTTTTACCTCGATTGGGAAACAAAAATTATTTCACCCACAATTCCGATCGGCTTCAAACCTTTATCTTCTGTCGTCAATATGTCAAACACTGGCAATTATTGATCTCAGACGGTGCTAGATGCACTCGGCGATCAAAATCTACCAATAAAATTGACTGGCTAACAGTATTGGGCGCTGTATAAGAGTTAAGTTTACTCCTAAAGAGGTATAACATAAGTCTTGAGGCAGGATGTAGGCTGATGCCCATCATTAAGTTTTATAGTCAACAACTCAAGACATTTTTGCTTGCAAATGACTAACACACCAGCCAGAGAAAACACCGTTTGTATATCTTCTCAGCAAGCCCATGCTGGGGGTATACCTGTTAAATAGGCTAAAGTAGAATCTTGTAACAACTAAATGTACTGGTCAAACATCTCCAACTCAGTTTTATGCAATTATTACAGCCTATACCCCAATCAGAGAATAAATCAGGCAGTATTGAGATTGTCAGCTTTTTGTGCAGACACTTCATTAATACAAAATTGTCTAAAAATAAAGCATAATTTACAAATGTATAAGATTTTCATGTAATTTTTATTTCAATTTGTTTGCACTAAAACAGGGTCTGAATCAACCGCAGCGTAGTACCTAAATTAATAAGTAACACGATATGGCAGAAGAACCTACATCCACCTTAACTAAAAAACATGTCTCTGCTGCCAATAGATGGTTAGGTAAGCCCACAAAAGCCACCTCGACAGCATCAATGCGCCATCGCCGATTGATGAGTCGTGTTGGTCATATACTGACTGGGACTGCAGCCATAGCCGCAGCATTACTGAGTGCTTCTGGTGTAGGTTTAGTACAATTAATGGAAAATCAGGCATTCTCCGCTTTTTTTCAACTACGAGGGCCGATTCTACCTCCGGAAGATATCGTAATTTTGGCAATTGATGACCAATCCATATCCAATTCCAAACAGTACTATAACGATGATCCACAGAGATATGCTCACCTAGAACCACTAAAATCTTTTCCCTTTAAACGTATTGCTTATGCCCAAATCATCGAAAAATTAATTCAAGCTGGCGCGCGCACTGTAGCATTAGATGTACTTTTTGATACGCCAAGCAGTTATGGGCCGAGGGACGATCGCCAACTACAAGCAGCACTGCAACAATATGGTAGTAAAGTCACTCTAGCAGCCCTGTATGAAAATTCAGTAACAGCGCAAGGTTCCACCATCCAACTGAGATTACCTCAACAAATTTTTCGCACCGGTTCAGTGTCCATCGGTACGGTGAATTTTCCCTTAGATGTAGATGGTAAGATTCATCGACTAGCCGGCGAGTATACGAAAGCATCCATACCAGATGAAATCGCCGCCGATAAAGTACCATCCTTTGATGAAGCGGTGTTACGAGCGGCGCGGGTAGATTATCCTAGAACCCAGGGCGATCGCATTCACTTTTGGGGACCACCTGATACATTTGAACAAATTCCCTTTTGGTATGTACTCGATCCGCAAAGCTGGAACGATTATTTACAACAAGGAAAAGTATTTAAAAACAAAATCGTCTTGGTTGGCGCCACAGCTCAGTTACCAAACGATTATCATGCAGTAGCAGTTAGCAAAAACACGAAAAAAATGTCAGGTGTGGAAGTACACGCCAATGCGATCGCTACTTTGATATCAGGAAAAGCGATCGCTCAAGCAATTGTCAGTCCACCGCTGCGGGGTTTGTTTGTGTTGGTGTTGGTGGGGGGTAGCGCCGTACTGATCACCAGAACCAAGCGAGGAATAACCAGATTGATTTTGAGCATAGCCATAGCTAGCATCTGGGGAGGGACAAGCTACGTATTATTTATTTATGGTCAATTAATTTTTCCGACGACAGTACCAATGATAGCGATCGCCTTCATCGGCTTAACTTATTTAGGAACCGAAGGCGCCAAAGAAGTTCTCCGCAAACGCCAACTTCTAGACATATTTCAAAAATATAAAACTTCCCCCGTCGTCCAAGAAATTATTAGCCAACAAGACGATCTCCAAGACTTACTGCAACAGCGAGATTTAGCAGTAGCTGGTAAAATGTTGAGTGGGCGCTACAAAATTATCAAAGTCCTCAGTGCCGGTGGATTTAGCGAAACTTACATTGCAGAAGACACCCAACGTCCTGGAAATCCCCAGTGTGTGGTCAAACAGCTAAAACCAGCCAACACCAAAACCGAAGCCCTACAACTCGCCAGACGTTTATTTAACTCCGAAGCACAAACCCTAGAAAAATTAGGAACACACAATCAAATACCCCAACTTTTAGCTTTTTTTGAACAAGATACAGAATTTTATTTAATTCAAGAATTCATTATCGGCCATCCCCTAAATCAAGAATTACCATTAGGTAAACGCATTCTCGAAAAATCAGTTATTGATATCTTAAAAGACCTATTGCAAACATTAGCATTCATCCATCAAAATGGAGTGATTCACCGAGATATTAAACCTAGTAATATTATCCGGCGACACTCAGACTGGAAACTCGTCTTAATTGACTTTGGTGCTGTCAAAGAAGCTACCATGCCACAACAGGACAGTCAAGGACAAACTCCGTTCACCATCGGTATTGGTACTAAAGGATACGCCCCCAGTGAACAATGTTTTGGGCGTCCTCAATATAGTAGTGACATCTATGCGATCGGGATGATTGGGATTAAAGCGCTGACAGGTATCGCCCCCCACGAGTTTAAGACCGATGCTGATCAAGAATTACAATGGCGGGATAAAGCAGAAGTGACCCACTCTTTAGCAGAGATCCTCACGCAAATGGTGCGGAATGACTACAGACAGCGTTATCAATCTGCATCAGAAGTTTTACAAGCACTGGATAAGTTAGTTAGTTCTCCAGATAAAATCGATTCCTCATCCATAAATACTTTCTCTTTAGATGATGATATCGATGCTTCTACAACACCTTGGATAGAAGAACCCTGAGCGACTCCACCATATTTATTAATTGACAATTTGACCAACTTTCCATTTCACATTACTCTGATTCACACAATCCCATTGACTAATCCGCGCACCATTTTCTAGAGAACCTCCATCAACCTGTAGACATTTGTCACTATGCTTGGCTTTAATATAAAAATAACCTTCACCAGCTGAAACAAATTTCCATTTCACATTATTTTGATTGACACAATCCCATTGAGTAACTGCTGCTCCATTGTCCATAGAGGCTCCATCGATTTGCAGACATTTATCACTAAACTTGCTTCTGATAAAGTAATAATCATTGCCTCCCGGTGCTGCTTCTAACTTCCATTTCAGATTATTTTGATCAACACATTGCCATTGAGTAGCTGCTACACCATTACCAATTCCTTGGTTGCCATTTACATGCAGACATTTATCACTATGCCTAACTCTAATATATCTGTAACCCTCATTACTAGCGTGAGCTACAATCGGCAAAAAAGTCAAACTAGTTAATAATCCTAAACATAAATTGCGTATAGGTTTCGTAGTATTGATTAATTTATGTAATTGGTTGATTTTCTTGTCAATAGCCATGCTTGTTTTTCCAGGATTTGAACTCGTTAATTACTTATATGGTCGCCATCCCGGTTTTATGCAATTGTAATCAACAATAGATCTGCTTAAAAAAGGGGGCTAGGGACTAGGGGTTAGGGAAAGAGATTTTTATTATTCCTTGTGAGCGCGGCTCAAGGATGAAACTTTTAATAATTTCCTGTTCCCTACCCCAGCTATAAGTCTTTTGCAGCAACGCCCAAAGTTAAGAAGGACTGCTTCAGTGCATGTTTGTCACTGCATCCGCGCCGTCGCTCTTGAGTTGACCGTCTTCCATATAGATGATGCGGTCGGCTATGTCGAGAATGCGGTTGTCGTGGGTAACTAACAAAATTGTGCAGCCTTGTTCTTTGGCTAGCTTCTGCATTAATTCTACCACATCCCGCCCAGATTTTTTGTCGAGAGCGGCGGTGGGTTCGTCTGCGAGGACGATTTTTGGATGGCTGACTAAAGCACGGGCGATCGCTACTCTTTGTTTTTGTCCTCCTGATAATTTCTCTGGATAGTAATTGACACGATCGCCTAAACCTACCGTCTCTAACATGGCGATCGCTTTAGTGTTAATATCTTCATTCAGAAATTGATCATGCAATTCTAAAGACATCCGCACATTTTCTCTAGCTGTTAAAAAGGTCATCAAGTTATGCGCTTGAAAAATATAGCCTATTTGGCGTCGCAGTTGAGTTAACTGCTGTTTGCGCGCACCGCAGATTTCCTGTCCTAATATTTGCAAACTTCCTTCTTGAGCAGAACGCAATCCCCCCATCAAGGTTAATAATGTGGTTTTTCCCGATCCAGAAGGCCCGGTCATAATCACAATTTCACCGACACTAATTTCTAAATTGATGTCAAATAATACTTGCTTGCGTAGCCCTCCTTCACCAAAGTAATGGTTTAGGTTTTTAATCACAATTGCTGATTCTAAATCAAAGGCTGTGGAGTCAGAAATGACTGGCAGAGATTCTTGCATCATAATATTTTTCAACCGAATTTTTACCGAAGAGGGGTAATTTCATACTTCATACTTCATACTTCAGCCTTTAGTTGACCCTATGCTTCATTTTTTAGAAAACATCCGCCGGGTCAGCAGAGCGGAGTTTTCGCATGGCGATCGCCCCAGAAAAACTACACATAATGATTGTCAAAACTAAAACATATATTGCCCGTTCTGTTTTCATGAACAAAGGAAGCATTGTAGCTGCATTGGTGAGCTGATAAAGTCCGACGGAAAGGAAAAAGGCGGGCATATAACCCAAGACGGCTAGAAGTAAAGCTTCTTGCAACAATACCCACAGTAAATAGTTATCACCATAGCCCATAGCCTTGAGGGTGGCGTATTCTGGGAGGTGTTCGGAAACATCAGAATAGAGAATTTGATACACAATCACGATTCCCACAATGAATCCGACTGCTGTACCTAGACCGAAAATAAAGCCGATCGCTGTCCCGGCTTCCCAGTATTTTTTCTCAATTGAGGCAAATCCCTCTGGTGTTAAAACTATCACATCCTTTGGTAGTCCGGCGCTTAGTTGCGATCGCACTTTTTCTAGATCCACACCCGGCTTCAATGTCAGCAATCCAACCTCGATGCGATCGGCTTTACGCTGCGGAAATAATTCTAAAAAAGTAGAATCGCTGGTGATGACGTTACCATCAGCCGCAAAGGACGCACCATCGGTGAATAAGCCTTTGACCTCAATCGCTTTACTATTCAGTTCCGTCTTAAAGCTATTAGTTTTGTTGAAAATATCTGCCACAGTTCCATATTCTGGACGACCCGCTTGATCAAACAACACTTGATACAACGGCTTGAGTTGATCGCTGTTTTGTTGAGTATCAGCGGATTTAAATGGAGGTTTGGCGGGGTCGGTACCCCACACCAAAATAGCTCTTTCTTGTCGAGTTTCGGGATTTCGCCACTGTCCGGTGCCAATATAGAGTGAATTGACTGATTGCACACCGTCATAAGCCAAAGCTTGATAAAGTCTTTCTCTAGAAAAGCTTTTCACCGAGAACAAAGTCTGAAATTGGGGACTGATCAAAACCAAATCAGCTTTGAGATTGCGATGGGGCTTAATCGCTGCATCAAACAGCGCACTTTCAAACCCCAGCTGAATAAACATCAGCATATCCGCAAAGGTAATACCTGCAACGGCGATCGCTAGACGAGTTTTTTCCTTCATCAACTGGCGCCATGCTAGGGGAGTTTTGCGAAATATTTTGGATAACATGTCGTTTGTGATTGGTTATTGGTTATTTGTGCTTTCTCTCTCATCGAAGAAGGGAACGGGGAACTCTTAACAGGGAACAGTTAAAAGTTCCTGACTATCCGGTAAGATAGTAAGAGACCCCGATTTCTCACAGGTGACATGTTTCAAGTGGGGTTATTATCTACATCTGAAACAGCCTGTGGCGTGTTGTCTGTTGCCTCTTGGACTCCCTATACTTTTTACAACTCAATCGCTGTCTGTACTTGCAAGTTTGTTAAACCTGCAACTTGTTTGCTAGATTCGGGATTCAGGCGGATTTTGACCTCAACCACGCGACTGTCAAGGTTTTCTCCTGGTTCGTTGCTGAACACGTTTTGTCTATTGACCTGTAAACCGATTTGGAAGACTCTACCTGTGAGTTCGCCTTTCAAAGCTTGACTGGTAACTACTGCTGACTGTCCTAGTTTCACTTTGGCGATATCTGTTTGATAGACTTCTGCGATTGCAATCATTTGGTCAGTTTGCGCGAAGTCTGCAATGCCGTCAACACTCATCTTCTCACCGACACGGGTATGAATTTTGAGGATTTGACCTGCTGTTGGTGCTTTGATATAAGCCGCTTCCAGGTCGGTTTGGGCGCGTTTCAAGGCGGCGATCGCATTTTCTACTTCGGTTTGGGCTGCGGCTATGTCCACAGGGCGAACTTCGGCAATACTGTTAAGTGTGGCTCTGGCTTCGCTCACCTGTTTGTTACTGGTAGAGTTAATTCGGTTAAGTGCGACCTTGGCTTCAGCTAGTTGTCTACCTGCAGTTGCGTTGATGCGGGTGAGAACTGCTTTGGCTTCGTCTAGTTGCTGTTTTGCTGTCTCCCTCGCCAAACGTTTAGCGTCAAATAAGGAGTTAGAAATCGCTCCCTCTTTCGATAATTGGCGATAACGATTATATTCAGCTTGGGCGTTATTGAGTTCTGCCTGTAGCTTTTTAATTCTCGCCTCTTGTGCTACTCTGTCTCCTTGCCATTGCGCTTCAATGCGGGCGATCGCTTCTTGTTGACCTTTTTTGTCTCCTTGGTATTGAGCCTGTAAACGCTCGATGCTGACTCGCTGGGCTTGAATTTCTCCGGCTTTGGCGCCGGCTTTGACTTGGGCGAGTTTGGCTTGAGTGACTGCGACTTGTTTTTTCGCTTGTGTGAGTGCATTTTCCAAGCGATTGCGTGAGTCGAGGATGCCGACGATTTGTCCTGCTTGGACGCGATCGCCTTCTTTGACTTTAATTTGAGCAATGCGATCGCCATCTAAAGCCAGAGGTGCAGATAACTTTAGTACTTCGGCTTCTGGTTGTAGTCGTCCTAAAGCTGTCACTTTCTGCACAGTTTGTGTTGTCTTTGTCGCCTCTGCTGGGGTAGTTTTTCCTACTTGTCCAAACTGAGAAATCCCATAAGCTACAATAGCACCCGTAATTACCGTAGCACCAATTACTAACGCAATTAGCCGTTTATTTGTGGCTTTAAACAACAGCTTCTCACCCATATTTCCTCTTATTCAGGATTTAAATTAAAGACACAGAGATTCGCTAAGATGGTTTTCCCTATTCAGATGCGATACAAAATTATCTCGCTAGTACAGCACGGCGGAAACAAAATATCCATTACAAATTGCTCAAAAGCTTATCAGACAAGCTTTTTAATTTCATACTTTATACTTCATACTTCAGCCTTATTGTACTAGGTGTATGAGTGCACCATTGCCATACCTTTACTGATTTATTTTTAATTTTTCAGAATTTCTTGCGGCAAATAAGCCGTTAACATTTTTCCCAAGAAGGTACATTGTTCAGTAAAATCAATCATTTCATCACCCTGTAACTTTCTCAGCAATAGACCATCTATAAAGCTCAATATGAAAGAAATTACCACCGGATTTTGAATATTAAAAACATCACTAGCCGCCTGCCGACATCGCTTATTGGCTCGCTTAAATACATTTTTTCCGGGTATTTCTTGAGAATCTCGGTGTTGACAAAAATCAACCCAAAGATAAGTCCATTTGATAAAATAAGCTTCGTTTTTCGCTAAATATCTCCCCAAAGCTATCATCGATTCTTGCAGCGTTTCGGTTCCCTCTAACTCCGCCAACGCCATCGCTATATCCTGCTGACATGTCTCTTCCACTAATTGCTCAAACAAAGCTTGCTTGCTGGGAAAATAGTGATAAAGCGTACCAGTAGAAACTCCTAAACCCTGAGAAATTTGGCGCATGGTAATAGAACCATACCCCTTGTGAGCGAAGAAATCAAAGCATTTACCAAGTAATTCTTTGCGGTATTGCTCATGGTCAACAATTTTTGGCATACCTTGGCTAAATTGGCTTATTTATATCGAACGCTCGTTATTTATATTAAGTTTCTTATATAAATGAGTCAAGGGGGAACGGAAAATTGGGTATTAGACACGACCAAATCTGCCTCTACATCCTTCATACCTCATACTTCGCCCTTCACCCTTCACCCTTCACCCTTCACCCTTCACCCTTCACCCTTCACCCTTCATACTTCATCCTTCACCCTTCAATTGACGCGCAAAAGCGATCGCCTCTGCTGCGGTAGAAATCTTCCCCTCGACTTGTGCGATCGCAATTTCTCCCAGTAGTTGACCAACCACTGGCGAAGCGGGAATGTTTAGTGCTACAATAATCTCCTCTCCACTCACTAACGGAGTGGGATGAGCAACCAGATCATCAGGGTTAAGGTAGCGGCCGATTAAAAGTGCGTACCCGTCTAACGGTGAGGCAGCGCTGCTGGAGCTTTCCCCTCCACAGGCGACTGCACAACCGTTTTGCAATGCGGAACTTAATGAGTCAGGCTCATCACCAAAAGTCGCCTCTACCAATTTATCACGTGCCAGCGCTAAAGTTGCAGTGGCCGAAAATACAATACCTACCTCCCGGAAGAAAAAATACTGTTCTCGTAGCGTCAAATCTGTTTTTCTGAACAGCGGGAACAGTTTCAGGGCGGTACTTACAGAACGAATTTCTGCACGACTGTAGGTAAGTTTTTGGAGTTGAGTTTCTGCTATTTCCAGTTGGGGATGGACGAGACAAGCAAGTTTAGCAATTCCTAGCCAAGTTGTTTTAATAGTATTGCGGACTGATTCTTGCAGTTGTCGCCCCAGGAGCGGCGAAGTTTTGGCTAGGAAACAGGCTGCTTGGTCAACTGCTGCGAGTTGATTACAGCTTTCGCGGGTAGCGTTGGGAAACAAAGGTGTAATTAGACCATCTTCCCAAGCCTTTGTGATCCAGAGAGTACCTGGAGAATTAGCTAATAGATAACCAATTTCCACCCGGACTCGTTCCGCTGCCACACTAATAATATGTGACGCTAAATCCCGAATTGTAGATTGGGTAGTCGGTTCAATTGTAAAATCCAGTTGAGCAGCTTGGCGATAGGCTCGCATTAACCGCAGAGGATCATCTCTAAGATTAGCAGCTGACACCATTCGCAGCCGACCCTGTTGTAAATCAGCCAAGCCTTGGAGAGGATCGATGATTTCTTGAGTATGGGGATTGTAAGCGATCGCATTTACCGTGAAATCCCGTCTATGCAAATCAGTTTCTAAACTAGCGCCTTCCTGCTGGGCAATATCAACAGTAGCATGGGGAAACACCACACGAGCGATTTGTCGTTGCCGATCCAACAAGACAAAACCAGCTTGATAACGACTAGCGATCGCCCTTGCTAATTTTACAGCACCTGCTGGGACAACAAAATCTAAATCCAAATATCCACGACTCCTCCCCAGAATCGCATCTCGCACCGCACCACCCACCATATATGCAGGTTGCGGTAACAATTCCCAGCTAAAAGGCCAATTTTCAGGAGCGAGAGCAGAAGGAACTGAATTGTGCATTGTAATAAAAATCAACCCAGCAACTCATGAATATAGGATGGGCTTAAGCTAGATTAACAATAAAGGTTCCTGGAGTTGGTTTTATCATGTGTATTTGCGTGAACTGCCACTATGTAGACCGCTGTGTGACTTACAATGCCGTAGAAACGCAGCACCAACAACCCCATTTGACAGAAACACCAGATTTTGATCCCAATGAGCCGTCAATTAATGTTAACATCCGCACCAAAGAAGATGTGATAGAGATGGAATGGGATGTGGTTGGTTGTTTGAGCTTTAAGCGAGAAACGGGTAAGTGGTCGAAATTGCGTCCCGGTGAATTAGTACCGACTTGATTGGGACTAGAGGCTAGGGAAAAATATTTTAGGGTGCTTGAATCTGAGGATAGTGCGATCGCTCTGCTAAGATAGACATTTGAATTAACTTTGATTACTGAAATAAACACTCTGACAACAACAAAATACGGTTTAGCACTGCATACCACCACTCCTGAGTTAGGGTTGGCGATGAGTAATTTTGCAGGAGAAACTCGTTCTCAAGTATGGGATTTAGGACGTGAATTATCCAGTCTCATACATCAATATTTAATTGAATTTATAGAGCCGCAAACTTGGACAGATTTATCATTTCTGGCGGTGGCGAAAGGGCCTGGTGGTTTCACAGGAACGCGGATTGGGGTTGTCCTGGCGCGGACTTTGGGACAACAATTAGATATTCCTGTATTCGCCATTTCTACATTAGCAGCGATCGCTTTTTCCGAAATAAGTAAAAATCAAAGCACAAAAGCGATCGCTGTGGAAATGCTAGCACAGCGCGGTCAAGTTTTTGGTGCTATTTATCAAGGTCATCCAGATAGTTCTAGACTAACGGCTTTATTGCCTGACACAGTATTTACACCAGAAGCATGGCAAAAAGTTCTAGTTAATTATGATAGTTATCGATTAGTTAAAGCCACATCTGGTTTAGCAGCGACGGTGACAAGTATTTTAGAACTAGCGTATCTAGAATGGCAACAAGGCAAACGTCCTGATTGGGTTGAGGCTTTGCCTTATTATGGACAACATCCAGTTGAGAATTAGTCTTCTTGAAAAATTACTAGAATTCCTTCGTTATACCAATTCAAATAATGTTTACGACACATTAAATATTTGTGAGGGCACAACATTGTTGTGCCCCTACCCATGTGTCACATTCTTTTTCTAAATCGATATTACTTATCCTCACTGTTACGTTCATCTAGTGCTTTATTGATAGCATTTCTACAAAATTCAGCTTTCTCATCGCCTAGTTTATTTAGTTGTTCATTGGTTGTTTTGGTAATCCTGATATTTAGTCTTTCGGACAATGGCTCATCTCTGTCGGTAGTGAAGCCGTGGTCTTTAATGTTTGGGTTCCCACCTTTGCGTGCCATGATGTAACGATTTTGAAACAAAGCTTGCCTAGTAGTTAGCATACATATTATTACTTATATTCAGTGGTTGTAACTTTGGACGGTGGCAACCACTGAAACCCCTGTAATGAGGCATTTATTATGTTTACACGTGAAGAGTTAACAAGCAAGTCGATTGAAGAATTGCAACAATTAGCCAGAGATTTAGGTGTAGAAGCAATAGGTAACTGTACTTATCCTGGTAGTTGGATAGTACCATTGCTAGCGGTAACACAGATGGCGATGCAAGACTGCGAACAAGGGCGGGGTATGAAAATTTATCCCCATAGCAGGGTCTATGAGCCAATACAGCAAGCATTGGATGTGTTGGGTAGACCGACACCGCATCAAATGACCTTAGTCAAAGGTGCGTTACGTGGTGTGTGGGTGCGGCGAATCGACGAACGACATGTGCAACAGCGGTTGTTGGCGACTTGGCAAGTGCGTATGATGTTGCTGGAGGCGTTATCTCGATTGAGGTAGGCTTAAGAAATTAGGCGCTGCTGATTCACAATAAGATTAGTGGTTGAATTGCCGTGAAAAAGATGATGACACGCACTGAGGCTCCTGTAACCCTGCTTTCTACTCTCCCACCGTTGGAAAATGGTGATAAATTGACGCGCCCTGAATTTGAACGTCGTTATGATGCCATGCCCCAGGTGAAAAAAGCTGATTTAATTGAAGGAATTGTATACATGGCATCGCCGTTAAGATTTAGAAGCCATGGAAAACCCCACGCTTATGTTATGGGCTGGTTAGGATTTTATGAATCTGCGACACCTGGGGTGGAGTTGGGTGACAATGCAACTGTGCGCCTTGATCCTGATAATGAACCTCAACCTGATGCGTGTCTAATTATCGCCAATGGTGGACAGTCAAAGATTAGTGATGATGATTATGTCGAGGGTGCGCCAGAGTTAGTTGTTGAGATTGCGGCGAGTAGTGTTTCTATTGATTTGCATGAAAAGCTGAAGGTTTATCGTCGTAATCAGGTACGGGAGTATTTGGTGTGGCGAGTTTATGATGGTGAATTTGATTGGTTTGAGTTAAGAGAAGGCGAATATATTCAAGTTGGATCTAATGCTGATGGTGTGATTTGTTCGCAAGTATTCCCTGGTTTATGGTTAGATAAATCTGCTTTGTTGGCGGGAAATTTAGCTAGGGTATTAGAAGTTTTGCAGCAGGGATTGGTGAGTGTGGAACATCAGCAGTTTGTGGAAAAGTTAGAGGGTCGGGTTTAGGAAGTATGCTTGATTTGCTCGTGCAAGATATGGAAAATGAGGGCTTCAGCCCTCATTAAGAAAGAAATTGTGAGATGTTAAGCAGTAACGATCGCTAATGCTCTCTCAACAGCTTGCAATGCGATGTTGATTTCAGCTTCGCTCACAATCAGTGGTGGGACGAATCGGAGAACTTTTGGCCCTGCGGGTACGAGTAATACACCTTCTTTGATGGCGACTTTGACCAGATCAGCAGCGGTGAGGGGAATGTCGGCTTGTAGTTCTAAGCCGTTGATTAGTCCCCAACCACGAACGTCAGTGAGGTGCTGGGGATATTGGCGAGCGATCGCTTTTAATCCCTCTCGCAATTGTTCGCCTCTCTCCTGTACATTCTGTAAAATATTCTCTTTTTCGATTGTCTGACAAACACTCAGCGCCACTCCGCAAACAAAAGGATTTCCGCCAAAGGTGCTAGCGTGTTCCCCTGGTTGGAAAACGTCACAGAATTTTTTGCTCATCATCGCACCGATGGGGATACCGCCACCGAGTCCTTTCGCACTGGTGAAGATATCCGGTTCCACGCCGAGATGTTCATAACCCCATAACTTACCACTCCGCCCCATTCCCACTTGCACTTCATCGAATATCAGCAGCACACCAGTTTCATTGCAAATCTCGCGCAACCTTTGGAAGTAAGCGCGATCGCCTGGACGCACACCGCCTTCTCCTTGTAATGGTTCGATTAAAATCGCCGCGACGCCATAATCACCTTCATCTAGTTCGCTAATGGCTGCTTCCACAGCGGCGATATCGTTGTAATCTACGTAGTGGAAACCAGGTACTAGCGGATCGAAGTATTTTTGATACTTAGGCTGGGCTGTAGCCGTAATCGTGGCTAAAGTTCGCCCGTGGAAACTGGCGTTAGCAGTCAAGATAATCGGCTGTTCGATATCAAGAACAGTGTGGGCGTATTTCCGCGCTAGTTTAATCGCCGCTTCGTTAGCCTCAGCGCCAGAGTTGCAGAAAAATACGCGATCGGCGCAGGAATGTTGAATTAGCCATTTCGCCAATTCGCCTTGTTCGGGAATGTAGTACAAATTAGAAACATGGTGCAGCTTTTGAATTTGGCGTGTTACGGCCTCGATCATCGCTGGGTGGGCGTGTCCTAGGGTACAGGTGGCGATTCCCGCCACAAAGTCTAGATATTCTCGCCCCTGGGTATCCCAAACCCGACATCCCGCACCCCGTTCTAGGGCTAGGGGAAACCGGGCGTAGGTAGACATGACTGCTTCATTGAAGCTATCTGTATCAAAGGGGCTAGCTGCCAAAGAATCTGTCTTTGGGGGGATGGTGGCTTCTCCAACTAGGGTTTGTATGCTCACTACCGCTCCTTTTGAAAATCCTTGATCATTCATATACTCATTTACTAGTTTCCTAGAAATTCTTAAAAAAGTCTGATAATTTTCTATTTGTTTGAGATTAACCCTCAGATATCCCAAGACAAATCGCAGAGGTGAGAAAGAGTTTTGTATTCAACGCCTGAGCAAAAATATCATCGTATCCAAAGAGAGTTAATGGCTGGGGCTTATGCTCTAGGCGGTGTTTCTTTGATTGGGATTTTATGGTACTCGGTGGTCGAGGGCTGGTCATGGGAAGATGCGGCTTATATGACGGTGATTACTTTGGCTACCGTAGGGTATGGTGAAACACACCCGTTGGGTGATCGCGGACGATTATTTACCATTGCTTTGATTTTAATGGGTGTAATCAGTATCGGTTATATTGTCAATAGATTTACAGAAGCCGTGATTCAAGGCTACTTTCAAGAAGGAATTCGGCTACGGCAACAGAGGCGCATAATGGAATCCTTATCAGGACATTACATTATCTGTGGATTCAGTCGCACGGGTAGACAAATTGCTAGAGAGTTTTGGGCAGAAGGTGTAGCATTTGTGGTGATTGATTCGGAGTTGGAATCAGTACAAAAAGCGATGTCTGAAGGTTACACGGTTTTTCAAGGAGACGCCACCCTAGACGACTCTCTGCTGAAAGTTGGCATTGAAAGAGCAATTTGTATAGTTGCAGCGCTACCTTCAGATGCGGAAAATTTATATACAGTATTATCTGCAAAAACACTCAATCCAGAAATTCGGGCGATCGCCAGAGCTAGTACAGAAGAAGCGCTACAAAAGCTACAGCGGGGTGGGGCTGATGCTGTCATATCCCCCTACATTACTGGGGGAAAGCGGATGGCAGCAGCGGCTCTCAGACCCCAAGTATTGGATTTTGTGGACGGTATCCTATCAGGAACAGACCGCCAAATGTATATGGAAGAATTTTTACTTGATCCGGCGTTTTGTCCCTTTGTTGGTCAAAGTTTACAGAAAGCGAAATTGCGATCGCAAACTGGAGCGTTAGTCCTCGCTATTCGCCGCACCGACGGGAATTTAATCGGCGGACCGACTGGCGATACTGTGTTAATGCCAAGGGATACACTAATTTGCATGGGCACAGATGAACAATTGCGGAGCTTAAATCGGCTTTTAGGTCCGATGAATTCTCAACAACTGCGACGACCAAAAAATAGTTAAATATGAGTTTTACAGCTTTGAATTCCTCAAAGGCGCCGATTATTTGGTAGGCTTTTGTTGCGAAATTGAGAGAGTATAGTTATGCTGGGCTGGAGATAACTCGCCGACAAAGAGTGAGTATTTTCCAGGTTGCCAAAAACCAGTAATTTCTGGTTTACCGCCAGAGTAACTATCAGCGAGGACGCAAAAAGGCCCGCCAGGCCCTTGAATCAACAATGTTGGTTTGCCGGCGCTTTCGACTGTTAATCTTAGATAGGGCAATGGTTCTGTGACTTGGATAACTTGAGTCGGTATTTTAGCGATATTACCGCAGTTACTAGAAACATCTCCCCCCGAAGTGCCATTGACAATCAATGGGTCTTTTGAGAGAGTCGTGTTAATTTCAATAAATGGTTTTTGAGCTAAACTGGCTGGGGTGAGAATTAAACTCATCAGCAAGCCTAGGGGAACAAGCTGGAATAGTTTATGGGTCTTCATGTTAAACTACTGCTCCCAACTGTTGCTAAAGAGATATTTTTATATGTAGTCTAAACCTGTGGACGGTGATGATGCGTGTGTAGTTCCAGAAGATGCCACAGAGTTATATTGATCACAACTGCAGTACTCGATTTCCGGCTTCGGTCAACTTTTGGGGCGATCGCCAAATTTGTATCATCTGAGAATGTCCGGATTTGCACCCAAAACGGATGAAACTTTGGCTATCAAGCTGTTGATAAAGTTGAGCAGCGGATATTTTCACGCAAACCCAATGAATTTCTCAGTTTCAACAGGACTGATCAACACAGACATTAGCTAAAATCACAGAAAAACTAGTCACAATGGAATTTACTAGGTCTGTTATTGAGTCAGCATCCTAACTAGCTGAGGTAAAAAATTTATGAATCCTGAATCTGAACAAGAATTGCAGCGACGCCTCAAACAGCTAGAGGCGGAAATTAAATCCTCATCCACCGAGGATCCCAGATTACAAACACTTTTGGGCAGTTTAGAAGCACAGATCCGGCGATCGCTCGACTGGGTAAAAAGTTTATCGACAACAAAAAGGCTAGCAGTTTTCGGGATAGCCGCATTAGTGGGCATCTTCTTGCTGCAAACAGTGTTAAAACTAGTGGCGTCAGTAATTAGTATGGCGCTGTTGGCAGTGTTGGTGTATCTTGGATACAAATTTTTTGTCTCTAGTAGCCAGGAAAATAAAAAATAGTTTATTTTAATTGCGCCCAGAGCAGTATATAAATCAAGTCAAAGGGAATTATGCAATGGTAACACCGATTGTCAGGAGAAGTAATAATCAATCTAGTCCAGGAAAAGCCGATGCGCTGCAATTAGCAACGAGGCGCTTTGCAGCTTGGGCGCTGGAAGTCACGCTGGTGGTAAGCAGCGGGCTGATTCCCTTTGGACTGGGCGTATATGCCAATTCTCGCAGCGATCTCGACCGAGTACCGCTCAATCCTGTATTAGTAGTGACACAAAGAGCGATCGCTAGACCCCTAGCTTTACCCGTCAGCTACAGCATCCCTAACGTCGCTTGGCCGACCAACATCTTGTGGACAATAGCCATTGTAGCGCCTGTAACTATCTCATCTTGGCAATTGTATTTATTAGCGAAAACAGGTAGCACTCTTCCCAAACGTCGCTTGGGAGTCCGTGTCGTCAGCGAACAAATTACACCACCCGGTTTGGGAGCAGTTTTAGTTCGAGAAGGAATCGGCCGCACCGCAGTTCCCCTATCCGTCGCGTATATTCTGTGGCGTTATAGTTTAGCTTTTCCGCACCTAGGAATTTTCGCAGTTTTAGCGCTGATGATGGTGATAGCAGAAGGAATTGGCTGGTCATCACGCCAAGGACGACGGTCTTTACACGATCGCCTCGCAGGTACTCATACTATAGATGCTACTCGCCCTTTGCCACCAGCCCTCGCCAATCTCCACAGACATTCGCCAGCGGATGTGAGCAATGACACTGAGGAATGGTCAGCACCAACCGAGCCAGATGTTACCCAATCCACACAACCATCAATTTTCCGGCGCTGGCTACAACAAAACCCCAGTAATGCTTTGCTGGTGATGACGATTGTCGGTATGGGTTCGGTTTTAACAACCTTAATTGGTACGCAAATTTACATTCAAACTCAGCAATCTCAACAGAGATATCAACAAACTAACAGTCAACAATTTCTCACACTCGTCAAGCAGTTAAATCCTGGCTCTACAGCTACCGATGAAGAAAGGCGTAGCGCCATCCTCGCTATGGGTACTCTCAATAACCAGCAAGCAGTCAAGTTTCTCGCAGACTTGCTAGTTAAGGAAACTAACCCGATATTATTAGACACTATCCAACAAGCTTTAGTTAATTCTGGGCCGCAAGCGATTGTTGAATTGAAACGCATTAATCAGTTTCTCCTTGGCGAGTTGCAATCTCCAGCCAACAACACACCCCAAGAACAAGAAGCCAGACAAAAGCGGTTACAAATTAATCAACAAGCGATCGCTAAAATTCTCACTGTCCACAGTGGTAACACTTTAGGCGTTGATTTAAGCCGGACTCAACTCGGTCAAATTGGTACTAGTGAAACTTCTGGATTCAAATTAGTACTAGATGGTATTGATTTATCAGGGGTGAAATTTAAAGCAGCCAATCTTAATCAAGGTAGTTTCAAAAATAGCCGCTTCCGCAGTGTGGGCGAAGATGGACGTTGGGACACCTATGACGATGTGATTGCTGATTTGAGTCAAGTCGAGATGAAGCTAGCCAACTTTACCGAAGCTAACCTCAGCCGCGTCGTTATGAACCGCAGCGATTTGAGCCGCAGCACCCTCAACCGCGCCAATTTATCAAATGCACGTCTAATTGGCGCTAACCTCAGCAGCACTCAATTAGTCGGAGCAGATTTAACCGCCGCCGTCTTAGAAAATGCTAGCTTAACCGGGGCAGATTTAAGCGATGCCAAACTCAACGAAACCAATTTATATGGTGCTCGTTTAGGTCGCGTCACCGCCATCGGTACACAATTATCCTACGCCGACTTAACTAAAACCGATTGGCATGGAGCAGATTTGTCTGGTGTCTATTTGGATCACGCCAACCTGAGCAATGCTAACTTGAGCGCTACTCGCCTCACTGGTGCTGTGTTTCGTTCAGCCCAACTAGAAAATGCTAACCTCCAAAACGCTGACTTGAGTCACGCAGATTTAAAAGGAGCAAATCTAGCAGGGGCTGATTTCCAAGGAACAATTCTCGCACCCACCAAGCAAGATCCAGCAGACGAATTTGTACAAACACAAGAGCAAAGTTCACAATCTGCTTTCGTAGAAGGTGTTGATTTTTCTCAAGTGAAAAACTTAGACTCCAAGCAACTAGCTTACATTTGTACTCAAGGCGGAATTCATCCTCGTTGTCCGTAGCGGTGGTATGGGTGGAGTTTCTTTGCTGTTGAAGACAATCATCTTGGGGAGCAAGATATCCACCCGCCAATAAAATTTACTAATATTATTTCCTAATATTGCCTCTTCCCCCTATTGCCTATCCCCTATCCCCTATCTTTGGCAGATAGCATAAAGTATTCTCAGACAATGTAAAATTTTAAGATGGTGAGAGGACAGGGGCAATGAAGTATCTTGCGTATTTGGTGGCAGTTGTGGGAGTTAGTTCGGTTGTGAGTCTGGCGGTGCATACCCCACCTGCACAAGCTCAGGTAGCATATGGTAGTTATGTCGGTATCGGCCCGACTGTAGGGCTTTCTGATGGTTCACAGATTGGTGGGGTAGTTGCTTTTCGTTACAAGCTGTTAGAAACACCTATTTCTTTGCGTGCTCAAGCTTTAGTTGGTCGGGGTACAGCGGTTGTGCCTACCGTGTCTTATGATATCCCTCTCAACTGGCAAACTGACGCTTACTTGGGGGCTGGTTTGGTTGTGGCTAGTGGTAATGACCCTTCGCCAGTGGGAAATAAAATCAGTTTTGCTTTGCAACCAGGGATTGATTACATGATACCCAATAGCAACACTGTGATTTTTGGTAACGCCATCATTGCTTTTGATGCTTACCGCAATAGTGGTGGTACGGCTTTTTCTTTACAAGGTGGCGTGGGTTTGAGATTTTAACCTCTCAATCCTTACAAGAAATAGTGGGAAGTTTGAAAGCTTACCAGTAAAAGCCTGAAAATCAAAAAGTTTTTAATCTTTTATCGGTGGGATAATTTCAGACTTCAGACTTCAGACTTCATACGCCTTTAGTTGACTGCTATGATTTAACAAGTCCTTTGGTTCTGGTGGGGATCAGCTACCAGAGTAAGGGGGAAAGTTCGGTGTAAATCCGGCACTGTCCCGCAACTGTGAACCAATTGGCAATTTTAGATTGGTAATTTGGAATGGGGAAATTACCCAATAATTCAAAATTGACAATCGAAAATCCCAAATTGAGTGAGTCAGGACGCCCGCCAAAGTTGACTTTTCGGTTCTACACATCTGCGAGGTACAGATGACTGCTACTGGTAATATAGCGATCGCTAATGCTGCTCATGTCTCGACTCACAGCTTATTTGTTTGTAAAACCTGTGCCAGTGTTTGGCAAGATGGCAAACGTGTAGGTGTGAGCGGTGGTGAGCAATTATTAAAACAATTACAAGACCTAGCTCTAAATTGGGAGTTAAAAGAACAATTTGCTATTCACGAAGTAGAATGCATGAGTGCTTGTAACCGCTCTTGTGTCGTCGCTTTTGCGGCTCAAGGTAAAACTACGTACCTGTTCGGCGATTTAGCTGTTGATAGCAGTGGTGCCGTGCTGCAATGTGCTAGTCAATACTACAATAAAGTTGATGGAGTATTGCCTTGGTCAGAGCGCCCGCAAGTTTTAAAAAAAGGCGTGTTAGCCAAAATTCCACCGTTGTATTGAGGATAAGTAAGTAAAACTAAGACTAATGGAATTGCATCAGCAGAAGAAACGCAGAGTTAACAAGACACTATGCGGGTTTTAATATTGGGTGGTACAGGGGATGCTGCGGAGTTAGCTGCTAGGGTCGCAGCGATTCCAGGGGTCGAGGGAATCACATCTTTAGCAGGTCGGACACGAGAGCCATCAATCCCCTCAGGTAATTTCCGCATTGGTGGCTTTGGTGGTGTGTCAGGACTAGCTAGCTATCTGGGTCAGATGCAAATTGATTTGCTGATTGATGCTACCCATCCCTTTGCTACCCAAATTTCTGAAAATGCGGCTGAAGCGACGGCTGAGATTGGTTTACCTCGGTTGATGTTAATTCGTCGTCCTTGGGAACAGGTGAAGGGCGATCGCTGGTTGGAAGTCGAGAACACAGAAGCTGCTGCTGCGGTGCTATCACCATCAGCGCATCGAGTGTTCCTCACCGTCGGGAGACAGGAACTCTCTAGTTTTGCTCACCTCCAAGATATTTGGTTTTTGATGCGGGTTGTTGACCCACCTCACCCAGATGCTGTCATGCCTCCAGGATTAATATTATGTGATCGCGGGCCTTTTGCTCTCAATCAGGAGCGAGAAATTCTCAAATATCACAAAATTGATACTATCGTCAGCAAAAACAGCGGTGGTGATGCTACCTACGCCAAAATTATCGCCGCACGAGAACTTGGGCTACAGGTGGTAATGATTAATCGTCCCCCTAAACCACCAGGGGAACAAGTTACAGATGTGGAAGGCGCTCTAGGGTGGTTACTTGCTAAGTTGGGAAAGCAGCTGGAAACTAAAGGGATAGGGGATAGGGGATAGGGGCCTATCATTGGTGTCAACTTAACGCGAAACCATTGTCCCGCCTCAGAATGAATTCTGAGTCTCATAGCAAAAGTCATCTCAAGATGACTAAATATGCAAAAAATCTTGAGTCTACTTCAGTAGACTTAAGCTATTAGCCTGAGAGTTCATTCTCAGGCGGGTGAGTCAGCCAACAAATAAGCCATCTTTAGCTTAAGTTGACACGCATGGAGGCCTATTCGCTATTCCCTGTGCAAGAAGTCTAATCAACAATCAATCACCAATCACAAAAAAATGATTCGACCGCGCAAAATTTTTGCCCAACATTGGCTCAAAAGCGAAAAGGCTTTAGATGCTATAGTCAAGGCGGCGGATTGTAGTTTGAGCGATCGCATTCTCGAAATCGGCCCGGGAACTGGTATCCTCACCCGTCGGCTATTACCTTTGGTTTCATCTCTAGTTGCGGTGGAAATAGACCGCGATTTATGTGCAATGTTAGCCAAGCAACTGGGTAAAAGGGAAAACTTTTTGCTGTTACAAGGGGATTTTCTCACATTAGATTTACCATCACATTTAACGGCTTTTCCTCAGTTCCAAAGGGCAAATAAAGTTGTCGCTAATATTCCCTACAATATCACTGGCCCCATCATAGAAAAACTCTTGGGTACGATCGCCAATCCTCACCCAGAACCTTTTGATGCGATTGTGCTGTTGGTGCAAAAAGAAGTAGCAGAAAGATTGTATGCTAAACCAGGGTCGAAAACTTTCGGCGCTTTGAGTGTACGTGTGCAGTATTTGGCAGATTGTGAGTTGATTTGTCCAGTTCCCGCAGCCGCATTCCACCCAGCACCAAAAGTCGATTCTGCAGTTGTGCGCTTGCGTCCTCGACCAATAGAAACCAATGTACTCGACCCCCGGAGGTTAGAAAGCTTAGTCAAATTGGGATTTGGCGCTAAACGCAAAATGTTACGCAATAATTTACAACCAGTAATTGACCGCGATCGCTTGACTGATTTACTCGCACAATTAAATATTAACCCCCAAGTCCGCGCCGAAGACCTCAGCGTCCAGCAATGGGTTACTCTAGCTAATGTCTTGGCAGTGGGAAATGACAATTAAGTACCTAAACAACATTAATTACACACATTGTTCCCTGTTCCCCTTGAGTAAGATATTCTCTCTTCCCCATACCCTCAATGCCTGCTTACACTCTTATCGCCCCTGCCAAAATTAACTTATATTTAGAAATCATCGGCGATCGCCCTGATGGTTTTCATGAGTTAGCAATGATACTTCAAAGTATTGAGCTAGCTGACCACATCGACATCCGCTCTGCTTCTACAGAAAGCATTAGCGTTTATTGCGACCACCCACAAGTACCTACAGACAAGAGTAATTTAGCATACCGCGCTGCTGCTCTCATGGCAGCAGAATTCCCCCAAGCCTTCAGCAAATATGGTGGTGTCGATATCACCATCAAGAAAAACATTCCCGTAGCTGCTGGGCTAGCTGGAGGTTCGACAAATGCAGCCGCAGTGTTGGTGGGGATAGATTTATTATGGCAGTTGGGATTAACTCAGTCAGAATTGGCTCAATTGGGAGCGACTCTCGGCTCAGATATTCCCTTTTGTGTGGCGGGTGGAACGGTTATCGCTACAGGTAGAGGTGAGCAACTGTCGCCTTTACCAAGTTTAGACACTATATATATAGTCTTAGGCAAATACCGCAGCTTGGAAGTTTCCACCGCTTGGGCATATAAAACCTATCGACAGCAGTTTAGTGATACTTATATTAGAGATACCCAAGATTTGCTAGCTCGCGCCAATGCAGTTCATTCGGGAGCTATTGTCAAAGCTATCCTCAATCAAGATGCTTTAGAAATCGCCCATCAACTCCACAATGATTTAGAGCGGGTGGTTTTACCAGAGTATCCCCAAGTTATGGAACAGCGAGCAATATTTGCTCAACAAGCAGGTGTCTTAGGGACAATGATGTCCGGTTCTGGCCCTACAGTATTCGCACTTTTACCAACTTTGCAGCAAGCTGAAGCAGCGAAACAGCAGATCAGAAAAGCAATTCCCAACGAAGATTTAGAATTGTTAGTGACGCGGACAATTACACATGGGATTCGGGTAACATCTTGATAATTTTGTTTTGTGATTTGTCGCCCGATTCCTCCCTATCCCCTAATCCCTCACCCCTCACCCCTATGAGTGACCCAAATTTGATTCCCCAACCAGAAAACGAAACGCCAGCGCAATCGACGCCTTTACGTTGTCTATTGGGGGCGACAGTTTCCGGAGGGCTGGGATATGCAATGTATTCGTTGATGATAGCGATCGCTACAAATTTTGCTGCAAAACCCATCCACTCCGATAACCAATTGGTAATCAGAATCACCTCTGCAATTCGCACCTTAGTTGTGGGAGTAGTAGCTTTAGGAGCCGGAATCTGCGGAATCATCGCCATCGGTTTACTGGCTTTGGGAGTGCAATTGTTGCTGCAAAAATGGACAAAGCCCAGAGAAAACTAAAAGATTGGCGTTGCTGAATCAGAGTATAAAACTCCAAAATTACCTTGATTTTTCTTTGTTCCTTTGCGCCTTTGCGACGCCAGTTGCTTTAACGGGGGGAACCCCCGCAACGCACTGGCTCGCCTTTGCGTGAGAAAAAAATTCATCCCCTCAATCAACAACGCCAGATTTTAGTTGACAATCAGCATACAAACCCCCGTGCTTTGGTGATATTACGCCTGTCCATCAAATCGAGTACGGAAGCCACCGTACTTTAGCCAATATTGTTTGAGATTATGACAAGGTGTATGCAAACTGGCTTTTGTTTGATAGAGAATCACTTGGCGATGATCACCCATCCAGATTTTGTCAATGGGGTCAACGGAAATTACAGTCCCTCCCAAAGCTGTAATGCATTGAGAAAAGCGGTCTACAGCGCTATAATCTACAGTTTCAAACACAAAGAAATTACCTGCACATATTAAATGCCTACTGCGAATCCAGCATTGCATTTTTTTTTCCGCTTCTGGGGGGAGCATATTCGCTTTAGTCGATTCCAGACGGGGGAGGGCGATATCACAAGACATTTGGGACTTCATGAGCAAAACTCTCCCGTTTTTCAAACCGCAATGGCCCAAACGTAGATCCCCAAACCTGCTCGTGTGTATTCACATCCAAGCCTTTATCCAGGCTTACCCAGGTGGTTTCTGTGATTTCCACATAACTATCTAGATAAGTTTGACAACCGTTCTTTTCAATTAAGCACAAATTTCCAGGTTCAACAGCGCCTTGATATCGATCGCCTTCTCGTTTAAAAATCATTGAGCAGTGATATCGACGTTCTATAGATTCTGGGGTGATAGTTTTGAGAATACTTAATTCGCGGGCGGCGCCGGCGAAGAACAATGGATTTTTTAAGCTGTAGTTTTCGATGTAAATTTGATCGTTCTGCTCGACTAGGCGATGCACTCCTTGTCGATAAGGTCGCCACAAATCATAGTCATAAACTTGTTCTGAATAAAGCCCAATTCCTGAAAAAAATTCCCACGGTAAGGGACGAAAAAAAACATGGATATGGGCGTAATCTTTGGGATTGGCAAATGCTTGTTTATAATTGCTGAAATCCCCTGCCATCCAGCGAGCCAGGGTGATCAAATGGTTTGATGTCGCTTCCGAGGTATGCAGTGGATTAGGTGACATGGAGATGAATTTAAATCAACTATTGGTAATCGATGAATACTAAGAAGCAGACACACTTGAATGTTTGAATAATGGGATTAGTTTTAAATGTTTTGACGAATTTCTGAAGAAAAGGACGCAGTAACAACCCCTGTACCGGCACTAGTTTTAATTAAAGAAACTCGACACCGGACATTGGGATTAACAAACCAGATTTTTTCTTCAGCAGCAGCGCGATCGTAGGTTGTGGTCAAGATGAAGGTACCGTCTTCTGTCAAAGTATAGTCACCAGCGGCGGCGATAGTTTCGGCATAACCTTGATCGCGCAGCAGTTTACCACGGTGGGGACGAGTGGGATCAGGGACGGGAACGAGGACACAACTACCTGTGATTTCGCTCTCATCCCAGTCTGATTGACCTGACCAACTCATCCGAAATGGGGATACCACTGTTTGAGCATCAATGTCATAGGTTTTACAGAGGTCAATCACTGCGGGGTCGTCACAGGAGAGGGAAACAATGTCAATCTCCGACTGTACCGCTTCAAAATGACTGAATGCTAAATGATGGGCGCTGCGTTGCGATCGCCAATGCCCGATAGAATTGGCAACAAACTCTGTAATATCCATCGCATCTTTGGTTGCTGTATTTAGCTATGTGTCTTGTATAGGGTACAGAAATTTTGTGCTGATTGACAAAGTTTCTCACCCTATACAAGTGTCCACCACTAACCTTGGAGCTGGTGGGGGACTGCTTAACAAAATTAATTAAGCTACTTCAGTAATACTGAGAATTTTGCCACCAGTTTTCTGGATGTTCTGAATTCTCTGGGATAGTTGGCTGTATCCCACTTCAAATGTCGCTGTGCTTTGAGTTACTCGGCTACCAAAGCTAACTTTGGAAACCGCGATCCGGAAACGCTTTCCAGTGTTGCTAACAGCACCGGAACCACCGGATGGGGCGACAATTTTGGTAGCTAAGTTACCGCCAATGTCGCTAATCAATTTTGCTGATTTGCCCAGATCACTAGCTGCAAATCCCCGCATCAAGGCAAAAGTCCGGTTGAAGCCGACGTTTTTGACTCCAGCTTGGGTACGATTGCTGCGAGCAGAGGGGACGATATTCTCGCCAAAACTCTTGACATATTCATCGCTGTCAATGTAAGAGTTGATTTCTGCTTCGTAACCTTGCGTGTTGTAAATTTGCACGTGGGCAGAAATTTCTGCTTGATCTTGTGGGGCGCGACCGAGCAAATGCTTAAAGTTCAATTCGATGAAACGGTAGGGAGAGGAAGTCTCAAAAAATAGGGAACGGTAGAGTTCAGATTGGGCTACGGCTCTAACGAAGCCAGCAACGGTGATGTCACCGTTCCGTAATTGAGATTCAGCACTGGTCAGGCGTTGGTTTTCAAATACATGAGCGTTACCTAAAACCTGCCGATATACGGCGCGGATCACGGCTTGCAGATCATCTTCGGTGGCGTTGGGGCGTAATTCAACTGATTCTGCTTCTATCCAAAGTGCCATATCCAGAACTCCCAAATTTATGTCGTTTGATTTATGGAAAAACTGCAAATTAAAAAGATAATCATGGAAGCTGGGCGCTAACCACCCAGCTTAAAAGTTAGGCAATTTCAGTAATGCTGACGATTTTGCCAGAAGTGCGATTAATCCGCTGAATTTGCGGGGTCATCTTGCTAGCTGGGACAATGTACTCAGTGGTACTGACGCGGCGGGGTCCGTCGAATTTGGAGCCTGTAACGACGATTTTGAACCGTTTTTCGGTACCAGAACCGATGACGGTGGCTGAAGAGGCTTTAATTTCATTGGCACTGTTGGTTGCAACAGCGTAGACCAATTGAGCAGATTTGACTGCGCTGTCGATTTGAGCAGGGCCGCGATCAAGAGCGAATATGCGGTTGTAGCCGATTTGCTTGGGGTTAGCCTCGCTGGTTTTACCGCGATAGTAGGGGACTACGTTTTCGCCAAAGGCGGCTTGATATTCGCTGCTATCGATGTAGGAGTCAATTTCTGCGTCGTAGCCTTCAGAGACGGTGCGGACGATATGCTCAGAAACTTCTCTTTGATCTTGGGGTGCGCGACCGAGCAAGTGGAGGAAGTTGAGTTCTACAAAGCGGTAGGGAGCGCAAGACTCGAAGTAGCGGGTACGATAAAACTCAGATTTAGCAACAGCGCGGACGAATTCCCGTACACTAATGGAGCGATCGCACAATTGTGATTCTGCAGATGTCAACCGCTCACTTTCCATGACGTGGGGGTTGCCTAATACTTGTTTATAAACTGCCCGAATAACTGTCTGGATGTCCTCGACGCTAGCATTGGGCCACAGTTCAAGTGTTGTCTGGGATGCCATTACAATCTATCTCCTCAATAATTTTTGTCAGTTTGCCGCTCTCATTTACACAGCTGTGATGCTGGCGATCACGCCGCCTTGTTGGTGAATCCGTTGATACTCTTGAGAGAGTTTCTCGTAGGGCACCAAAAAGACTTGGTTGGAACGGCGAAACTTGGAAATACTATTGAAGGTTTTAGCGCGGTAGCCTGTGACTTCAATGCGGTAAACTTTACCACTAGCGCTGGCATCAACTCCATGACGAGTCCGAGAACCCAACGCTGGTGTGCGGAAGGTTGCACCATCACCAGCAGGTGAAATTACTGGGGTTGGTGTAGCTTGAATTACCAAAGCATTCAGTTTAGGACTCTTACCTGCTAAGTCTCCTTTCAAGCTGCTGCTGGCTGCACCACGTACCAATTGGAAGGTATGGGTAAACTGCACCATGCTTTGACAAGCTTCGCTCTTATAACCGCGGATGTAAGGCACGAAGTTTTCAGCAAACACAGATTGATACTCATCAGAATCGATATAAGAATCAATCTCAGCTTCAAATCCTTTGGTATCCAGGATGGTGCTGTGTCCGCGCATTTCTTCCAAATCCAAGGGCGCACGACCTAATAGATGACGGAAGTTGAGTTCAATCGCCCGGTAGCGTGCACAACTGGTGAAGAAGCGAGAACGATAGAGTTCTGATTTAGCCACGGCGCGGACAAACTCGCGGACACTCAATTCACCACGCTTGAACTGGGATTCAGGAACAGCAAGCCGCTCGCTTTCCATCACGTAAGCATTGCCCAATACTTGGCGGTAAACTGCTCGAATGATTGTTTCTGCTTCTTCTTGTGAGCGACCGGGTACCCACTCAACGGGAGGGGTTTCATCAAATAGGCTGACTCCCAGGCGTGAAGCTGGTCCAAATGGCATTAATTGTATCTCCTGGTTAACGAAAGAGTTTAAGAAAATTGTTTCAAGATGTAAAGAATTTTCAGATTGCTCATCCAGAAAATCAGATTGCTGGATGGTTTTGCTTGCTTTCCAGTCAGATTCCCTGGGAAGGGAGATTCTAATGTACTGGATACTCAAGCTTTTTAGGCGTTTTATACGCTTTGTTATGATCAATTTTCTTACGAGCGCGTAACGGTGATCGTCAAGATTTGTAAATCTTGATGAATTGAGTGCACTTTGCACTTATTTTGCACAAACAGTTTTTGTTGGGCAATGGGCAATTGAAAGTTTACCGATTCGATTACCTCGCCCTGGAGGGTTACAACAAGGGCCATATGTGTCAACTTCAGCGAGAAATGGCTTATCTGTTGGCTTCCACACCCGCCCAGAACTGAAGTTCAAGGCTAATAACTCAAGTCTACTGAAGTAGACTCAAGATTTTTGGCATATTTAGTCATCTTGAGATGACTTAAACTATGAGACTCAGAATTCATTCTGAGGCGGGACAAGGGTTTTACGTTAAGTTGACACCAATGAACAAGGGCGATGGCAAAGTGTAGTTTCTTTCTCAGTCAACATTTCGCTTAAACTCCATTTGGGCGAAATGGTCTTGCAGTAGTTTGTGGATGAAGCGGTAGCGACCACCAACACGCTGAAGGAATAAGCACTCGGTGCAGTAGTCAAGGAACGGGCGTAGTTCCAGGGGATGCAGCCGTTAAAGTAGAGAATGAGGCGTAGGGAGAAGTGTTTAATAACAAGTGCTCCGCTTCTAAGTATCCCTACCAAGTAATCCCAAAAATAATCTGTTGACCCTGTAATCCACAGCCTACAACAACGAAGCATAAAAAATTATGATGTATTTATTGATAAAATTAACTGAAAGTAAGAAATAATTTTTTTTAGAGATGATTATTATTCATAAAATTTTTTATTTCTATTTTAAAATTTTCTTCAGCTTCGAGCTTCATTCTTATTGCTTTTCTTTTAGCATTTTCTACTGCTTCTTCAATAGCTTTTTTATTTCCATTTAAGGAAGTTATATCAATAATACAACCAAGTATAACTGGTGATAAGACCATTAAAAATATTATAAATGAAGCTGAAGCGGGAAAAGATCCAATAACGGGTATACCGAATATAAAAAACAAGCAACCTATACCACTACATCCAGGGGTAGCTTTGTTTTCTGCTTCTTTTTTTGCATTTGTAATGAGTTCCTCAGCTTTTTTATCGGTTTCTGAAATGTTTTCTAGATAAGGAATAATTTTAGATATAAATTTATTCATATAAGAACGGTCACGTTCTCTAGCTAAATTTAGTTTTTCTCCTGTGTAATCTTCGATAACTTGTAGAAGTTTATATAAATCTTGAGCTTTCCAAGATGTTCCACAATCTAGACAAGCATTGACATTTCTATCTTCACCTGTAACAGCCCCAACCGCACCACCTACAACGCCAAATAAAGCGTAACCAGCTATAGCACGTCCCCAATTAACATCGGTTTCTTGTTTAATTTGAATATGATTAGAACCACAGTTAGGACAATTAGCCATATTCTTTCTTTTATATTATTGTATCAAAATTTCAACAGCGTAAGTAAGAACCAGTTGCATCATTCACCCGACAACGATAACTGCTCTGGCGAGACATTAGATTTACCTCTTCTATGGTAGCAAAGGTGACACGCACTACAAAAAGCTACTAAAATACCTCTCCTGTTATCAGTAGTATTACGGTTCCAATGATGCACCTGTAGCGTGTAATCGGCGTTTTGAGCGTGTCAAATCTGATGTTTTTTCACCAGGAAGGATGCACTGTAACCCACACTTTTGACAACGCCATCTACCTTAATGCTTAATTGCGATGGCTCCGCCCGCCGCAGGCATCGCCTCTTCTGACCAAGTAATTAAACTCTTACTTGACCAATTTTAATGCGAATAGCAGTACAAAAGCTTAACCAAATTTAGACAAGAAATCGCATTTTAATCAATAACCTGCTTTCTGGTGGACTTAATCTGTCCACGCTTAGTTTTAGAGTCAAGACGTTTTTTTTGAGAGCTGCGAGTTGGTTTAGTGGGTTTGCGTATTTGCGGGAGTATGACTGCACTTTTGATGAGTTGTTTGAGCCGTTCTAAAGCCTCTTCTCGGTTCTGCTCTTGGCTGCGGTGTTCTTGGGCTTTGATGACAATGACTCCTTCTTGAGTAATGCGTCGGTCGTTTAGCTTCAAAAGCTGTTGTTTATAGAAAGCGGGTAATGATGAAGCCTCAATGTCAAAGCGTAAGTGAATAGCGGTGGAAACTTTATTGACGTTTTGACCACCTGCACCTTGGGAGCGAATTGCGCTCATTTCAATTTCGCTATCGGCGATGATGATTTTGCGAGAAATTTGCAGCATATTTTAATATATAACGTTATTAGTGCAACAGCGATCGCAATTCTAGAGTGTTAGTCTAGGGTGTGTTTTTTATATAGGTGTATTAACTACAAACTAAATAATATTTGTTTCACAGTATTAATTTGTTCTTGAGTAAAAGCCGCCTGCTGAAGATGATTCAAAAATAGGCTATTTCGATATCGAGTATCTAATTTAATTGCTTGGTGATAAATATTTTGAGCAAAGTTGCGCGAACCACACTGTCGATATTCGCTGGCTGTATTTTCCGCAATTGTTGGAAATATGAAACAATTTAAAGCCACCAACAAAGAGGTAAAAACTGTACTCTTAATTCTATACATCATTTATTCTCTAAACCGGCTTCCAGTGCAGCGGCGACGACATAATGGTTCTCGTCTTGTTGCAGTTTGGCGAGAAGCGCTTTGGCTCTGGAGTCTTGAGAAAGACTCAGCGCCGTAGCAGCTCGCCAGCGCGATCGCCAGTTTGTCTCCTCGGCTAATTCTGTGAGCAAATCTAGAGCTTGTTGCTGTAAAGTTCCATTAAGTAAACTGCCCAGTGCTAGGATACTGGTTTCTTTGACTGTTTGCGTCTCGTCTTGTAATCCTTGGCGAATCACTGCCAGCAACACATCGTCCTGATTCGCTTCCATTAAAATTGAGATAATGGTCTGGCGTGTCAGCCAGTGGCGATGGCGCTCAAATAGTTGTTGGAGCAGAGGTACAGACTCGTCACCAAAAGAAAACAAGGAATTAGCGATTTCTGCTAAGACGTTATCATCTGGTTCTCGCTGCAGCAAATCTTTGAGGATTTGTAGAGATGCGGGGGTGGGATGATTTCCTAAACCCATGACTGCAAAGCGCCGACACAAAAAGTCAGGATCAACTGACAGGCGTTGCAGAATGGGAATGGCTAAATCGGCGGGACATTGAGCCAATTGATCTAAAGCGGCTTTGCGCTCGTTAATTGCACCAGAGCGCAGCAGAGATTCTATTTGAGTGAGGCGAGAATTATCCATGAGACAGAATTTTGAATTGTGAATTTTGAATTGCTATTACTCTGTTGCTCCCGCTTGGATTAACAAATCTACTGCTTGACGAGAACGGAAGGAATTGCGGGCTTCACTTAAAGCTGTTGCACCCCAGCGATTTTTGGGGCGGTAATCTGCTCCCTGTGCTAACAAAACTGTCATGGTTTCCAAATCGCCTCTGGCTGCTGCCATCATGAGGGGAGTCCAACCACCAAGGTTCGCGGTATTCACTTCAGCCTCTAGTTCAATTAATGCTTTCACGGTGTAGGTATGTCCGTTATCTGCGGCTAAATATAATGCTGTGTCACCGATTTTATTGGTAGCATCCACTTGGGCGCCCATTTTCACTAGACGTTGGACGATATCTGTTTGACCACGCCGCGCTATTGTCATTAATATTGTCTCGCCATAGTGATTGCGATCGCTGATATCCGCACCGTGATCAAGTAGCAGTGAAATGATATGCCGGCGATCGCCCTCCGCTGCAAACATCAAGGCTGTGTAACCTGAAGCATTTTTGGCATTCACATCGGCGCCATGAGCTAGCAGCAGTTCGACAATTTCCAGATAACCTTCCGTAGCTGCCCACATCAGTGCTGTATTACTCGCTCCCACGGCTGTGACGCCGCCTGTAGTATTGGCGTCTGCACCTTGAGCCAGTAAATTCTCTACGGCGGTTGTGTCGCCTTTGATGATCATCCGGATCATATCTTCGTTGAGAGAAGGCATGAGATGTAGTTGGGGGTTAGGGGTTAAGGTGTTTAATGCACAATAAAGGTTTATTGTCAATATTTTTTGAGTTCAACCTTAAATATGCTTTCGGCGGGTTTCTGGGAAATGGTGGTATCCCAGGCGATCGCTTGCAAAAATGCTTCACCAGAGGGGGTTTCCACTACATCTACACCCCAGTTGCCCGGTTGCAGAGCATCAGGGGAATCACTAGTAGGTGGTGTGGTTTTCATACCTCCTAATACAAGAATTTCCGGCGTGGTATCTGGGCTTATTTGCTGTGTTTGACGTTTAGTTGCTAAAGCTTGGGCGCAAAGCTCTCCGACTTGCTGGGGTGAAAATTCATCGGTTGGGAAGAGAATTTCCACAGTCCAGTGGGGATGATCTAGTAGTCTGCACCGCAGGTGTTGATAAGCACTTAATCCTGATTGAAACACGTCGGCAAATTCTTCTCGACTCAGAGCCGGCACGCTGTCACTAGAAATATTAAAGTTATGAGACAGTAGCATTCGCCCTGGCAATGTATTATTCAAAATAGTTAAATTTTTTGATAAAAGTTGGCAATTTTTATTTTAAATCATCCTGTTGCCTGTTCCCCGTTCCCCGTTCCCTTTAAAAAAAATGTTCTGAATTGTTAAATTTTCTCACATTAATTTTCTAAAATTTGAACTTTTAAGAGGTTAAGTAAACAATGTAAATGTCACACTCAATACGGTTGTAGGTGTCAAAAGTTTCTTCGCAGCGGAAAAAATCAAAACATCAACGACGATCGCCCAAGCGTCTCATAGAAACTTTATTTGAGAACGCCCAGGAAGCGATCGCCCTAATTGATGACCGGGGATGTTTCGTTGATCTAAATATTGCTGCTTGTGATTTACTGGGTTTACCGCGTCAGCAGTTGCGAGGACAAGCTTTATCTAGCTTTATGGCTGGGGAATTAACTCGTCCCCACCCAAGAAGTTTTCCGTCTGGACAATCATTAATTGGGGAACTGATAGTATCATCTTCTGCTCAACTGCGGCGGGAGGTAGAATATAGTTTCACCACAAATGTACTGCCTCACTGTCATCTGTTGCGATTGCGCGACATCAGTCAGCGTCAAGAATCAATGCAAGCGGAATTACGACAGCAACAGCAGCGAGTGGAATTGTTCTCGGAAGTGACGCTAAAAATTCGCCAGTCTTTACAGCTTAAGGAAATTTTGCACACCACGGTGACGGAAGTGCAGCGCATTCTCCAAGCAGACCGCGTATTAATTTATCACGTCTTGCCTGATGGTACAGGCAAAACGATCAGCGAATCAGTATTACCAAATTATCCCGCGCTGATGGAGCGGGAATTCCCGCAAGAAGTTTTCCCAGAGGATTATCAACAACTTTATGCCCAAGGACGGGTGCGAGCGATCGCCGATGTGCACGATCCTGTGGCTGGGTTAGCAGATTGTTTAGTGGAATTTGTCGAGCAATTTGCCATCAAAGCCAAGCTGATTGTACCCATTGTCCAGACGCTCAACGCCCACCAAAATCAGCTTTGGGGCTTGTTAATTGCTCACCAGTGTGACAGCGATCGCCGTTGGGTTGATTTTGAGGTGGAATTGATGCAACAATTAGCAGATCAAATCAGTATTGCTTTATCTCAAGCTCAATTATTAGAACATCTAGAAGAAGTTGTCGCCGCCCGTACCGCCGAGTTACAAGAGGAAATCAATGTGCGAATGCAGGCGGAAGCGGCTTTGAGACAGAGTGAGGAGCAATTGCGGTTAATTACCAACGCTCTCCCCGTACTGATTGCCTATGTGGATGAACAACAGCAATATCGCTTTAATAATCAAGCTTATCAGGAATGGTTAGGACAATCTCCCAAAGAAATTTACGGCTCCCATCTACGTCAGGTTTGGGGTGAAGATTGCTACCGAAGAATGCAAGCATACGTGAAAACAGCTTTGTCCGGGCAAGCCGTCACTTATGAAAATGATATTGTCTTGAAAGATGGTAGTGGATGCTCAGTTGATGTCACCTACATTCCCCATCTCGCTGAACACAAAACCGTCAAAGGATTTTTTGCCTTAACTAGCGATATTAGCGATCGCAAAGCCATTGAACGGATGAAAGATGAATTCATTTCCGTCATCAGTCATGAATTGCGGACTCCTTTAACTTCCTTACACAGCGCCCTAAAAATCCTGGCTACCGGGCGTTTAGGCAATCTTTCCGCCGAAGGACAACAAATGCTAGGGATTGCTGATGATAGCACTCAAAGATTAGTCCGTCTAGTCAATAACGTCCTCGATTTACAACGCATCGAGTCTGGTAAAGTGATCATGGATTGCCAAGCCTGCAACGCTGCTAATTTGATGATCCAGGCAGCAGAGGCGATGCAAGCTATGGCACAACAGCATGAAGTCACTCTAGTTAAACAACCACAGGATATCTTCGTTTGGGCAGACGCCGATTACATCTTGCAAGCCTTGACAAATCTGCTGAGTAATGCTATTAAATTTTCCTCACCGTCCAGTACCGTTTGGTTGACAGTAGCACCAGAAGAAAACCCCGCCCATCTTACCACAGAAGTAGTATTTCGAGTGCGAGACGAAGGACAAGGTATACCCGCAGATCAATTAGAGCGGATTTTTGAACGCTTTCAACAAGTAGATTCATCAGATTCCCGCAAAAAAGGTGGTACCGGCTTAGGACTAACCATCTGTCGCAAAATTATCGAACAACACAACGGCAGAATTTGGGTTGAAAGTTATCCAGGGTGCGGTAGTACCTTTGCCTTCACATTACCGATGGCGCCAACACTTGATCAAAGCTAATCCTCATTCACCGCCTACTTTTCAGAAAATCCACAATGGGAAATCTATGTCCACTAAACGGGTGTTAATCATTGACGACGAAGAAACTATCCAAACTGTAGTGCAATTTGGCATCAAAATGACAGCCGATTGGGAAGTGTTCACCGCTAGTTCTGGTGTCGAAGGTATCCAGACTGCCCAAATTGAACAACCAGATGTGATTTTGTTAGATGTGATGATGCCAGATATGGATGGTATCACTACTTTCAAAGAACTGCAATCCTATCCAGAGACAGAACAAATTCCCGTTATTCTCCTCACCGCCAAAGCACAAACAGCCGAAAAGCGCCAATTTAACGATTTAGGGGTAAGCGGTGTGATTACCAAACCCTTTAACTCTCTGGATTTACCAGAACAAATCATGAAAATTCTTCATTGGTAGCCGCAGCGATGAAAATCTTGCTTGTCGAAGATGATGACTTATTAATTAAAGTCCTCAGAAAAAGTTTGGCAACTCATCACTATACTGTGGATGTGGTTAAAGATGGGGAAATGGGCTGGACTTATGGCTCTACCTTTGAGTATCACCTAATTGTGCTAGATATCATGCTGCCGAAATTGGATGGTATCAGTTTATGCAAGCGTCTTCGCGCCGAGGGATACACCACGCCAATTTTATTACTCACTGCCCAAGATACTATTACCACCAAAGTTCAAGGATTGGATGCAGGTGCAGATGACTATATGGTCAAACCATTCGATCATATAGAATTAATTGCCAGAATTCGCGCCTTACTCCGGCGAGGTAGCGCTAATCCTTTTCCCTTGCTGACTTGGGGCGATTTGCTCCTCAACCCTAGCACTTGTGAAGTGACTTATAATGGTCGCCCGCTCAATCTGACCACGATGGAATATGATTTATTGGAACTTTTGCTGCGGGACTGTCAGCATGTGTTTAGTACTGAAGAACTTTTAGACAGGTTATGGTCTTCCGAAGAATTCCCCTCTCAAGCTACAGTCCGTTCTCATATCCGGCGGGTGCGTCGCAAACTGCTCGCTGCAGGCGCGCCCCAAGATTTCATCGCTACTATGCACGGAAGAGGCTATTATCTCAAAGCCCCTAGTGCGGAAGCATCACCTGTGCTATCCGCAACATCTGTAAAAAATAATTCTTGGGGGATGAATTCCCCAGAACATCTCAGCCATCCTCACGCCGATTCCCAGCAACAATATGTGGCTTTTCTCAACGAGATTTGGCAAACCACACAAACAAAAACCCTCGACCAAACCGCAATTCTCCTCCAAATAGTGAAAGATTTGCAAGCCAATCAACTGCAACCACAACAACAAGCCCAGGCGCAGCAGGTAGCGCACAAGCTGGCGGGGACTTTAGGTATTTTTGGGTTAGCTCAGACAGCAGACATCGCTCGTCAATTAGAGTCTTGGTTGGGGAGTCGAGAGCCACTGCAACCCCAACACGGGGTAATGATGAAAACACTGATAAAAGCTTTACAGCAGGATGTTTTTGATACTACACTAATTCAAATGTCTCAGATTCCCCACAGCCACGCACCGCTGTTGCTGATTGTGAGTTCAGATGAGGAATTTAACCAGTCACTCGTCCCTGTGGCAGCAAAACGAGGAATTCACCTAGAAATCATATCAGATATTGCTAAGGGACAGCATTTAGCTGGTCAAAATCCTGATGTGATATTGTGGCGGTGTGCGACTATGGAAGCATTGCAGACATGTTCTCATCACTATCCTGATTTACCGATTTTGGTAATGGGCGATGCCTACGGCGGGCTACGCCTACGCACTGAATTAAGCGATCGCCTCGAAGCAATGCGACGAGGCGGAAAACTTTTCCTACCCGCACAGACGCCCCCTGAGCAAGTGATTGACGCCGCCATCAATTTGTTACAAGGTGGTGAGATGGTCAACAAAGTGATGATCCTCGATGACGATCAAGATTGGTTATGCACTCTCCCCTCCATGCTTCAACCTTGGGGATTTAAAGTGACAACCCTCGCCGATCCATTACAATTCTGGACAGTCTTGCAAGCCGTTACTCCAGATGTCCTGATCTTAGACGTGAATCTGCCGCAAATTAACGGTTTTGAACTGTGCCAAATTCTTCGCAGCGACCCCCACTGGCAGCGATTACCTGTATTATTTCTGAGTGTATTATCAGATGCGAGCAGTCAAAATCAAGCCTTTAGCGTTGGTGCTGATGATTATCTGTGCAAACCTGTTAAAGGCGGCGAATTAGCTAACCGCATTCTGCGACGGTTACAGAGAGTGAGAGCTTGGGCGAATAGAACTCAAGCATTGTGAAAATATTATGACTAATCCAACCAGAGTTCAAAACTGATGCCGGATGAAACACCTTTAGATCCCTTTATAGCTCAGTTATGTGAAGGATATACTGAGGCGGAAGCAGCAGAAATAAATCAGTATCTGGCTGAATGGGATGCCTCTACCTATATCAGTGTAGCTCAGAGTATTTTAGACCATGCTTCCAGAAAAGAATTCGAGCCATTGAAATATCTGCGAAAAGCCCATAGCTTCAATACAAAAAGAGCAGTCAGAGTTCCGAAAACAGGATATCGTCAAGATGGTTCAGCAATCTATCGAAAAGGAAATGAATATTTAATTGTACGACCTAATAATTTTGGTGTTGAAAAAATAGTCACTTATGGAGTAAACGATGACTAAAGCAACGCTCAATACTCAAAACCCCGAAATAACCAGAAACTACATCACTCATCTATTACAGCAGTTAACTGACGATTATAAAAACACTAAAGAAGAACGAAAAAAATTAGTTTCTCTATCACCCACTTCTGATGTAGAATTTACTGTTTTAGAGGAAATCGAACTGTTAACAGTTGATATCCGCGGCTATGCCAGTCAAATTCAGGCAAGGGGTAGGATTGAAAATGAACAGCAAGCTATTGAACGTTTGCAAACTTTGCACGTTTTTGATGTTCCTGCTATTGCTCAATTTTACTTTGTCACCGATGGAGACTACAGGCAAATAAAAGCTTATATTAGAATGCTAGATTACTTACGCTTGCTGATTCTAGAATATTTGCACTTATGCCAAAGTTTACAACAAGAATCTGCTCAAATTGAATAAAATTACATGCCTTACAGCGGTTGAACAGTTAAATCCTGCAGAGTGATGGTGAAGTGACGCTGTTGGGCTGTGGCGATGAAGGAAACGATCGCTTCACAAGTCACAGCTACGGTTAATGTTACTAGGTTTCGCGCCAGGGGATAATCACAAACATCATCATTAACTGCACTAGGAACGCGGTAAAAGTCATTCCAAATCACTTCTGCATAATCGGCTGACAATCCAGCGTGAATACAAGGAATTTTCAATTGTTCAGCGTAATCTTTCACCGCTTGACGTGCGACACTGTTGTCAAAAACATCAACAATTAACTGGCTATCTATAAGTAGTTGATGAACATTTGCTGATGTTAATTCCTTAGCTTTGGCATCAATTTTAGTGCCAATAGCTCGATATAAATTATTCGCTAAAATTTTCGCCTTAAATGCGCCAACATCAGCACGATAATAGGGTTGAGTAGAAAGATTACGTTCTTCTATGCGATCGCGGTCAATCACCGTCAGTTTCCCAAAACCAGACCGAGCCAAATTTTCCGCAACATTAGCACCTAACGCTCCCGCTCCACAAATCGTCACTGGATAATTTTTGAGCTTCGCCATCACAGCGTGACTGCGATAAAGTTGTTCGTGAAAAAAAACGCTCATAATTAGATATTAGTAATTAAAAATAGAAAGATTCACCCTCAAAGCCTCAAGCTTCACCCTCAAAGCCTCAAGCTTCACCCTCAAAGCCTCAAGCTTCACCCTCAAAGCCTCAAGCTTCACCCTCAAAGCCTCACACTTCACCCTCAAAGCCTCAAGCTTCACCCTCAAAGCCTCACACTTCACCCTCAAAGCCTCACACTTCACCCTCAAAGCCTCAAACTTCACCCTCAAAGCCTCAAACTTCACCCTCAAAGCCTCACACTTTAATCCCCACCTCCCACACCTCCCACACCTCCCACACCTCCCACACCTCCCACACTCCCCACACTCCCCACACCTCCCCATCTCCCCACCTCCCCATCTCCCCACCTCCCCATCTCCCCACCTCCCCATCTCCCCACCTCCCCATCTCCCCACCTCCCCACCTCCCCATCTCCATTCACCGTCCTTCCATCACACCTACCAAAGATTGCAAGTCAAAATTGCGATCGTATCCACTCAAGCAGATACCAGAACTGATGACAGTCAAGTCAGTTTTAGCGATCGCGCTACTGTGGCGAACACCATCGGCGGTTGTCCAATCGACTGTCCAGTAATCACCGCGATCGTGAAATTGTTTTAATTCACCACCTCCCATCTGCAATGCTTTTTGCAGTCGCTTTTCATCTTGATAGGGTTGGCTAAAGCCCTCAATCCGCTTGGTTGCTAATTCATACACTGTGCGAATTTCTGGAGTTATACCTTGAAACTGCAATTTAGCAGCAGGAATCATCTGTTTGAATGCAGATTGTAGAGCTTCTGCGATCGCTAGATCGGTACGGCGATCGATTTCTTCAAACCACCACGATTGTCCGTTCCCGCGAGCGATAATTTGCTCAAAGGCGATTCCTTCAGTGACTAAATGAATAGCGATCGGTTTCACCACCTGCAATCTTTGACGCATATCGGCTTCATTCACCGGATATGCTAACCAAGTTTGTCCCCGCAATTGGTGCGCTAACCGCAACCGGATTTGGGGAAAGTGTTGCAAGTATTCCGTAACCTGGAGTAAGTCTGCTGCTTCCACAACCGTTGCTGTTTTCTCATCCAGAGGCTGAAAGATACCCCAACCTTCAAACTTACTAGGCTTTGGACTGAAGGTATAGACCATCCCCGCTACTCGTGTGCGAACCCGTCCACCCTTGACACAAGGCGCAAGGAATTGGGTAGCGAACAGTTGTGCTTCTGCACTAGCAATTTCGTTAATTAGCTTAAATATATTAGTCACAATGGCAAAGTAAAAAAAGGGGCTGGGGGCTAGGGGCTGGGGGCTAGGGGACTAGGGGAAGACATTGTATTGTTCCTTGTGAGCACGGCTGGTGGAGTTTCTTGCAAAAGTACCTTTCGCACTCTTGTAGTTCCTAATCCCTCATCCCTAACCCCTCATCCCTCATCCCTCATCCCTCACAGGTAAAGGCAGATCCAAAATCTCCATCAACAAATCGAGGCGAGAGGGGCGCGCCAACAGCGGCACAAGGTTTGGTAAGCTGTAGTAGTCGCCTTCAAAAGTGAAGGTTTCTACAGGCGCTTGCTGCTGCTTGAGTTGAGTTTCCACCCAGTCGTAATGTGTACCTACACGGACAATCACCACATTAGGCATGACCGCCAACTCTCGGCAATAGGTTTTGTAGGCTTCACAGAAATAGGGTGTAACATTTTCACCTTCATCTGTCACCAAAATTATCTGGTCAACCACCTGTTTCTTCTTCCGCATAGCTTCCAAGGAGCAGCCGATGCTAGTACCACCACCTGCTGTAATGTGCTGGAAAGCACGCTCCCAGTCGCTTAATTCTTTGCCTTTGGCAATCACAGGGTAAGGAATCGAGTCAAAAGCATAAACAAATAGTTCTGCTTGCGTGATACCAGAGATTAAAGCGGCGAGTTGCTTACCAAGGGCGATCGCATTCTCCATTGAACCAGATTTATCTACCAGTAAGGCAGTTGGGCGAGAAATTGTTCCCCGGCGTTTTACCTGCTCGTTTGTCACTTTTTCTAACCGAGCAACGGTGTCTGCGTCTAAATCTGCGTTGTCTGCTGCAATCTGTGCTTTGAATGCTGCGACACGTCCGCTTTTAGTCGCTTTTTCCAGTTGGGAATCAATCAGCTTTTTGACTTCTGGATGCTCCATTGCACCTCTAGCCTGGAGTGACTTCAAGTTGTTGATCACTTCCTGGGGAGTCATGCTGTTGATTAAGGCTACCAGCACCACGGGTGTGAGTTGTTTGATTGCACCAATAGCAATGGTGTAAGGAATTTTGAATTCCACAATCAGCCGCGCCTGTGTAGCCGCGGTTTCCGCTTTAGCCAGTTGCTTGAGGATGTCTGCTAATGAACCTTCTGGGGGAGTATTGCGGAACAAAATCGCATTTGCTCGCTCATTCGGTTTGATATGCAATGAAGCATACAGGTGCTTCATCGCTTGACGACCCCGCAAAGCAGCGCGATCAAATACAGCCGGATTGCTCTCTCGTGTTTTGAGGTAACGCCGCACCGCAGTTCGTGCTGAACGAGGCAATTTATTTTGCTGCTGCTTCATGAAGTCTACTATACGTGCCACCTGATAAGGTGGAAACTCTTGCAGCATCATAAATCCAGCATCCCGATGCTCAGTTAAATTACTGTTAAGTAAATGAGCAATGAATACTTCTTTGTGGTCGCGGACATCCCCTTGACGCTGATACCAAACCGCCAAGTGACCGTAGAAAATAGGATCTAGTTCAACAATTAATTGATGAATTTCTGCAACCTGCTCCAGCTTGCGGTGGGGAGTGGTGAGCAAACTGTTGAGCATTTCCAAGCGCAGGTCACGTTCTGCGGTATTCATATAAAGTATGAAGGATGAAGGGTGAAGGATGAAGTTAAGAAACTTATCTTCATCCTGGGAAATAAAATCACTTCGTGCAAGTTGAAAAAGCTGTTGATTCACACACGGGATTTGAACCCGTATTCGCTTGAACCGAAGTCAAGTGCCTATTCCAATTTGGCTAGTATGTAAGCTTTTTCGGTGAGGGCACGAAGTGAAAATTTTGTTTTAGAAGAATTTAGCCGTAAACTGCTTCAGGGCGCAGGATTAAATCACCAGTGGGACGGCGATCAACTATGTATGCAGAAAGGCGTGAGCTATTGACATCTAAATGCCGAGCAATCTGCTCTTTAACTGCAAAATCATTCATACCTGCGGTGATTCCCAGTTTGGTTTCGACAACATCCACAGAACGTCCTTCAAATCGAATATGAACCATCTCTATCACCTCTTGATTAATTACAAAATTCAGATGAGTGGATCTGATCGGGATTGAACCGATACCTTCCCCGTGAGAGTTGCACTCACACCTCGTGCAAGTTGAAAAAGCTGTGGTAACACACGCAGGAATCGCACCTGCACTTATTGTTGAAAAAACAATCGCTCTACTATTGAGCAAGTATGTAAGCTTTTTCCGTCGGGGCACGAGTGAATCTGGGAACTCTACCGTTAGAGCTACAGACCCAAGGCACGCATGGTTGCAATGCTTTTGTTTTTGTTTTAAGCTTGCGTTTCCATATTACAAATGTAATACGTGCTCTACAGAATGTCAAGAGGATACTACAAATTTTTTGGGGAGGTGGGGCGTGAGGCTTGGGGTTTTGAAGTCCAAGTTTCTGGTTCAAACCAATGTCCAATGCTACAAAAAATCAAACTGCACGCATTTTGCACGAACTGTACGCCAAGGTAGGTATTAATCCTATACTCAAAAGGAAGTGTATGAAGAGGTTTATGGAAGCGTCGTTAAGAAGTCGTCAGCATCCCCTAATCCACAGGTTAGCAGACACTATTGAAGAAGTTTGGCAACAGTATTTGGATATTTCCCCTTACTCTGTCCCGGAAGGTCTAGGTTATGTGGAGGGACACTTAGAAGGAGAAAAACTAGTTATTGAAAATCTTTGCTATCAAACTCCGCAATTTCGGAAGCTGCATCTAGAATTAGCGCAGGTGGGCAATGGATTAGATATACTACACTGTGTGATGTTCCCCAATCCTGAGTATGCGCTACCGATTTTTGGTACAGATTTGGTGGGTGGGCGAGGGGGAGTAATTAGTGCAGCGATCGCGGATTTATCTCCCATCAGTAGCGATCGCACTCTACCACCACGCTATTATCAACAGTTATCTGTTTTATCTCATTTACCATTTTCGCAACCACGGACTTTACCCGCTTGGGGCGATATCTTTTCCGATTTTTGTCTGTTTGTGCGTCCGGGAGATGCTCAAGAAGAAGATTGGTTTCTCCAACGGGTGCGGGAATTTTTAACTATCCATTGTCAGATTGCTAGTACAGAGTTGCCCCTCACATCAAATCTGGACATTTCCAATGTTTTAGCAGGACAGCGCAATTACTGCACAAAGCAGCAACAAAATGATAAAACTCGCCGCGTCCTAGAAAAATCTTTTGGTACAGAATGGGCAGATCGCTACATGAATACGATGCTGTTTGACTATGTAGCTTGAGAGAAAAAATAGTGCGATCGCACTTTTGTGTATCTCTTTGCACGAGCCAAAAGGCGATCGCTTCATGCTCATCTCATACCAAATAAAACAAAGAATGCGACACAGCAGCTCTGTGACAATCCAAAAAACGCCTCTACATTTCTTTTTGGATCTGCCTAATTAACATGTGCAACACAATGTAACAATAAGTTAAGTAAAAAGACAAAAGCAAAATATAAAAAATCCTTGCTCTCACAACACTTCAGCCTTTACTTAATATTTTTTAACCAATTCTTCTACAGCATTCTGAAGATTGCACAGATTTTGCACAAACGGATTGCTTTAATCAAAGTCAGGTTAAGGGCAATCAACCCTTTGCTGCTCAAATTCCCAGTTAATGACTCGGCTAATCAAAATCAACTGAAGGCTGAGGTATGAAGTGTGAAATATGAAATTATGCCACCGATTCACAGATGAAGCTGAAATCAGGAAAAGTGGTTTGTACCAATTTTTACTTCATCCTTGACCCTTCATCTTTTCTTCAGTTCAACTTAATTAGGAGATGCTGGAATGCTTGACGCTTTTACTAAAGTAGTATCTCAGGCTGACACTAGAGGCTCATATGTCAGCAACGCCGAAATTGATGCCTTAAAAGAGATGGTAAGTGCTGGTAGCAAACGCATGGATGTGGTTAACCGCATTACCAGCAATTCGTCCACCATCGTTGCGAATGCAGCACGGGCTTTGTTTGCAGAACAACCCCAGTTGATCGCACCGGGTGGAAATGCTTACACCAATCGTCGTATGGCTGCTTGCTTGCGGGATATGGAAATCATCCTGCGCTATGTTACCTATGCTGTGTTTACAGGTGATGCTAGCGTTTTGGACGATCGCTGTTTAAATGGTTTGCGGGAAACCTATCAAGCATTGGGCGTTCCTGGCGGTTCTGTAGCCACTGGCGTTAACAAAATGAAAGAAGCCGCCATTTCTATTGCTAACGATCCTAACGGTGTCACTCGTGGTGACTGTAGCTCCTTGATGTCTGAACTAGGTAGCTATTTCGACCGCGCCGCTAGTGCTGTTGGCTAATCAGAAAAGGCTATTATTTCCAGTTTTTGACACACAACTTTACATATTGGTTGAGAGAATATCAGCATGAAAACACCTTTAACCGAAGCCGTTGCTACCGCCGATTCCCAAGGACGGTTTCTCAGCTCCACAGAATTGCAAGTAGCTTTTGGACGCTTCCGTCAAGCAGCTGCTAGCTTGGATGCAGCAAAAGCGCTCAGTTCCAAAGCTCAAAATCTAGCTGATGGTGCAGCTAACGCAGTTTATCAAAAGTACCCATACACTACCCAAATGCAAGGTAATAACTTTGCTTCCACTCCTGAAGGTAAAGCCAAGTGTGCGCGGGACATTGGTTACTACATTCGCATCATCACCTATTGTCTCATTGCCGGCGGTACAGGCCCTCTCGATGACTACCTAATTGGTGGTTTAACAGAAATCAACCGCACCTTTGATTTGTCTCCCAGTTGGTACGTTGAAGCTCTCAAGCACATCAAAGCCAACCACGGCTTGAGTGGTGATCCGGCTGTAGAAGCTAATTCTTACATCGACTACGCCATCAACGCCCTCAGCTAAAGTTTGCTATTTTGCCCAGAATCACTCAAAACTGTGAATGCTGATTTTTGGTCATGAGCAGTTTTGCGGGGTTCTGGGCTTGTTTTTTCCTTGTAGATATTTCAGGAGATTAGTCATGACTAGTTCTATGGCGGCCAGTCGGCTAGGATTTGAGCCGTTTGCGAGTACATCTCCCACAGAATTACGGACAAATTGGACAAAAGATGATGTCAAAGCGGTGATTGTTGCTGCTTATAAACAGGTGTTTGGTAATGACCATTTGATGCAAAGCGAACACCTCACCAGTGCAGAGTCGCTATTACACCAAGGCAACATTAGTGTTCGTGATTTTGTCCGCGTGCTGGCACAATCTGAATTATATAGGCAAAAGTTTTTTTACTCTACACCACAAGTTCGTTTCATCGAACTGAACTACAAGCATTTGCTTGGTCGTGCTCCCTACGATGAATCAGAGATTGCCTATCATGTCAATCTCTATACACAAAAAGGATACGAAGCGGAAATCAATTCTTATATCGATTCACAAGAATATCAAGAAAATTTTGGCGAATCAATTGTCCCTTATTATCGAGGATTTGCCACCCAACCGGGACAAAAAACTGTAGGCTTTAGCCGCATGTTTCAAATTTACCGGGGATATGCCAATAGCGATCGCGCCCAAGGTAAGAATAAATCTGCGTGGTTAACCCAGGATTTAGCTCTGAATATGGCTACATCTGTTCAAACTCCTACCTTTGGGCGGGAATTGACAGGTACCGTCGCCGGCGATCGTGGACAACTTTACCGCGTGCGTGTAATCCAAGCAAATCGAGGTAAAACCCCGCAAATCCGACGCAGTATGAATGAGTATTTGGTTTCCTATGACCAACTTTCATCCACTCTGCAAAGACTAAATCAACGCGGTAGTCGGGTAATCAATATTTCTCCAGCTTAAACCGCTTTTGTCATTTTAAATTTAAAAGGAGAGCTATTCATGCCAATTACAAGCGCCGCATCTCGTTTGGGAACTACAGCTTTTGACCAAACACGACCCATAGAATTACGTCCCAATTGGACGCCAGCAGATGCCCAAATTGTGATTCAAGCAGTTTATCGTCAGGTATTAGGCAATGATTACCTAATGCTCTGGGAACGTCTCACTAGCTTGGAGTCGTTGCTGACTAATGGTAAACTTAGTGTGCGGGATTTTGTCCGGGGAGTTGCCAAATCTGAGTTATATAAAACCAAATTTCTGTACCCCCATTTTCAAACACGGGTAATTGAATTAAACTGCAAACATTTGTTGGGACGCGCTCCCTACGATGAATCAGAAGTAATTGACCATCTCGATCGCTATCAAAATCAAGGCTTTGACGCCGATATCGATTCTTATATTGACTCGGCTGAATATGAGAGCCACTTTGGTGATGCGATCGTCCCTTACTACCGCGATTTTGTCACCACCGGAGTCGGTCAGAGAACCGTGGGCTTTACCCGGATGTTCCGTCTGTATCGGGGTTATGCTAATAGTGATCGCTCCCAACTCGCTCTTAGCAGTCCTCGTCTAGCGACCGACTTAGCTAAAAATAATGCTACCCCCATCATTCCTCCCTCTGGTAGTAGCGAAGGTTGGGCTTACCAACCCTCTAAGCAAGGAACCGCTCCCACCCGTACCTTTGGTAGATCCTCCCAAGGTTCGACCCCGCGCCTTTACCGCATCGAAGTAACCGGTATCAGTTTACCGAGATATCCTAAAGTGCGTCGCAGCAATAAAGAGTTTATCGTCCCCTATGAGCAACTATCTAGTACCCTCCAGCAAATTCACAAGCTAGGCGGGAAAGTTGCCAGCATTACCTTTGCACAATAGGAGATATAACTATGATGTTGGGAAAATCTGCATTGACGAGAGCTTCTAGCTCAACTTCAGACAATCGAGTTTTTGTTTATGAAGTGGAAGGATTACGACAAAACGATCAAACCGATAATAATAAATATCCAGTGCGAAATAGCAGCACAATTCTGATTCAAGTTCCTTACAGCCGCATGAACGAAGAAATGCGGCGCATCACTCGCCTCGGCGGTAAAATTATCGGCATTCGTTCGTTGAGTGAAAATTCAACCGCAGCTGGATCAGAAAGCTGACGTGCCTTTTGCAAGTAATTCTATATAGTCTTTGCGGGCGTAAAAATTTCACTTTTCTACGCCCATTTTTTAGTAGTGGACTGACACAGCTAAAATGATGCAATAGATTTTTGATGGAGTTGATATGAATCAATGCTTTCTCGTTTTTCCTAATGCACTAAATTAGCTGTGTCAGTCCACTAGTGTAAAATCCAGTATAAATAACAACTTAAACTACTGCTTCCCAATCCTGAATTTGTAACCCATTCACCCGATTAAACTCAGATGTATTGTGAGTGACCAATATTAAATTATGCACAAGTGCGATCGCTGCAATCTGTAAATCATTGGGGCCAATGGGAGTACCGCTTGCTGCTAATTCTGCACGAATTCTACCGTAAGTCAGGGCTGTAACATCATCAAATGGCAGAGACACAAACAAGTTGAGAAACTGCTGCTGTCGGGCTAAAGTCCTCTGCGGATTATTGCTTTTCATTGCGCCATAAAATAACTCTGCCTTTACCACCGAACAGACAGCAATATCTTCTACACTTGTTGAGCGTAAACGTTCTCGAATTGTTGGTGACTTACCATTGAGAAAACGAGCGCAAACATTGGTATCTAATAAATACCTCACAGTATTTCTTCCCTTACCTCAAAATCCCCTTCAGAATCGATAACAATCGGGTCATTCTGACAAATACCGTAGGTCTGTTCAAAAAAACCGTTTGGCCAGCCTAAATCTTCCGGTGTTTTCACTGGTGCTGATGGTTCCAGTTGTTGATAAATTACCATCACTTCTATTTCTTTGTCCGTTACCCCCAGTGGTATCTCTAAATGCAAAATGCCATCAGACCCCACATGAGAACGTAACTTGATGCTTTGCATTGCTGTTTTCTCCAACCCACTGGATTCATTTTAAAGTTTCATCAGCAGCAGGCGTTGATCAGTCTTTAACTAACTCATCTGAGAAAAGTGACAATTGACCTAGAGAAATGTCCAGAAGTCCTGAGAATTTGAAGATGCAGTAGCGATGGGCTATGATCCATCGGAGGCGATCGCTGTCACAATTAGCAAAACTGCTTTAATTTTTCAATTAAATGATCAAAATAGGGGCTAAGGGTTTGTTGCTGTTCTGGTGCTACTCGCTGTAAACTGGCAGCCTTAATACCTTCTAAACCCACCACCATTGCATCTAAGGGCACTTGCAATTCTTGATACAGCAGTTGCATGTAGTGCAATCCTTCAGCGCTGGTGTAATCGGTGTGCTGTCCGGCGATACCATACGTGATACAGCGCAGGAAGTGCCAAAAATCACGCCAGCAAGCATCGGCTCTCGCTGCTGGATAAAGTCCACCGCCGGGTTGGGTGATGTGGGGAAATGTTGATAATACCTGGGTTCTGGCTTCGTCTACGATTTCCGCGACGCGATCGCGCAACTCTTGAGTTACAGAAATTAGTGATGTGTTTGCAGATACCATCTGCTGAATCTGCTGTAAGTCTTCGTCGGTGAGGTAGCGTCCCTGATCATCCGCCGCCTGGAATCGCTGTATTGCCTCTGGTGGGTGGGTACTGTGCCAATTGGCAAAACTGACAATCCGCGCTTTTTGGATCAATTCTCGCACGGTTGTACTCAGGGGTGGCTGTGTCATGATCCTAAAAAATAAATCATCAAAACCAGGAAACAAAATCTATTTTCCCATGTTTTGGGGCTAATTTTGGTTCAAGCTAAAGTATAAGAAACGTCTACCGTTCGCTATTATGGAACTCCACGAAATCGAAACCGAACTGCAAAACTCGGATTTTCAATACCGCCTCAAAGCCGTCTCCGCTCTCCAAGATTATCCCTGTGAAGTTGCTGTTCCTTTACTCACTCGCCATGTCCAAGACCCAGAGTTTCTGGTGCGAACCTTCGTTGCTAGAGAGTTGGGTAAACAAAAAACATCGGAATCTTTCGCAGCTCTGCTGCAAATCATCAAATTTGATAATACACCGAATGTGCGGGCGGAAGCGTCTAACTCTCTATCATTGTTTGGCAGAATTTCCGCCTCTCATCTGGTGCAGACATTTGTACGTGACGATCACTGGTTGGTGCGTCGCAGCATCCAAGCCGCCCTTGTGGAAATGGATTGTCCCGAAGAACTGCTAGAAGTTTGTCTTTTGGGACTAGAAGGAGAAGATGCTGCAGTTCAGGAATCATCTATTGATGCGTTGGGAGCGTTAGCCGCTTCCCGTCAGTCTGCTCCTGCTCTGTCCCGACTTTTGCAAGCAAAAGATTCTCCGTATGATTATATTCGCGTCCGAGTCGCTTACGCGCTGAAACATTTTGCTGACCCCGCAGCTAAAAAAGCTTTGGCACAACTTAGGCAAGATATTAATCATCGCGTAGTGGGAGCGGCAATGGAAGATTTAATTCCTTAATGCCTTCGCCCTCGTTATTCGTAGGAAAAAATACTCCTTTGAGTCATGTTCGATTCAGTGCGAGACACCTATAATGTAGCCATGCTCTTGTACAGGAATTTGACGCTAAAGTCCAGATATTTTGTAGTTATGTTTACATAATTTCATATCCAGACTGGCAAAATGGGAGAGAGTAGACTATTATTGAGTATTTTTACTGGCAAAATTAGGAGAAACATATGGCTGAAATTCCCACCGGCGGACAAATGCTCTGGAAACTAGAAGGGACTGATCGAGTCTTACATCTGCGGCATAATTCGTCGGAGGAGTGGCTACCGTATGAAGAGTTCCCGCAGTATGTTTTACCTGATCCTCCCGGGTTTTCTAAAGGGATTGCCACCTTTTTGGCATTGTTAAAAAAAGATTGGACTGCAATTAAATCTTGATGGGGACATTTTCGAGGCTAGCGCGAGTGGTGCGACGGGTGAGGGGGTGAAGAGTGTCTAGCTGTACTGGAGGTTGGCTCAGGAGGAGCGATCGCATTTCTTCACTCAGCCCCTGAACATAGCTAAAATCTGTACCAGCAATGCTTTCCAACTGCTCAAACTCCACACCAGTCAAATCTACTGCGCGCAAATCTGCTCCGGCTAAATTAGCTCCATTCAACCGCGCCCGACGCAGAGAAGCTCCCGTTAACCAAGCTGTTCTCAAGTCTGCTTGACTCAACCGCGCGCCTTGAAGATTTGCACCAGTCAGATCTGCTCCTCCCAAATATGCTCCTAACAAGCCTGCATTCTGCAAATCAGCAAATCGCAAGTTAGCTGTATTCAACTGAGCACCATTTAAATTAGCACCAGGGCCGATCGCCCCAGAAGATTTGTAAGCGAATCCTTCGGGAAAAATAGTCTGACTATCATACCTCGCTCCTGAAAGCTTGGCATCTGTTAACAACGCTCCTTGCAAATCTGCACCGCTCAAATCCGCGCGATACAAACAAGCGCCCTGTAAATTAGCATCCCGCAAAATAGCTTGGCTCAAATCTGCTCCCCGGAAATCAGCTTGACTCAAATCCGCTGCTCTCAAGTTGGCTTGGCACAGATTAGCTCGAATCAAAATAGCTCGATTCAACGAAGCTCCCTGCAAATCGAAACCGCTGAAGTTGAATTGGTATAAATCTTTCTGAGTTAGAGCCAGTCCTGCTTTGAGCACAGCCAAAACATCCTGGGGGGTCTTGTAAGTCTCCCTGCTAATCATGGGTGAGAATCATGAGAACATTTAGGGTATTGTACCGCGATGTATCTACAATCATGAGAGGTTTGGAGGATAATTTATGGCTTTTGTACCACCGATGACCATGAGGGAATTTTTCCGCAAGAGTGAAGGTGTATGGTTTACTCAGCGCACAGTGCATCACTTTGATACGGTAGCGGATCAGTCGGGAGAATCAAAACTTTATGTGGGCGCGATCGCTTTTGATGACCCCAGAGTGAAAGCAATCTGCGAACCCCAAGGTATTGATCCAGCAAGCGCCACCGGAGGTGCTAGCTTTATGTGGCAAGAACACGACAAAGACCAAGAACCCAATCCCGATCAAGCTGCTGTGTTAATTGATGTCCCTGATGATGATACAGGGCGATCGGGTAAATTGCTCCGCAACCAGGGCTATGTAGAAAAGATTCCCGTAGTTAGCCGCTACTGGTTTGGTCAAGATGGCATTTTAACAATTGACACCGAATATGAAAGCAACCAAGGACAAGAACGCTGCTGGTTCATGACCGATGACTTTCGCGTGCGCGTCAGCACAGTCAGGATGTTGAGTGGTGTATATTTAATGACTTATTGCTCAGAACGGCGCTACTTAACAGAAGCGAATTTAGCCGAAATGGTGCAACACAATTTATCTAGAGCTTCCTTAGGGGTTAGGGGTTAGGGGTTAGGGGTTAGGGGTTAGGGGTTAGGGGTTAGGGGTTAGAGGAAGATATTTTATCGTCCGTGTGTAGAATTTTAGATTATTAGCATTTAGTTTCATCCTTCATCCTTCCTTCAGTTGCTTGCGTTAAGGAACGTTACATTATTTAACTTATTTGAGACGAATTGTAGAGTAATCCCGTATTCTCAGATAGCAAGACAGATTAGTCGATAAAAGTCTATAAATATTTATGTACAAACGCTTTCTTGAGCATTTGGAACAATCGCTTTTGCAACGGTTTACGTTAGAGAGTCGCCCCATACCTTCAGGATTAGAGTATCAGGTGAGCGATCGCGGCCGAAACCCAGCGACAATTCAAAGCTGGTGCTATCAATGCGCTGAATTCCGCAAAATTCGCTACACATACATTGACGCAGGCCCAAGTGCTCAGATTCTCAATAGTGTGATTTATCCCAGTCACCACTATGACTTACCCTTACTCGGCATCGACTTTCTGTCTTTCGGTCAGGTGAAAAATCTGATTGTCATGGATTTCCAACCTTTATTTCAGGACGAAGCTTACCTGAAAAAATATATCCAGCCTTTACAAGGATTGCACGAGCAGTATCCAGATTTAGCGCAAGACCTGGAAATGAAATTTTATGACGCTAATCAGTACTTCTCTAAATATTTGTTGTTTGCTAAAACTGATGCCGAAACTGTAAAAACGCGGGTGTTTGAGGCATTCCAAGATTATTTAAATCTGTACTGGCAGATGTTAGCAATAGCTACACCCTTAAGTGACCAGTCAGATATTCAACGGATTGTCAAAGCCCAGAAAGACTACGACCAATACAGCGCCGACCGTGATCCAGCATCCGGTTTGTTCAGTAGCTATTTTGGTCATGAATGGTCAGAACGATTTTTGCATGAATTTTTGTTCGAGGATGCTGTACCTTTAGCGGCGCAAGCAGCCAAAAAATAATTGGCATTAAGAATTAGCACCAGCCCCAATGCACAAAACAAATTAAGTTTTTTCTAATTCATGCTCCATCGTTTCACAGGTGGGGTATTTTCATATTTCAGACTTCATCCTAGCCTGCGGCAAGCCGCTCCGCGTCTACAGACTTCATCCTAGCCTGCGGCAAGCCGCTCCGCGTCTACAGACTTCATCCCCCAATTAACTATGACTCTTTATCAACCATTTTTAGATTATGCGATCGCGCTTTTGCAAACACGTCTACAATTACAGCCTTACCCGATTCCCGCAGGTTTTGAGTCCAAGCAAGCAACCGTAGGTAAAGGTAAGCATCAAGAAGAAGTTTTGACAACTAGCTATGGTTATCAATCGCCAAAACTGCGGCAAATCAGAGCCGCCCATGTCCAGGGGGGTAAGTCTTTGCAAGTGTTAAATTTTGTGATCTTCCCACACCTGAACTATGACTTACCTTTCTTCGGAGCAGATTTAGTCACATTACCGGGTGGACACCTCATCGCCCTGGATATGCAACCGCTATTTCGGGATAACTCGGAATATCAACAGAAATATACTCAGCCGATATTGCCCATATTTCAAGAATATCAACAACATTTGCCCTGGGGGGGCGATTTTCCTGCAGAAGCTCAACCCTTTTTCTCTCCCGCCTTTCTCTGGACGCGACCCCAAGAAACAGAAGCGGTAGAAACCCATGTGTTTGCAGCTTTTAAAGCATATCTCCAAGCTTACCTAGATTTTGTCAGCCAAGCAGAACCCGTCACCGACCCCCACCGCCAAGCCGAGATTGAACAAGCTCAACTGCGCTATCTCCGTTACCGCGCAGAAAAAGACCCAGCGCGGGGAATGTTCACCCGTTTTTATGGTGCCGAATGGACAGAGGAATATATCCACGGCTTCTTGTTCGACTTAGAACGGAAATTAGCCGCAACCGTGTAAATGTTGGAGTGTGGGGAGTGTGGGGAGTGTGGGGAGTATGGGAGGTGTGGGGAGTGTGGGGAGTGTGGGGAGTATGGGAGGTGTGGGGAGTGTGGGGAGTATGGGAGGTGTGGGGAGTGTGGGGAGTGTGGGGAGTGTGGGAGGTGTGGGGAGTGTGGGGAGTGTGGGAGTGTTGAGGTTCAAAGGCTCACGCTTGAGGCTAAAAGGCTCACACTTGAGGTTCAAAGGCTGACGCTTGAGGCTAAAAGGCTGACGCTTGAGGCTAAAAGGCTCAAACTTCAGCCTCAAAGGCTCAAACTTTAGCCTCAAAGGCTCACACTTGAGGTTCAAAGGCTCAAACTTCAGCCTCAAAGGCTCACACTTGAGGTTTAAAGGCTCAAACTTCAGCCTCAAAGGCTCACGCTTCAGCCTCAAAGGCTCAAACTTTAATCCCCATCTCCCCATCTCCCCATCTCCCCATCTCCCCATCTCCCCATCTCCCCATCTCCCCACACCTCCCCATCTCCCCATCTCCCCATCTCCCCATCTCCCCATCTCCCCACACCTCCCACACCTCCCACACCTCCCCATCTCCAATGCAAAAAAATTTAGATTTGTAATATTTCTTTACTTTACTGTTCAGCTATTTTTTACTGCCCTGTCCAACCTCACAATCAGTCCCTAGGAAGACCGATACACAAGCTTTTGGGATATTTGGCTCGGTCTGTAGCGGGATGAAGTTTTCCGACAATTGTAAAAAGTCGTTGATAATTTGTAACAAATAACGATCCAACGACATAGTATAAACAAAATATAGAGACAAGACAGGTGTTACAAGTTTTGTCTGTCTGACGAGTCACTTCCTTAAGATAGTTAAGAACTGTGACAGTTTCCCGACCTTCCTCTCAGGGAAAATCAGGAAACACAAAACTCCAGGCGCTATTTTATGATTTCTCGGCTGTGCAGGCAGCAAAAATGCCTGAGCGAACCGAACTTTCTTTTGACCTAATTGTCCTTACGCAACTTAAAACATTAGGAAATCAAGTCACATGTTAGACGCATTTGCAAAAGTAGTTTCCCAAGCTGACGCCAGAGGCGAATATCTCAGTTCTTCTCAACTAGATGCCCTCAGCGCTATGGTTGCTGATGGTAACAAGCGTATGGATGTTGTGAACCGCATTACCAGCAACTCCTCAACAATTGTTGCCAATGCAGCTCGCTCCTTGTTTGCAGAACAACCCCAATTGATTGCTCCTGGTGGTAACGCTTACACCAGCCGTCGTATGGCTGCTTGTCTGCGCGATATGGAAATCATTTTGCGCTACATCACCTACGCAATCTTCGCTGGCGATGCTAGCATCCTTGATGATCGCTGCCTCAACGGTTTAAGAGAAACCTATTTAGCTTTAGGAACTCCCGGTTCTTCCGTAGCAGTTGGCGTGCAAAAAATGAAAGATGCAGCCATCTCCATTGCTAACGACACCAACGGTGTTACCAGAGGTGATTGCGGTAGCTTAATTGCTGAAGTAGCTGGCTATTTTGACAAAGCAGCTTCTGCGGTTGGATAACCAACGATTTAACCGATTGATTTGATCAGCCCTAGATAGCTGAAAAGATTGCTACAAGCTATTTCATAAAACAAGAATATTGGGAGAAACTCTGACATGAAAACCCCTCTAACCGAAGCAGTAGCTGCTGCTGATTCTCAAGGACGCTTTCTCAGCTCCACCGAAATTCAAACCGCCTTTGGTCGTTTCCGTCAAGCTAAAGCAAGCATAGAAGCAGCTAAAGCTTTAAGCGATAAAGCTTCCAGCTTGGCTTCTGGTGCAGCTAGTGCTGTGTACAGCAAATACCCTTACACCACCAGCACCTCAGGCCCTAACTTTGCTTCTACTCAAACCGGCAAAGACAAGTGCGTTCGTGACATCGGCTACTACCTCCGCATGGTTACATATTGCCTAGTTGTAGGTGGTACAGGCCCAATCGATGATTACCTCATCGGTGGTATTGCTGAAATCAACCGGACCTTTGATTTGTCTCCTAGCTGGTATGTAGAAGCTTTGAAATATATCAAAGCTAACCACGGTTTGAGTGGTGATCCTGCTGTTGAAGCTAACTCCTACCTCGACTATGCGATCAACGCATTAAGCTAGTAGGACGATTTTACCCGGAGAGGTAAGCAATGACTGACAAAGGTTAGTGATTGTTAATCTCTTCGGGTATTGTTGTTTTTAGCGAACAACAGGAGGACGAACAACCGTTTGTCTCTACATTCAGCAACGCCGAATTATTAATATATAGATTTATCAGTTTATTATTGTTGACAAAAAGTATTCGATTAGTTTCATATCTGCAAATTTTCTATGGAAAATGAGATTAGTATCCAAGACGATAACCATCTAACAGTAGAGCAGGCGATCGCTAATCTCCAAGGTGAAGATTTGGGATTGCGAGTTTACGCGGCTTGGTGGTTAGGGCGGTTTCGGATAGATGTGCCAGAAGCCGTGGATGTATTAATCACCGCCTTGACAGACGAAGACGATCGCACCAATGCTGGCGGTTATCCCCTGCGACGAAATGCAGCCAGAGCATTAGGTAAACTAGGAGAAAATCGGGCAGTACCAGCATTAATTCAAGCACTAGAATGCTCTGATTTCTATGTCAGAGAAGCTGCAGCCCAATCTTTAGAAATGCTCAAAGATACGTCCTGTGTAGCCAGGCTGATCGAGTTACTCAATAATCAAATTGCCGGCACTCTCAGAGCACCAGAACCACCATATCTTGCTCAACCCTTCGATGCAATTATCGAAGCATTGGGAAGCTTAGGAGCAACGGCTGCAATCCCTGTGATTCAACCATTTTTAGACCACTTCATCCCGCGAATTCAGTATGCAGCGGCGCGGGCGATGTATCAGCTAACCCCGGAAACGCAAAGAGCTAGTCAGTATGGCGATCGCTTAGTCAGAGCACTAGCTAACGACGATTTACAGTTAAGGCGAGCAGTATTGTCAGACTTAGGAGCAATCGGGTATTTACCAGCCGCCGAGGCGATCGCCCAAACCCTCGCAGAAAATAGCCTCAAACTCATTTCCCTCAAAGGTTTACTAGAAAAGCAATTACAACAAACCCCACCAGGCGACTTATCCCCAGGGGCAATCAAAGTCATGACATTGATGGACGAATTATTGTAGCAGTGAAACATTAAAATATCACTAAAATATAAGGTAGCAATCACACCTCCCCACCATGCCATGACCGATCACCTTTCCTCCCTCATCCGGGCTGTAGAAGAGGCAGATTCTTCTCTTCTTTTACAAGAAGCTGTCAAAAACCTCGCAGCAGCCGAATTAGAAGGAGCCATTCCTACCTTGATTGCCGCTTTGAGCTACAACAATCCAGGAGCTGCAGTAGCATCTGTGGAAGGGCTAATCAAAATTGGCGAACCCGCAGTTCCGGCTCTTTTGGAGCAATTAGATTTACATAACTATACCGCCAGAGCTTGGGCAATCCGCGCCCTAGCCGGTATCGGTGATCCAAGGGGGTTATTGACTCTATTGGGAGCAGCTACCGCAGATTTTGCCCTCAGCGTCCGTCGCGCAGCCGCTAGAGGATTAGGAATGATGAAGTGGCACTGGTTCCCAGATGATCTCTTGGAAATCGCCCAAGCTGAAGCGATGGATGCGCTGTTATTTGTGGCTCAACAGGATGAAGAGTGGGTGGTGCGCTATTCAGCCGTCGTGGGTTTAGAATCCCTGGCTGCTGCTGTGAGTGCTAAGTATCCAGAATGGCGATCGCAAATTCAGTCACAGTTTGAGCACATGGCTGTCGATGATGAAAGTTGGGCAGTGCGCGCCCGCGTTTGGATGGCCCAGCAGCAGCTACAAGCGCAAACAACCACCCTTGAGCCTCAAATCAGCGATCGCCTCTCGCCCCTATCTTCGATGGACTGGCAAAGAATTATGGAAGGTTTGTATGGGCGCAAAGACCAAGAGCGTTTGGTGTTTGCAGAAGGCGACCCCCGGCGCTATCGAGAATTGGTAGTAGCGATCGCTCCAGACACAGATAAATAAACTGGCATTGCATAAATCGGGACGAATTTATGCAACGCCAGAAAAGTTTGTCATGGAGTATTTGGTATTAATAATTTCTCCGCGTCCTTGTCCTTAGCTTCTAGAGTGGAGTAATGCTGGCAATTTTGCCATTGCGACGCTGGACTTGTTGAAAATAATTAGATAGTTCTTCGTAGGGGATAATCACTGCTTGGTTGACGCGGCGAACCTTGGGATAACCCGGTTGAGAAATACTGGCTACTTCCACACGATAAAGTCGCCCTTCACCGAAGGCTGACGAACCTTGAAACGTGGTGCTGGGGGTTTCTCCTCTGGGTGAAGGACGATAAGCAAAGCCACTGTTGCTACCTGCAGGAGCAATCACAGTTGAGACACTATTTTTTGCCAAATCAGTCCCCAAACGCGCCGATTGACCGAGAATTTGAGAGCGATCGCTATTGGCATAACCGCGATACAACTGAAAGAAATGGGGAAACCCAACGGTTTTTTGTCCGACTGTAGTTTTAAAGCCGCGATAATAAGGTACTATGTTATCCCCAAAACTTTGTTGATATTCGAGAGAATTAATATAAGAATCTATCTCGGCTTCATAACCTTGAGAATTATAGATATCTGCGTGGTAAGCAATTTCTGACTCATCGTAGGGCGCACGACCGAGTAAATGCTTATAATTCAGTTCAATAAAGCGGACTTGTGAGTTGGAATAAAAAAACTTTCGGCGATACAATTCTGATTGGGCGATCGCCCGCACAAAATCTTTGACTGTAATTTGCGACTGATGCAAGAGAGATTCTGCACTGGAGAGCCGCTCACTCGCAAACAAATACTCATTTCCTAAAACTTGGCGATATGCGCTCCAAATAACTAATTGTACTTCTTCTACTATTTTTACAAAGCGTAATTCAGTTTTTGCTTTATCTGTAAACGGCAGAATTCCCAATCGGCCTGCTGCTGTTAATGGGGCCATAATTTTATCTATTCCAGATTTTATGTAGGGGACGGAAATCAAGATAACTGGTGACGATATTTATTGGTTATCGTTACTATGGAAATGTCTGTAATTACAGCTAAAAAATTTTTTGCTATTAAGAAAAGCCTTGTATAGTAAGAGGAAAAATTATCCGCGTTGACAACACAAGTATTAAAGTCAGTGTAAATTGACTACTCACACATGATTAAGTCAAGGTTGAAAATTTTCCCAACTTACTACACAAATGCTTGACGCTTTTGCAAAATTGCAACTTTTTACGGTTGCAAACTTAACATTCAGTTTTTGTGAAACAGGATAACAAACTGCCAAAAATCATTCGGTAGTACTACACATCACGACTGTACAATTACCAAATTATTTTCCTACCCGTGTTACACAAAACTGAAAAGCTTGTGAAATAGGTACAACTTGTACTAGCTGAGAGCATTGATTACATAATCAATGTAGGAGTTAGCCTCAACAGCAGGATCACCAGTTAAACCATGATTGGCTTTGATATGTTTGAGAGCTTCAATGTACCAGCTAGGAGATAGTTCAAAGGTACGGTTGATTTCCGCCAAACCACCAATCAAATAATCATCGATTGGGCCAGTACCACCCACAACTAACCCGTAAGTGATGATCCGCAGATAATAGCCAATATCACGCACGCACTTTTCTTTCCCAACTTGAGTAGAAGCGTAGTTAGGGCCAGATGTGCTGGTGGTATAAGGAAACTTTTGATACACAGCACCAGCAGCACCTTCAGCAAGACTAGACGCTTTTCTAGAGAGTGTTTTTGCTGCTTCTAAGCTGACGGATGCTTGACGGAAGCGACCAAATGCAACTTGGATTTCGGTGCTACCTAAAAAACGACCTTGGGAATCAGCAGCTACAACCGCTTCAGTTAACGGAGTTTTAGTCATGGAAGAATTCTCCTAATTTCTTTGACAAAAAATTGGTTGTATAGACTTCTGGCAAAAGCACAAATGCAAGAGGTCTAAGAGAATGTGTGATAATGCTTTAAGCAACCGCTGCTGCTGCGCGATCAAAATAAGATGCAACTTCGGCTATGAGAGCGTTACAATCACCGCGAGTAATACCGTTGGGGTCATTAGCAATGGCGATGGAAGCTTCTTTCAGCTTGAGAATACCAACCGCAACGGAAGGGCCAGGAGTACCCAAAGCTAGATATGTTTCTCGCAATCCATTGAGCGCACGGTCATCGAGAACACTAGCATCACCCGCAAAAATCGCGTAGGTAACATAGCGCAGAATAATTTCTAAATCTCGCACACAAGCAGCAGCACGACGGCTTGTGTAAGCGTTTCCACCAGGAGAAATTAGTTGAGGTTGTTCAGCGAATAAGGAACGAGCTGCGTTAGCCACAATTGCAGATGCATTGCTAGAAATCCGGTTAACAACATCGACGCGCTTGTTACCTTCTCTCACTAAATTGAGTAGAGCATCTAATTGATTATCACTGAGGTATTCTCCTCGTGCGTCAGCTTGGGATACAACTTTGGAAAAAGCGTCCTGAACCATAGTTTGAATTTCCTAAATTTTGATGAATTGGGAATTATTGATGAGGGTTTTATTGAGGAATTGAAAACTTCAGTTTGCAGCTTTTTTCAGCAGATAATCGTGTCTAGAAAAGCCTAAATCTGATTTTTCAGACGGTCATGTTAATGGAAAAATGACCAGACTTTGACGTTGAGAAAAGGCTTGTTAATTAATAACAACAGCCATGAAAACTCAACTTCTAGAGATTCATTTACTTTGTTTTACTTCCTACCCTTACAACTTATGTACCCAGTATAAAGGGCTCAAATAGTTTTTTTGCTAAGAAATGTTGAGAAAATATTTTATGTTGATTAAGCCTGAGTTATTATTATTTTATTTAAGAAATTGTGGTGATATTTAATTAGCATTTTGAATATAATTGTTAGTATTTTTATTCTCTGTAAGCCTTGCTGTTAAATAATTTGAAGCAAAATAGTCATTTTTTATAATCAAACAAATAAAATAAAAATATTTTTATTGTGAGTTTCATCTAATTACATATATCTCGATATTTGCAGATGAAACAACATTTTTAGTTATAAAATGTGGTGATGAGCACTAAAAAAAAGAATTTGTAATTACATTTTTTCGAGAATGCTTTACAAATTGTCATAAAATTATCAGAAGTTGATACAAGGCTTTTTGTCAAGTCTGGAGAAGATATGGAAATCCTCCCTATTTGTGGGAGTTTATAGAGTCTGATTCCAGGAATGACGGCGAATCTACAAGCCTCTAGAATTGTCTCTAGTTGCTGCAACTAGTATTAAATGGGTATATTTCATCCACACGCCAACTGCTATAACAAGGAAGGCAAATAAAAGGTATGCAAACTCATACCGCCCAACAAGCATTTGAGTATTATGCTCAGGGATGGGCGACGGCAAACTTTCAGCTATTTATGGAGATGCTGACAGATGATGTGGTGTTCTGGCTACCGGTGGGCAAACAGCGAAACAAAACTTTTGAATATGAGGGTAAACAGCAGATTATGGCTAGATTACAGGCGCGGAGTTCACGTGGCGATCGCCTGGTCTTGAGTTCCCCCGACCAAGTGACCAGCAATGCAGTCACCGTCACATTTGAGTTTACCAGCCAAGGAACTGTTCGTAACCAGCCTTTTCAAGGTCGCAACCTCATTTCCTTCGATATCAAAGACGATAAAATTTCTGGAATTCGAGAGTATTTTGGTGACATTGATTGAAAGAATTACTTGCTCTGAGTGCAGTCAAGGCGAAAGACTCAGAAAAAACCATACCCCATGCCCCATACTATAGAAAAGGTTTGTGCGTTGGTGACTGGATCTGAGAAAATCGAACATAGTCTTTTAAAAATCTCATTTACAAATATGAGTGATACTCCAGAACTCACCTCCAGCGAGCAAACTACCCCTGAAGAACTGACAGAGATGATTGCTGAGTTAGAAAAATATCGGGAACGCTTAGTTAACGATACTTTGTCAATGGCACAGCGCGCTAAAATCATGAAAGCACAAGCACTGGCTAGCCTAGAACCGCAGCTCATGCAGATTGACGGTACTCTAGAAGCACTCCGTCAGCAGCAGTCCACCCTGACAGGTGGTAACTAAATTATTTAACAACAACGGCGATAGGAAATTTGTGATGAGTCACTCTCTCAACTCCGAAACTCCAGCAGTGGATGATCCAATACTGCAAATTCAAGCTGAAAATGATGATTTGGTGCAGAGGGTGAACGAGCAGATTACCCTAGAAACCTTCGACAACACAGATGAAAAAACCCTCAAACAATTGGTGGAAGGGTTGGGAGATCCACGGGGATTGGTGCGCTTGCGGTTCGCTGAAACTTTGGGCGAAATTGGTGAAGCCGCAACGCCATTCCTTGTCGAGGCGCTAGCAAATCATTCTAATGTAGTTGTGCGGCGAGCGGCGGCGAAAACACTGACAATTATCTCTGATGCTAGAGCAGTACCAGACTTGCTTCATGCTTTTCTCAATGATGAAGATACTGTAGTCAGAAGTTCATCTGCTGGTGCGTTGGCGAGAACTGGAGAAGCAGCGGTACCAGCTTTGCTGGAAATTTTGGCATCAAATGAGCATCCTGAAGATATTAAAGGTCACGCAGCTTGGGCGCTGGCGTTTATTGGTTCGGAAGCCGCAGACTATTTATACAAAGCTTTGAATGCTGCTTCTTTGGATGTGAGATGTGCTGTGATTGGCGCTCTTGGTCATGTGGCGCAAGAGCAATCTGATGAAAAGTCTTGTAACTTGCTGGTTGCGGCTTTAACTGATCCAGAAGCGCTAATTCGCACAGAAGCAGCAGCCGCATTGGGACAGGTGAACTATCCACCATCCGTACCCCATTTAATTCTGGCGATTCAAGATGCTGATTTAGACGTGAGGAAAGCGGCGATCAATTCCTTGGGGAAAACTGGCGATCGCTCTGCATTGACACCGTTACAAGCAGTGCTGAATGACCAACAAGAAGTAGTGCGAATTTTAGCTAAATTAGCGATCGCCCAAATTGAACGCCAGTCTGAAAGTGATGATTGGTAACATCAAAGTTCACTCGTCCTACATCTAGCGATCGCCTACATTCAGGACGTACCTAACTACTCAATGCCTTAATAAACCTTTGTAAACTCTTGAATACACTAGGTTTTTTGGCGGGTGCTGTGTCTGTTCCGGTTGGCGATTGTCCTTGTGCAAGGATTAAATCCAACTCATCTCCTGAAGGTCTTTTAGGTAATTCAGCAATTTTTTGATACTCGTCGTTACTTTCTACCCAAACTTCCCACAAGCCAGGATAACAGCGGAACACAGCAGTTTGGTCATCTACTGGGCGTAAGTAATAGCAGCTTTCAATGGTATTAATAAAACGCTGACGAACTTGTCTAGCTGCGTAACCAATTCCCACAACCCCGGAATCTTCTAGACGGGGATTGAGAAAAATTGCGGGGCGATCGCCGATTTCTGCACAAAGCTTTTCTAGCTGAGATACCTCAACAGCCGTGGGGGCGATAAATAAGAAAATTTCCTCTTCTGGCTGGATTTTCGCCCCGACAGTAGTCGCTCTCCCTGTACCGACATCGGAAATGGTAAATGGTACGTCCCAATCGCGCCTAGCTAAAGCCGCAGCTCCCGCATCAGCAAAGAACACCTTGAGGCGGGATTCATAATCTGCAAACAGGGGTATATATTGTTCTGCAACGGAGATGGGTTTGAGTTCGGGGAACAAAAATTCAACCTGTAAGCGTGTGTAGCCATCTGCTAAAGCAGCTTGGGTAGCGGTGCGAGATTGAGCGATCGCCTCTTCAAGATTTTTAGGAAGTTCAGCCATAGTTTGTATCGTGCTTGAGATTCTATTTCCATTGTTTCAGTATTGGCTCTGATTTTCAGCAGTTGTTATTCAACCCAATTTTCTAATGAGAGCATAGGAATACGAGAAAATTCTCGGACATTATTAGTAACAAGTATCATGCCCAAGCTCAGTGCCTGAGCAGCAATTAGCATATCCATCGCGCCAATTATCAATCCTTTTTTTTCTAGATCGCTTCTGATACTACCGTAAATTGTCGCAGATACTTGATTGAATTCCACAACTTCAAGGGTTAGTATAAATTGCTCTAAAGCGGCGCGGTTCTTCTCTTTTTGTTGGCTTTTTGCGACTCCGTATTCGAGTTCGGCAACAGTAATAGCAGAAATACCGACATCAGAGATAGTCAATGTTTTAAATTTATCTAACACTTTTTGAGGTTTTTGCTTGATGAGATAAATACAGATGTTGGTATCAAGCAGATATTGCATTTAAAAGTTCTCTCTGGTGTCTGCAATTGGCTGATCTCTGGTAGTCATGAAATCGTCGGAGAAATTGTCCAGACTATCAATAAGCGATTGCCAGGGGTTATCTTTGGCAATGAGAACAATGGCGTTACCAACTTTTTTAATATAAACTTCATTCCCAGTAAGTTGAAAATCTTCTGGTAAAATGACGATCTGGCGAGTACCTTCAGTAGCGAGTTTGGCGATGTTCATGATTTCGAGATTCTCAAGGAAATAATTAAAATAGCAGGCAGTGACGGTTGGAAATTCTCCCAAAAAACCAAATCTAAAATTAGATCAACCGCTGCAAAACTTGCTTCAACACCATCGCTACCCAGTCAACATCAGCAGCGGTGGTGTCGCGCCCCAGAGTTAGGCGAATTCCCCCCAAGGCGGCTTTCTCAGCATAGCCCATAGCTAAAAGTATGGGACTGGGACTAAGTTTACCACTATGACAAGCAGAGCCGGCGCTGATACCGATACCTGCTAGGTTCATTTGTCGCACGAGAGTTTTACCGCTGAGTTTCTCACCATCGGCGGATTCTAAGCACAGACTGACGTGGTGGGGTAGACGGTGTTCTAAATCGCCTGTGGGAATTAAACCGGGAATATCGGCTAAGTGCGTGAATAAGCGATCGCGTAACTTTATTAACCGGGGTGTTTCCTGCGCTAGTTCTTGGGCTGCTAATGCTGCTGCGACGCCAAATGCAGCAATTATCGGTGTGGCTTGGGTACCAGAACGTAACCCCATTTCTTGTCCACCACCACCCAATAAAGGTAACAACTCTACACCAGGACGCACATATAGCGCGCCTGCACCTTGCAGACCATATAATTTATGACTAGATAGACTCAGTAAATCTACAGGTAATACTTGCACATCAATTGGTAATCTGCCTGCAGCTTGTACTGCATCTGTATGAAACAAAACCCCATGTGTGCGGGCAATATTTCCTAACTCAGCGATCGGTTGGACTGTACCAATTTCACTCTGACCGTAAATTACGGAAACTAATACTGTATTATCTTGCAATGCAGCTTTTAAATCGAGGGAGTTGACCCTACCTTTGACATCCACACCCAAGCGGGTCACTTCCCAACCCCACCTTTCCAACAACCGCACTGGTTCCGCAATTGCTGAGTGTTCAATACTAGAAATAATCATGTGTTGGGGTGCAGTATACCACCTCGCCACACCCATAATCGCTAGATTATCTGCTTCCGTACCACCAGAAGTAAAAATAATTGATTCAGGAACTGGGGCGTTAATTAATCCCGCTACTTGTGTTCTAGCTTGTTCGACAATTGTTGCAGCTCGGTTTCCCCATTCATGCACACTAGAAGGATTACCCCATTGTTGAGTTAAGACTGTTTGCATAGCGGCGATCGCTTCTGGGCGCGGGGGAGTGGTAGCACTGTAATCTAAATATATTTGCATACAATCAATCTTGGTAATAACCCAACCTGTTAATAAGCTGCTGATATTTTTGCTGACAAAATTTGCGTAGTTTCACATTTATGATGCACCCATCTATAGGGGTTATTCGGGGAACTATAAATGTGTTCACTCTGAATTTATTTGTAGCAGATTCCCGTGCAACTTACTCCTATCTATAAGTATTTTTTTTATATCTTTGTACTGATATTTCCCCTCAGCGCATGTCAAGTGGTTAAATCTGATCATCGCCGTTCGGTAAATTTACCACAAGACCCGTTTATTCAAGTTAAATTTAACCATACTGCATCTGTCGAATTTTCTGAACCTTATCGTCAACAAATTCGTCAGGGAGACAATTTAGAACAGTCAATTATTGATGCTATTTATTCAGCTAAATCAACAATTGATATAGCCGTGCAAGAATTACGTTTACCGGGAATTGCTCAAGCGATCGCCGCTAAACACAAAGCCGGAGTAAAAATAAGAATCATTTTAGAAAATTCCTATAGTCGCCCTTGGAGTAGTTTTTCTCCTCAGGAAATAAGTAAACTACAGCCGAGGGAACGGGAGCGTTATCAGGATTTTTTTAAATTTGTAGATATTAATAAAGATAATCAAATTAGTCAAGAGGAAATTCATCAAAAAGATGCTTTAGCTATTATCCAACAAGCGAAAGTACCTTGGTTAGATGATACTGCAGATGGCTCAGATGGTAGTAGTTTAATGCATCATAAATTTGTAGTTGTCGATAATAGATTTGTAATTATTACGTCGGCAAATTTCACATTTAGTGATATTTTTGGCGATTTTAACAATTATAGTAGCTTAGGTAATGCCAATAATTTATTACAAATTGACAGTCCAGAATTAGCATCTTTATTCACAGAAGAATTTAATATTATGTGGGGTGATGGCCCTAAAGGAAAGCCCGATAGTCGATTTGGTGTGAAAAAACCGCTGCGTTTACCCAAAACCATTACTTTAGGCGACAACTTAATCACTATTCAGTTTTCGCCGACATCTCCAACTCAACCGTGGACTAAAAGCAGTAATGGCTTAATTGGTAAAACTTTAGAGTCTAGTACCAAATCTATTGATATGGCATTATTTGTATTTTCTGAGCAACGACTTGCTAATATTTTAGAAAATCGGCATCAACAAAATGTAGTAATTCGGGCTTTAATTGAGCCACAATTTGCCTATCGTCATTATAGCGAAGCTTTGGATATGATGGGGGTGGCTTTGAGCGATAAATGTCAACACGAAGTAGATAATCAGCCTTGGCAAAATCCGATTACTACGGTGGGTGTACCTACCTTACCCAAAGGCGATTTACTACATCATAAATTTGCTGTCATTGATCAAGAAACAGTTATCACCGGGTCACATAATTGGTCAGATGCAGCCAATTTAGGTAATGATGAGACAGCGATAGTTATTAAAAATCCTGTAGTAGCCGCTCATTATGTACGCGAGTTTGCTCGGCTTTATTCTACCGTGAAATTAGGCTTACCACCAAAGATAGAAAGTAAAATTACAACAAAAAAAGAACAGTGTCCCCAGATAAAAAATCCTACAAAGTATGATAATCAAATAATTAAACCGCTAAATATTAACACAGCAACACTAGCAGAATTAGAAACACTTCCCGGAGTAGGAAAAAAGTTAGCGCGAAAGATAATTCTTATCCGTCAGCAGCAAAAATTTACATCTCTACAAGATTTAGAACGAGTTCCTGGAGTGAGTGCGAAAATGACTACCAAATGGATAGATTACTTAGTCTGGTAGTATTATAGTTGGTGCTGCCATAGATATTGATGATGAATATACCCCTGAATCAACTGTTGAAATGGTTAATTTTAACGCTGCTGTTTCCAGCAATTTTTCTCAACGGCTGGCTAGTATTTAAACTGTTTCACTATTTCCAACCTTTGGTAACAATTCTGGTTTTAGCAGCTTTATTCGCATTTATTTTAAACTACCCTGTCTCCGGTTTAGAAAAGCGCGGATTTAAACGTAATTATGCAGTAGCATTAGTTTTCATCTTCAGTCTGGTGGTTTTGTTGGCTTTGGGTATTGTTGTTTTGCCAATTATTCTCGAGCAATTTCAGGAAATGGCTAAACTGCTACCCCAGTGGATTGATTCTAGCGTCAAAGAAATACATATTTTTAATAATTGGGCGTCAAATTACGGATTAAAAGTCAATTTTGGGGAAATATTCACACAAATCACCAATCGCTTACCTAATGAATTTGAATATTTTTCAGATAAAATTTTCAGCGTAGTTATCGATACAATCGACAGCATTTCTGAAGGATTAGTTACTGTAGTATTAACTTTTTATTTATTATTAGATGGGGCAAAAATTTGGGAATTAATATCGCAAAAGCTACCATGGCGCTTGAGTCTACAAGTAAGCAAATCTATTCAGCAAAATTTTCAAAATTATTTAATTGGTCAAGTTAGTTTGGCTTTACTGATGGGAGTTTCACAAACATTGATGTTTTTAGCCTTCCAAGTTCATTTCGCTTTACTCTTTGGTTTAGGTGTAGGGCTTTTGAGCTTAATTCCTTTTGGTGATGTTATTAGCTTGATAGTTATTATTTTCATCCTCGCTACCCATGACTTTTGGTTAGCTGTGAAGATTTTCGTAGCAGCGGTGATTATTGACCAATTAATCGATCAAGCGATCGCTCCCCGGATTTTAGGTAAAATTACAGGCATTAGACCTATATGGGTAATCATTTCTCTGTTAATCGGAACCTACATCGGTGGATTACTAGGGTTGCTAATTGCTGTACCCATAGCTGGTGTGATTAAAGATGCGGTCGAGGGTTTTGCTGCTGTTGCTGAATATCCTGATACCGTCGTCGCACAAGAAGTCACACAATTGTTAGCCGAAGAGTAACTCAGACAAAAAAACACCCCAGTATTTCTACTAGGGTGGAAAATATAGAGTGCCATTTCACTTCATGTTTGTTAGTAGCTATCCTCTCCTGTATTCCTACGTGAGGTAGAAGATGGATTGGATCTCACATCTTACACGAAAAGTGTCATGGTATAAATATTAGCCAATATTTGCCAAGAGTAACTCTCTTTTTTCTGACTTTTGTACTCTCACCTGACCATCGTCATCAACATCGACGATCGCTCTATCACCATTGCTAATCTTACCAGCCAGTAATGCTTCGGCAAGGGAGTCTTCCAACAGGCGCATAATCGCGCGACGTAATGGTCTAGCTCCGTAACTGGGGTCATAACCTTCTTGGACTACGCGCTCTTTGAAGCTCTCCGCAACTTCTAGAGTGATTCCCCTTTCTGTCAAGCGGCTAGCAACATCATTTAACATAATCTCGGCGATTTGCTTGACTTCATCCTTAGAAAGTTGAGTGAAGACAATAATATCATCAAGACGGTTGAGGAACTCTGGACGGAAGTAAGCTTTGAGTTCTTCATTCACCAAAGAGCGGATGCGGTTGTAACTAGCTTCAGCTTGGTTGTCAAATTCAAAGCCTAAACCACTACCTCCTTTTTCAATCACCTTAGAACCAATGTTAGAGGTCAAAATAATCAAGGTGTTCTTGAAGTCTACCTTGCGACCTTTAGCATCAGTAAGATGACCGTCATCTAACAGCTGCAACAGCATATTAAATACATCGGGGTGCGCTTTTTCGATTTCGTCGAATAGCAGCACTGTGTAGGGTTTGCGGCGTACAGCTTCTGTGAGTTGTCCCCCTTCGTCGTAGCCTACATAACCTGGTGGTGAACCAATCAGCTTGGATACGGTGTGGCTTTCCATGTATTCAGACATATCCAAGCGAATCATGGAATCTTCCGCACCGAAGAAGTAAGCGGCTAAGGCTTTGGCTAGTTCTGTTTTCCCAACACCTGTGGGACCGGAGAAAATGAAGCTAGCGATAGGACGATTGGGGTTCTTTAACCCGACTCTCGCTCTACGAATGGCGCGGGAGACAGCGGTAACTGCTTGTTCTTGACCGATAAGGCGTTGATGCAGGGTGTCTTCCAAATGCAACAGTAACTCTGATTCTGATTCGGTGAGCTTGTTGACGGGAACTCCTGTCCAAGAGGCGACGATTTGGGCGATGTCTTCCTCATCGACAACGGGAATATTGACATTTTGTGAGTCAGGGTGTAACTGGGCTGTGAGTTGCAATTCCTGGTCACGTAACTGGGTAGCTTTGTCAAAATCCTGGATTCTCACGGCGTCGTTTTTGGCTTTGATGACGGCGGCTAACTCGCGCTTGAGTTCTTTGTTGGCGGAAATTTGCGAGTTGCGTAAGCGGACGCGGGAACCAGCCTCATCAATTAAGTCTATGGCTTTATCTGGTAAAAAGCGATCGCTAATATAGCGGTCTGACAATTCAGCCGCAGCGACTACCGCAGCATCGGAAATCTGGACTTTGTGGTGCTGTTCATAAGCACCGCGCAAACCGTAGAGAATTTGTACTGTTTCAGCAACAGAGGGTTCTCCTACCAAAATCGGCTGGAAGCGCCGTTCCAAAGCTGCATCTCGTTCGATGTGTTGGCGGTACTCATCTAAAGTAGTCGCACCGATGCATTGAAGTTCGCCCCGCGCCAAAGCTGGCTTGAGGATATTCGCTGCATCCAAACCACCTTCTGTCCCACCAGCGCCAACCAGGGTATGAACTTCATCAATTACCAGGATGATGTTACCCACAGAGCGGATTTCATCCATGATTTTTTTCAGGCGTTCTTCAAAATCGCCCCGGAAGCGAGTTCCAGCCACCACCAAGCCCATATCGAGACTGATAACTTGCTTGTCTAGCAAAACTTCTGGCACATCTTGGTTAATAATACGCTGGGCAAGACCTTCGGCGATCGCTGTTTTCCCCACCCCTGGTTCACCAATCAACACGGGGTTATTCTTTGTGCGACGACCAAGAATTTGGATAGCGCGCTCAATTTCTTGCTGGCGACCAACCACCGGGTCAAGCCTGCCTTCTTGCGCCATTTTGGTTAAATTTCTGCCAAATTCTTCTAAACTAAGATTTTGGGTACGTCTTTGACCACCACCAGCGGTAACAGTTGTGTCTTCACCCAAACGGCGAATCACCGCACTGCGTAGGGTTCTGAGGTCAACTCCCAGATTCTGCAAAACTTTAGCGGCGACACCTTCACCAGCTTCGCTCAAGCCCAAAAGTATGTGTTCGGTGTTAATGTAGTTGTGCCCTAAGCTGTTGGCTTCTTTAAACGATTGCTCAAACAGGTTTTTGACCTTGGGGGTGAAAGGAATTTCTGGTGGTACAAAGCCAGAACCTCTACCAATAATTTTTTCTACTTCCCGACGCGCGTCTTTAAGAGTTACGCCCAATTCGGACAGCACCTTAGCAGCAACCCCAGTTCCTTCTCCCATCAAGCCCAGGAGAATTTGCTCGGTTCCTACAAAATTGTGTCCCAGGCGACGAGCCTCCTCCTGAGCGAGCATAATTACTTTAATTGCTTCGGAAGTAAAGTGTTCAAACATAGCGGGTTCCTGCTCCCTTGCTGCTTGGAATTGGAGTGAGAAACAATCTCACCCTTATCTAAAGTTTTTTGTATTTTCTATAAGGACAATGTATCTTTATTTAAAGTTGAATGGCAGTAGTGAGAGCCGTAAGCGTGAGGGTGTGGTTGCCGTCGTTAGCTGATAATGGGGAAATGGAGAGATTCTTCACTCTTAACTATTAACTCGTCCCCAATTTGATAAAAGGTATTAAAAATGACAGAATCATCCGGAAGTAAAGACCAACAACATCCCCTCTACAACCGCGATCGCCCCTTTATTGATATTCTACTAGCTCAAGAGGCGACGGACTATAATTTGGCAGAACTCGCCAGATTACGAATTCGCTATCAAGGCTTTCCCGGCGCCAGAGACATTCAAAAAGATTTAGATAAAGTCTTACAGCAGTGGAGTTTGAGCGAAGCCGAATTATTTGCAAAAACTCGTCAGTTACACGACGTGGGCGGAATTTATCAAAGTCGGGGAAAAAAAGAAGAACAAGATTGGAATTAGCTGCGGTGATTTGTCATTGGTAATTCCCTGCGGGAAATTGAAAAAATACTTGCTGCCATAGATTAGTTTCGCAGTTTTGTCATCCCGACGCTACAGCCAAAGTTGTATCGTCGGGACTAAAAGCTAAATTTATTACGTTGTACTGTCACCCGGCGCCACACACCCTGTATCTTAAATCTTTAATTACGAATTATTTCCTTAGCTACTAAAACCGTCACATCGTCTCGCTCTCGGTTAAAATCTCGGTATAATACACCTGCAATCAGGCTGGGGTGGTTTTGACTCAAACCTGGATAGCGATCAAGCCGCCATTTAGTGTCTAATCCGTCAGAATGCATAATTAAAAGTCTGTTAGCAACCCAGGGATAGGTAAACTCTTTAATTTTGCGAATTTCATGACCTACCGTGCCGTTATAAGATAGCAGACTTTGGTCTTCGGTAAAAGAGATCATGCTAGCAGCAATGTTACCGATACCAGCAAAGCGCAAGCATTCTTGTTCAAAATCGATTTCCGCAATGGCGAGGACTGCTCCGCGTGTACTTCGCAAGGCGGCGTGTGCGGCCTCGATAATCGCACCAGGAGAACGGTGATCATCTTCTTGAAAGATTTTCACGGCTGCTAACGCAGCACTCGCAGCTGCAGGCCCATGCCCTAAGCCATCGGCCACTAGCAACAGACTACGGTGATGGTCAACTTTATAAGCCCAGGCATCTCCAGAGACATTCTCCCCTATTTTGGGCAAACAGACTATCCCAATTTCTAAAGCATTTTCAGGTGGCTGGGGTATCGAGTTTGACCAGAAGTGAACGAGGAGTGCCGTCCCTTGGTTAGGAATGGAGTAGATTTCAAATAAATTAGAGAGGCGACGAATTGCACCCAGTCCATGACCTAAAGTTCCGGCTGTGGAAAAGCCATCTTGCAAACACTCATCCACATCAACCATTCCTCGTCCTTTATCTAGGGATAAAATCTCAATACCGACAACTGAATGATGCTGGATCGCTCTGAGCAATAACACGCCACCATGGCCGTGCTGGATCAAATTGCTGGCGATCTCTGTCACCACGATACCAACTTTACCCCTTTCAGTTTCTTGAAAACCAAGCCGAGTTGCAAGAGCGATCGCGACCCGTCGAGCTTCACCAGTCTGGCTGGATTCAGTAATTGCGATCGCAATAGATTCTTGCATTTTATTTCCATCTTACAATTGTTACTCGTGTTCCTTCTCCCACCACAGACTGAATCTCAAACTCGTTGGCAAGTCGTTTAGCACCGCCTAACCCCATACCTAACCCACCCCCTGTGGTGAACCCATCCTTCAGCGCCAGTTCAATATTAGGAATTCCCGGCCCTTGATCTTCAAAAGTGAGCCTGAGTCCTCGTCGTCGCCCTTCTTGAAGTGTTTCTAGCGTTGCTGTCCCGCCTCCCCCATAGTCTAGGGTATTGCGGGCTAACTCACTAGCTGCAGTGACAATTTTTGTTTGGTCTACTAAGCCAAAGCCAATTTCTACGGACAGCCGACGCACGGCTTGGCGAATGAAAACTACATCACCAGAAGATTGAATGTTGACTGTTTCAGTCTTCTGCATCGTTAGGAGCACGCCATTTATTGGCAGTGATTTGATTTGTGGTTTGATTGAGTGATGATCGCAATACTGCCATACCTTTTTTGATATTGAGAGCAGTACGAATACCCGTCAGCGATAGCCCCAATTCCACTAGGGTGATGGCCACAGCGGGCTGCATCCCTACGACGACTGTTTCTGCATCCAGCACCCGCGACATTTTGGCAATGTTACCTAAAATCCTACCAATGAAGGAATCAACAATTTCTAAAGCAGAAATATCTATCAGGACACCGTGAGCTTGAGTTTGAGTGATGCGGTTGGTGAGGTCATCTTGTAGTGTCATGGCGAGGCGATCGTGCATATCCACCTGGATTGTCACAAGCAGGAAATCGCCCATTTGTAGTATGGGAATACGCTCCATTGATTTCTCCTGTGTACCTATTTAGGTTGAGGACGGGTAATGCTTGCTCCCAACCGTTTTAGCGCCGTCAGAAAGGCGTCGGCTAATGTTGCCTTCGTGGTGACATCTGCCAAATCAATACCGAGATAAACGATTGTTTGGGCAATTTGCGGACGAATGCCACTAATGATACAATCAGCTCCCATGAGACGAGCAGCGGTGACGGTCTTGAGCAGATGTTGAGCTGTGAGGGTATCGACGGTGGGAACCCCAGTAATGTCAATGATGGCGAATTCTGACTCGGTTTCGACAATTTTCTGTAACAAAGACTCCATCACCATTTGAGTGCGGGCACTATCTAGGGTGCCGATAATCGGCAATGCCAAAATTCCCTCCCAGAGTTTAACCACTGGGGTAGAAAGCTCCATTAACTCTTCCTGCTGCCGTAAAATCACCTCTTCTCGTGTCTTTTGATACACTTCCATAGTCAGCAATCCCAGCTGATCTAATAAGGTAGTGGCTAACCAGATTTCTTCACCCAACTCAATCGGGTCTTGCAATTGCTGACGCAGGCGCTTAAAGAGGGGTTGCTTGAAGGAAAAGACAAATATAGCGGTTTCGGATGGTGTGAAGCCTTTTTGCGATCGCGATCGTGAAATACTCGTCAACATTTCCCGCACTTCTTTCCACGCCGCTACTTGAATATTGCTCAAGTTTCCCTGATCAACGGCGTTCTGAAACAGGCTGAGGAATTCTCGGCACTCTTCCTTTAACTCTGCTTCCTTAATTAAACCTCTGCGAATATTAATACTAGCTAATTCCTGAGTCCACTCGGACAGCAAATCTGCCTTGAAGGTTTTTAATATCTCTGATATCTTGCTTCCGCTCATTGTTCCTGTAAGGGCAACACCTTTCATGAATCCAAAGTTAGTGTACGACGATTCAGCCCAACGTAAAAGCTGAAGTTGGAAAGCAATGCTAATGCTTTGTGATCAAAAATTTGACCAGCGAATTTATGAAAGGAGTGATTGAGAAATTGAAGTTGCGATTATTATTAAAATATATTTAATTTTGTAAAAATTCTCGCACTAATCGCAGGTAAGTTGCTGGATCTTCTAACATGGGGAAATGTGCTGTATTGGGAATCATCACAAACTCGACTTTGCGACTCAAAGCTGCGGCTTGACGCCCCATCTCGGCTGGTATAATTTTGTCATACTCCCCCGCAACAAGCAGTGTTGGCACTGTCAGTTTGGCAAATTCCACAGGCATTAACTCCGCTTGCACCTTACTGACAGAGGTAAAAATTGTGCCTAAAGCAGCATCGTAATCTGCTTCCAGAAAATCTTGTAAAAAAGCTTGGCGTTCTGCATTTGGTATGGGACGGTGCAAAAATCTCGCCATGAACAGGCGATCCGCAAATGGTATCTTTCCTAACCAGCGCGGACGAAACTTAACTACATAGCCACCAAATTTATGAAAGTCGTTAAAGGCTTTTTCGTCATACTCAAAAATCCCACTGCAAGCCAAAATTCCTCGTTCTACCCGTTGGGGATAGCAGTTGAGGAACAAAGTAGCAATTGATGCACCCATTGAATGAGCATGAATATAAACGCGCTCTAATTGCAACTCATTTAATAATGCTACCAAGTCATCAGCGTATTCTGCTAATTCATAAGTTAGCACTGCCATCGCCGCCGATTCTGCTAGGGGCGATGAGGATTCAACAACAGATTCACTAGCCTGGGCGATGGTTGGCTGACCCCCAGAGCGCCCAAACCCCCGCATATCATAAAGCAAACAATCAAACTGGTCTGCTAAATTATCAGCGGTATTTTTCCAGTACCGAGCTGAACCAGCCCAACCATGAATAAAAACCATGACTGGCTTAATTGAGACGCCAGATGGTTTTTTTACCCACTCATAATAATGTTCAATACCACGAACTTTAATGAAAGACATTTGTCATTTTTCCTCTGTCCTTGGTTCTTCGTCATTAGCCATTTTTAGTTAATGACCAATGACTAATAACTAATGACTAATGACCATCAAGCTGATTCTGACTTAGGTAGGGAAGAGGGGTGTACGAGTAGTTCAGCTGTTGAACGCTTCTCAACCATCTCCCGTGTCACTGTACACCGAGTCACATCCTTACGGGATGGTAACTCGTACATGACTTCTAACATCAGTTCTTCCACAATACCTCGCAGTGCTCTCGCGCCAGTTTTGCGGCGGTAGGCTTCCTGGGCGATCGCTCGCAGAGCGTCTGGTTTAAAATCTAGCTGGACGTTATCCATCTTCAGCAGCTTCTGATATTGCTTCACCAAAGCGCTGCGCGGTTGGGTGAGAATCGCCATCAGCGCTTCTTCATCTAACGGATCTACCACAGCTACCATTGGTACGCGCCCGATAAATTCGGGAATCATGCCAAATTTTACCAAGTCATCAGGTTCTAGATAGCGGAGGGTGTCTGCTGCGCGCTTCTCTTTTGAGAGTCCCTCTCCCGGTTGGACGAAACCCATTGACTTTTTGCCAACTCTCTGATCTACGACTTTTTCTAAACCCACGAAAGCACCGCCGCAGACAAACAAGATATTGCTGGTATCAATCTGGATGCAATCTTGGTAGGGATGTTTACGCCCTCCTTGCGGTGGTACATTAGCGATTGTCCCCTCCAGCATTTTGAGCAAAGCTTGCTGCACGCCTTCACCAGAAACGTCCCGTGTAATTGAGGGATTTTCGCTCTTACGAGCGATTTTATCGATTTCGTCGATGTAGATAATCCCTCGCTGCGCTTCTTCGACATCTAAATCTGCCACTTGTAACAGTCGCAACAAGATATTTTCTACGTCTTCTCCCACATACCCAGCTTCTGTCAGTGTGGTGGCGTCTGCAACAGCAAAAGGTACATCCAAGATTTTGGCTAGAGTCTGTGCCAAGAGAGTTTTGCCGCAGCCAGTCGGGCCGATTAACAAAATGTTGGATTTTTGTAGTTCTACGACGTCATCTGCACCAGCTTTGCCATTGCCTTTAGACTGGAGTATTGCCAGCCGTTTGTAGTGATTGTAAACTGCGACTGACAAAACTTTCTTGGCTTCATCTTGACCAATCACGTGTTCGTCTAGATATTTCTTAATCTCCCTTGGTTTAGGGATTTGATTAAATGAGAGACTGGAAGAGCGTGTGCGGCGTTTTTGAGGTGGCTCCGACCGTGGTGCTTGTTGTGCTGATGCAGCGCCATTGGTGTCGAGCAATTCTTCATCCAGAATTTCATTACACAAGTCAACGCATTCATCGCAGATGTAGACTCCCGGCCCTGCGATTAGTTTACGCACCTGCTCTTGAGACTTGCCACAAAACGAACATTTTAAATGGGAGTCGTACTTAGACATACCAGCCTCTTATTTCAGAATGGTGACATTTTCCCCAGGGGTGGGAATATTTTGTCGAGAAATTACTTGATCGATCAACCCGTAATTTTTCGCCTCTTCTGCCGACATAAAAAAGTCGCGTTCGGTATCTGCTTCGATTCTTTCTAGCGGTTGACCAGTGTGTTGAGCCAGTAACTGATTCAATTTACCCTTAATGTAAAGGATTTCTCTGGCTTGAATTTCTATGTCAATTGCTTGACCTTGAGCACCACCTAGTGGTTGGTGAATCATAATTCGGGAGTCGGGTAGAGACATGCGTTTCCCCGCTGCTCCTGCTGTTAACAAGAATGCTCCCATGCTCGCGGCTAACCCAAAACAGATAGTAACGACATCGGGACGAATCTGCTGTATTGTATCATAGATTGCCATACCTGCGTAGACTGAGCCACCAGGGGAATTAATATACAGTTGAATATCCTTTTCGGAGTCTTCGGCATCTAGGAATAACAATTGGGCAACAATAGAGTTAGCAACGGTATCGTCTATTGGCGTTCCCAAAAAGATAATCCGCTCCCTGAGTAGGCGGGAGTAGATGTCGAATGCTCTTTCTCCCATGCCAGATTGTTCTACCACCATCGGCACGATGTTAGTCGGGCCATTGAGGTGGGAATTGATGTTTAGTTGACTCAAACTGCGGATTGGGTAATTTCCCGACTGCGATACAAGCATACAAAAACACTTAAGAGTAAGTAGGACAGTAACGAAAGCAGCAATGGCTTGGCGGTCACTTTCAGGATGTATACTGCTTTTTTCCAGGAAGGGGATTTTATTTAAGCTATGTGTTAACCATTATGCCTCATATAAATTCTTCTCGTGTAATTTAGTGTCAAGCTAGGATGATGCTCGTGTATTGTCGTTTGTTTCGCATTTTTCAACATCATCCTTGAGTCGGTACTGTGTGGTAATACCACTTTTGATTTTGGTTGGATTTTAGATTGTCGCAGTGGCGATTATTTTTTCAACCGGTATGGATGGTGAGAATTTAGCAGCTAAGAATGGAGCCGGAAAGACTCCACCTCCAATCAATAGCTACTTTCTTGGTGTGCGCTCACTCAAGATTTGTAGACTCGCTGGTGGCTGTGTCTTCACTTGGTTCTGCGGTTTCTGGAAGCTCTAAAGTCGTTGCTTCCTCTGCTGGCGTACTTAAAGAGCCTTCGGGTACTAGTTCAACGGTGGAATTAGCCAAGAGCCAATCGACTATTTTCTCTGTTGCTAGTTCGTTTTCGACGATGGAGCGCAGCCTTTCCACATCCACATCTTCATCAGGATACTGCTCCAACAATTCCGTAACTCTAGCTTGAACTTCTGCAGGCGTCACCTGAATGGATTCGCGCTTACTAATTTCTTTGAGACTTAGGGAGCGCTTGAGGCGTTCTTTGGCTTCATCGCGCGATCGCTCTCTTAATTGGGGGATAATATCTGGAGTAAACAACTTCCTCACATCCAATCCTTGCTGAGAGAGGCGAACTGCTGTTTGGGTCAGCATCGCATCGACTTCCTGCTCAATTAAGGTTGCTGGTAAGTCTACTTCTACGTGTTTGAGGAGTTCAGCTATTAAGGCTTCTTGCTGATTGGCTTTAGTTTTTTGCTCTGCTTCTTTTTGATATTTTTCTTCTAAAGAGGCGCGCAGTTCTGCTAAGGTGTCAAAGTCGCTGACTTCTTGGGCAAAATCATCGTTTAACTCTGGTAACTCTTTTTCTTTGAGTTCTTTGAGCGTGACTGTAAACACAGCTGCTTTGCCTGCTAGCTCTTCGTTAGCGTAGGGATCGGGGAATTGAGCGGAAATTTCTTTAGTTTCTCCTGGATTCATGCCTACTATGCCAGAAACAAATCCAGGAATAAACCGGTCTTCGTATAACTCGACTTGAAAATCAGTTGCTTCCCCACCGGGAATTGGTGTTGGCTCGGCGTTTTCGTCCTCATCGGCAGTCTTGGCTAGTACGCCTTTAAAATCAAGTACGGCCACGTTCCCAATTTCGGCTGGGCGTCCCTCCACAGGAATTAAGGTCGCCAGTTCTTGGCGTTCTTTCTCTAAAGCTTCATCAACGCGAGTTGCTTCGTATTTAACTTCCTCTGCTTGAGATTGCAAGTTTGTATACTGAGCTAAATCTATTTCTGGTTCTACATCCACAGATGCAGAAATCGTCAGCGGCTTCCCTGGTTCATAATTACCAATTAATTCTTCAAAGGAAGACCGTAATTGTGGTTGACCAATGGCCGGAATTGCTTCTTGTTTTACTGCTTGTTCAATCCCATCTTGAATGAGTTCTTCTAACGCTGCAGCTTTGATCCGCAACATCCCCAAGCGCTGTAGCAATACTTGCCGAGGTACTTTACCTTTGCGAAACCCAGGAATATTTGCAGTACTAGCTAAATTTTTAATTACCTGTTCGTAAGTTTGCTTGGTAGTCTCTGGTGTAATTTCAATTTCCAGCCCTATCTGGCTAGCGGGAAGTTTTTCCTGGGTGACTTTCATGCTTAGTTTCTATATTTTTTGGTATTTTTGACTCCGAGTGCACGCGAAACGCCGATGAGCACTTCCATTACTTGATGTTTCTTGGCTGAGAGCAACGGTGCTTGTCAGGTATGATTTTGCATCCTGATGGCGGATAGATGTCCTTCAGCAAAGATCCAGTGTACTGCTAATGGCAAAGGAGTTCACACTTTCACAGGATAAGTTTACTGATAACACCTCCAAAATTGCTCAACCGCGATGGCTACCCGATTTCTAAAAATCTGTTAAATCTGCCAATGTTGCCAGCTTTTGACTCATAGTTAGGCGTTCATCACTGTCGAGATCTTATTCAGAAGGCTAACAGCGTGATATTCTTAATCTTAACTGGTGATTTACAGCCATTCTGACTACCATTGCCTCTGGCTGACCGACTTCGCAGTTAATGTGGTCGTCGTTTTGGCGTTACTCCATTAGGATCATAGTACACTCGTTGCCAGACAACCCCCGCTTATATATGAATGTTTGCTTATCTGGTCAGCAGTAGTAGGATGCCTTTACATTGGCTAGATATATATTCTAAAATTTTAGCTAGATAGCCGATCGCCACAAGATAATATATACTTTGAAAATGATGTGAAGTTAAAGCAAAGTTTTGTTATAAGTAGCAACATTACTTAATCTCAATATATAGCTAAGAAAGATAGATGTAATAAATTAAATAAAAGTTGTTAAATTAAAAAAACATTATTTATGTCTGTTACCACCATTTAAATAAAGATAAAAGCAAACTGTAAACTGTTGAAATTAAAGTGCAAGTAACCTCTTAAAGGAGGAAATTAGGTTGTCTAAGTCCTATAGTGTAGGTATTTTGGGAGCAACTGGTGCTGTTGGTGTCGAGTTGCTGGATTTATTGGCTAGTAGAAATTTTCCGGTTTCTAGTCTGAAGTTATGGGCATCAGAGAAAAGTGTAGGACGGACGGTACAGTTTAAAGGGGAAACTTTAGCGATAGAATCAGTGAGCGATCGCGCCTTGGCAAACGTGGATTTGGTACTAGCCAGCGCTGGAGGCTCTACATCTAAAGCTTGGGCAACAAAAGCCGTAGAAAAAGGTGCAGTAGTCATCGATAACTCCAGTGCCTTCCGGATGCACCCAGAAGTACCCTTAGTAGTACCAGAAGTAAATCCCCAAGCTGCAGCTACTCATAAAGGTATTATTGCTAATCCCAATTGCACAACCATTTTGATGGCAGTGGCTGTATGGCCATTGCATCAAATCAGTCCAGTGCAAAGAATTGTCGCTGCAACTTACCAATCTGCTAGTGGTGCTGGAGCAAAAGCAATGGCAGAGGTAAAAACTCAAACCACTGCTATTCTACAAGGACAATCACCAGTAGCCCAAGTATTACCTTATCCACTGGCTTTTAATTTATTTCCGCACAATTCCCCATTAAATGATCTAGGGTACTGTGAGGAAGAAATGAAAATGGTTAATGAAACTCGGAAAATATTTGGCACGCAACACATGCGAATTACTGCCACTTGTGTGCGGGTTCCCGTACTCCGTGCCCACTCAGAAGCTATTAATATAGAATTCCAGACTCCTTTTAGCCCAGACGCAGCTAGAGAAATTTTGAGTTCCTCTCCTGGAGTCAAATTGGTAGAAGATTGGAAAGCAAATTATTTTCCGATGCCAATTGAAGCCACGGGTAGGGATGAAGTTTTAGTGGGAAGAATTCGCCAGGATATCTCTCATCCGTGCGGCTTAGAACTGTGGCTATGTGGTGATCAAATTCGCAAGGGTGCCGCACTAAATGCAGTACAAATTGCCGAATTATTAGTAGAAAAAAAGCTCCTCAAGCCTATAGATACATATGTTTCCAGGGAGAAAAATTAGAAAATTGGATTTCGAGAATTTAAAAATCCAAAAGTACAGAAATTTGAATGCAAATGTGCAAAACATGCTTGCAAGCAAGCGATAAATAGGTTATTAAAATAGAAAACCACCAAGACAAAAAACAAAAAGGGTAATTTTAGGAGTAATTTTAGGAGTGAAACAAGGGTGGCAGATTTTGGCAGAGTTTTAACCGCTATGATCACGCCGTTTAAACAAGACGGCAGCGTTAACTATGATGTAGCCGCAAAACTAGCAGCACATCTAGCTAACAACGGCACAGATACATTGGTGGTATGTGGTACAACAGGAGAATCCCCTACCTTGAACTGGGAAGAGGAATACCAGTTGTTTGTAGAAGTGTTGCAATCTGTCGCGGGTAAAGCCAAAGTGATAGCGGGATGCGGTTCCAATTCCACAAAAGAAGCGATCGCCGCCACCCAAAAGGCAGCTAAAATAGGAATACATGGTTCTTTACAAGTTGTCCCTTATTACAACAAACCACCACAAGCAGGACTACAAGCCCACTTTCAGGCAATAGCACAATCCTGTCCCGATCTACCGTTATTGTTATATAACGTCCCTGGTCGTACCGGTCAAAATCTTAACTCGGAAACAGTAGCCCGATTAGCGGAAATTGACAATATTGTGGGGATAAAGGAAGCCAGCGGTAATTTAGACCAAGCAAGTGAAATCCGGCGCTTGACACCCAAAGAATTTCAGATTTATTCTGGGGACGATTCTTTGACTTTACCCTTGTTAGCAATCGGGGCGAAAGGCGTGATCAGCGTAGCTTCACATCTGGTAGGAAACCAACTACAGCAGATGATCCAAGCTTTTAGTACCGGTAACGTTCAAGTGGCCAGTGAAATTCATCTCCAACTTTTTCCTTTGTTTAAAGCTTTATTTATAACTACGAATCCCATTCCAGTTAAAAAAGCACTAAAACTTCAAGGTTGGGAAGTTGGTTCAACTCGTGCGCCACTATGCGAAGCTGACTCAGAACTTAGTCGCAAATTACAGATAGTTATGCAAGAACTGAGTATAGTTTAGATACCAACTTGTTGAGCCTTTTAAGTCAATAGTTGCTAAAAATACATATAAACAATGAGCATAATTGTTGCCAAGTTGCATTTTAAATTTTTGTGTTACGACTGAAAAAAATAATAGAAAAGTATTCAGCAAAAAAACCATTTTATTAAACAAAAAATTGCTCGACTTATTAAAATTTGGCAACTTTCAGATTGACTTCAATACAAAAACTCCAACCTCTAACTTAAATTAACCACAAACAACAATCTCAGGAGAAAATGGCTAAAAACGAAGCTAACTCCGCCCTAAAAATTATTCCTTTGGGCGGCCTACATGAAATTGGTAAAAATACCTGTGTTTTCGAGTATGAAGACGAAATTGTTTTATTAGACGCAGGACTGGCCTTTCCTACAGAGGCAATGCATGGTGTAAATATTGTCCTACCAGATACTACATATCTACGGGAAAATCGCCATAAAATTAAAGGCATGATTGTTACCCACGGTCATGAAGATCATATTGGCGGGATTGCTTTTCATCTCAAACAATTTGAAATCCCCGTAATTTATGGGCCAAGGCTAGCAATGGCCATGCTAGAAGGGAAATTGGAAGAAGCAGGAGTACGCGATCGCACAGAGTTAAAATCAGTCTTACCACGGGATATGGTGAGAATTGGGAAAAACTTCTTAGTAGAATATATTCGCAACACTCATTCAATTGCTGATAGCTTCACCGTTGCTATCCACACACCTTTAGGTGTAGTAATCCACACCGGAGACTTTAAAATCGACCATACGCCAGTAGATGGCGAAAAATTCGACCTGCAACGCCTAGCAGAACATGGTGAGAAAGGCGTACTTTGTTTGCTAAGTGATTCTACTAACTCTGAAGTGCCAGGATTTACACCTTCAGAACGCTCTGTGTATCCTAATCTTGACCGAGTATTTTCTCAAGCTACAGGAAGACTATTTGTCACCACCTTCGCCTCCAGCGTGCATCGCATCAATATGATTTTGGATTTGGCGAAGAAACATAACCGCGTAGTCACGGTTGTCGGGCGTTCCATGCTCAATTTAATCGCTCATGCGCGGAATCTAGGATATATCAAATGTGAAGATAATCTACTGCAGCCGTTGCATACAATTCGCAATATGGCTGATGAAAAAGTATTGATTCTCACCACTGGTTCTCAAGGTGAATCAATGTCAGCCATGACCCGCATTGCCAACAAAGAGCATCCCCACATTAGAATTCGCACAGGAGATACGGTAGTCTTCTCCGCTAACCCAATTCCGGGAAATACCATCGCCGTCGTCAACATCATCGATAAATTGATGATTCAGGGTGCGAATGTAGTCTACGGTAGGGAGAAAGGTATCCACGTTTCTGGTCATGGCTGTCAAGAAGACCAAAAGCTGATGTTAGCTTTAACTAAACCAAAGTTCTTTGTGCCATTCCACGGTGAACATCGGATGCTGGTGAAGCACGCACAAACAGCTCAAAGTACAGGCATTCCAGCAGAAAACATGGTAATTCTTCAGAATGGTGATGTCATAGAATTAACAGAAGAATCTATCCGAGTTGCTGGCAAAGTCCCATCTGGTATTGAACTTGTGGACACTACTAGTTCGGGAATGGTTAGTGCTAAAGTTTTGCAAGAACGGCAGCGGATGGCATCAGAAGGAATTGTGACCATCGCCGCCGCTATTGATTGGCATGGCAAACTATTGGCTAAACCCGAAATTCACCTGCGTGGTGTAGTAACAAGTATAGAGCGATCGCTGTTACAAAAATGGGTACAACAACGTATTGAAGAAATCCTCGGCGTTAGGTGGTCAGAATTCACCCAGCCCAGCGAAGGTGAGCACTTAGAGATAGACTGGGGTGGATTGCAAGGGACTTTAGAACGAGAATTACAGCGCTCTATTCGTCGAGAATTACAATGTCAACCAACGGTGACATTATTAATGCAAATTCCTGATGAACCGCCGATGAAAGTGGCTGATGGGAGAAGACGCAGGACTCGGACAGCAGCGCAGGTCGCATCTTAAGAATTAGCTCGCGCCAAAACGCAAAGATGAGCCAGTGCGTTGGACGGCTCCGCCGACTTGAAGCAACTGGCGTCACAAACAAGAGTTTTGTGTCTTTGCGTTTTGGCATAGGATTCTGTTTAAGATATGTCTCACAGCATAATTTCCATCAACATCTCTTTACCGACTCCAGAAAATTGGGTAAGCCTGTTAGTTTGCTTTGGCAAAGTTCTTCTCGAAAAGAATTATAGCGTTTGTCGTTTTATGATGGTACGTTTCGTTGAGGTTAGAGGCTAGCTGAGGTATATCATCAGTAATTAGGAACTGTAATCAGAAAATTAACAAAAAAATTAATCAGAAAAATGATATCTGGTAATGCGCTTCACTGTTGGTAAATCCAGTCTCAATTCCTGAGTGATTTCTGTTTCGATAGCAGCAATATCTGTGGTGCGTAGTTCGAGTTCCAATTTTTTAATGGCTGAGTCTGCTGTTTTAATACTAACTTTGGTAAATCCTGCTTGTTGTTTAATGTCGGCTTTGATGGCTAAGATGGACGCGGATAACTGAACTCTCACTTGGTTATTTGCTTCTAAATAAGATTGAGTATCAGATTTATAGCTCAACATCTGATTAGCAATACCCTTACCGCCAAACCAAATACTCATCCCGATTAGGGGTAATGGTATGCGCCTGTGTTTAAGCAATTGTTTGAGACAGGAATAGGCGTAATTGCGATCGCTATGCTCAGTTGGATCCTGATTTGGATGACACGACAAGCAAGATTTCTGAAAGCGGAAATCACCGACTCGATTAAAAACGCTTTGGGTGAAGATAATCGCGCAGATTGGGGGATTTTTAGCTTAATTTTTATTGCTGTATTTTGGGAAGGCTTGGAAACAGCTTTATTTATTGTCGCTAAATTTCAAGAAGGTTGGACACCAGTATTAGGAGCAATAGCAGGATTAGGCGTAGCGGTTATCATAGGAATGCTGCTATTTAAATGGAGCATCCGCATCAATTTGAATCAATTTTTTCAAGTGATGGGTGTGTTTTTGCTGCTGATTGTTTCTGGATTGGTAATTTCGGTTTTGCGACATCTTGACGCTGCGGCGATCGCTTTTAGTCACATATCATCATCTACTGATCTTTGCGGAATAGGCAAAAATTCTTGTATTTTAAGACCGCAAATTTGGGATTTTTCAGCTAGTTTAGCTGACCGACAGTTTCTGGGAATTTTGTTGAAAACTATCTTTGGCTATACCCAAAAGCTTTATCTAATTCAGGCTGTAGGATATCTGCTCTTTTGGACAATAGTTGGTAGTCTTTACTTCCGCAGTCTTAGTCAATCTACACAATTAAAGCCCGCGAATAAATTCAATTAAATTAGGGCATAGTCATCTTGATTAATTCAGAAAACTTATTATTTGTCTGACATGATTCAGCCATAAAAAAAAGGCAAGCGCTAACTTGCCCGGCATTTATATAATCTCACCTTCTAGTATGCAAAGAAATCTGATTTTTTTCAACAGCAAACTGTTGATGATTTTTTTATGTCGATAGCGATCGCTGTACCTGTATCAGCCGCTGAACCAGAATCATCGGAAACTAAGAATGAATTGAGAGACACCAATTCAACAACCAGCAAAATTCAGACACAGATTCCTCAAATCAGCGAAATCCAATTTCCTCAAACCAGCGCTAAGTCTGGTTTTGTGGCTTGCTGCTACTAGTATTAAGTATTACTGGGTTAATGCTCTGGAATGGCTGGAAAAAATTGTCAGTCGGTTTTAAAATTCGTTGGAAAGCACCTTGGCGAATTCTTCACTATGACTTACACAAAGTCGGTGGAATGCTATCCGTCATATTTTTAGTATTGATTGCAACTAGTAGTAGTTTCATGGTGTTTGATAAACCTATTAAAGATTTAGCGTATTTGATCGCAGGAAAAGAAAAAATTACCAATCCAATTTTTCATTTACCAACTAATAGCCAAATCTTAAATCTAGACCAAATTTTTCAAATAGCTAATACCTAATTTATGCAGATTAGCGTCTCACAGGATTGATTTTATTAACTTTACCTTTAATGATTTTTTTGACGCAGTTTTTTGGTTCAAAAATGCGCGGAGCTTATAAAGAAGTACAACAACAAAGCGAGGAAATTAATAATCATCTCCAAGAAACTTTAACTAATATTAAATTAATTAAAGCTTGTGCTAATGAGGGTTATAAAATAGATCGATTTTCTGAACATAACCACCAAAATATGCAGGCGAATATTCATGCTGTGCGCTTGTCGTCTGGTTTTGCACCAGTGATTGATTTTATGAATCGTCTCAGTTTTATCACTGTTCTCGCTTATGGTTCCTGGGAAGTGATGGAGAGTCGAATAACAGTAGACGATTTAACGGCTTTTTTGGCTTATTTAAACCATATTCATCAACCAGCCAAAAGATTTAGTAAGGTGATGCATGTCATCCAAAAAGGAGCAACAGCCTGAGAACGGATTTTTGAAATTTTAGATACTCAACCGGAAGTTAAAGAAAAACCAGATGCGATCGCTAATAAATAAGGTATGGGATTTAAACCCAAAGCTGCAGTCAAACTCAAAGTTAGCGGTGTAAACACCAACGCCAAGGTGTCATTGAGAAAAAATGCCGAGAGAATACCACTACCAAAGGTTAAGACAATCAATAAACCCCATGGACTGCGGGTAAGACTCAGCAGCACCGATAACGCTTGGCGAAAAAAACCCGCATAAGTTAGGTTGGCGTTCACTACCATCATGCTCAAAAGAAATATGATGGTATTGGCATTGATCGCTTGCCAAGCTACTTGTAAATTTAAAGCGCCCAAAGCAATTAAAAAAGCCGACCCTACTAACGCTATAGTGGCGCGGTTCATCCTCAAACCGGGAACATAGCCCAACGCCAAGCCCAGATAAGTTAGCCCTAACACCCCATAAATGGCAAATTGGCGAACAATCACTTTGTTTACTCAGCCGCTGGTAAAGGCATTACCATTATAGATATTTATACTTAGGAAAACTACTTGCGGCTATCTTCTATATTAATTTTTGTAAATGTTATCCGCAAACCTACCAGAAGGTAGATGCCTTCATTAAAATTTAATATGTGTCAAGTTATAAACAAGATCGGATTACTACACTTCCGCTTCCGGGAAAATTGCGTTTAACTTGACGTAGTAATCAAAGGGTTCTGGCTTCAGTGATTACGGATAATATTCAGATCGCATCGCAGTCAGGACAAGATTTTTCCGGGGAGAACAATTCCTACTCTGTATATGTTCATCGGAAAGGTGAATACCCTCAATAAAATAGAGGATTAATCATGAAGGTATTTCATAATACCACAAAAAAAATTTTTCTTGCAAGCTGGGTGACAATCAGCCAGACAGAAGCTAGTCATACCCATGTAGCCCAGCTGCAAGCTCCAACTGCCAAAGTTTTCTTTAGCATTCTTTCACCCCTGCGACGACAGATAGACAAAATTCAAGTGCGCGATCGCCAGCTAGCGCATCGTCTGTGCCAAATGATACCTTCCCAGTGCCCCTTCGAGCGCGATCTGAAGTTATTCGGCAAACTTTTGTTTCACATTCCGCCAATGTGCAAACTCAACCCTTTGTATGAAGAATTAATTAGTTTACGTTTTCGAGCAATGTGCTATCTAGCTGATGAGTGTGGAGAGGACATTTCCCAGTACTGCTAATACACACTGCTAAATTTATAATCAAAAGTCCAGAGTTAAAGCTAACCGCCATTGATTCTGGACTTTTTAAGTATGTAGACGCGGAGCGGCTTGCCGCTCTTCCTAGGATGAAGGGTGAAGTATGAGGAATGAAGGATGAAATTGTACCAATTGTCCAAAATTTAGTAACAGATCCAAAGTCTCGAATCTTTGTAAAATCGGGTTTTTTGAATTTTGGATTGGTATGATCTCATCCATCAAGCAAAATCTTGAGCCAGTGCGTTGAAAAGACAGCACCCTAGTATTAAGGTAGTGGTGGGAATTTACTTTTTACCAATTAGCTGAGCTTGTGTTTGTGAATGCAACAACAAACCATATTCCAAACCTTCAACTACCGCTTGATAAGAAGCCTCCAAAATATTAGTAGAAACGCCGATTGTCGTCCAGCGTTGCTGACCGTTTCCTGACTCTACTAGCACGCGGGTTTTAGCTGCAGTACCTGTATGTCCGTTGAGAATTCGCACTTTGTAATCTGTCAATTCAAAGGTCGCAATGTGGGGATAGAAATTTACCAAAGCCTTGCGTAAAGCGGCATCTAAAGCAGCTACCGGGCCATTGCCTTCTGCGGCTTCTAGAATATTTTTACCACTGACAGCCACTTTAATTGTAGCTAAAGCACTGGTAGTTTCTTTGCCTTCAATCAAGTCACAATGTACTTGAAAACCTTTGACCTCAAAAAACTGTTGGCGATCGCCCAAAACATCATACATTAATAAAGCGAAACTCGCCTCTGCTGCCTCGAATTGATAGCCTTGACTTTCCAAGTCTTTCATTCTTTGCAGTAGTTGTCGGGCTGCTGATTTTTGCTGCTCTAATTCCATACCAAAAGTCCGCGCTTTTGCTAACACATTACTGAGTCCAGACTGTTCGGAAATGACGATGCGGCGACGGTTCCCGACTTGTTCCGGTTGAATGTGTTCATAAGTTAAAGGGTTGCGCTCCACCGCCGATACATGGATACCTCCTTTGTGAGCAAAAGCCGAGCGCCCAACAAAAGGTGCGTGTTCATCGGGAGCAAGATTGACTACTTCGCTGACAAAGCGACTAGCTTCAGCTAACTGCGTCAGCTGGTCTTCGGCGATACAGCTATGACCAAGCTTCAGTTGTAAATTGGGAATTAAGGAACAGAGGTTAGCGTTACCACAACGCTCGCCATAACCGTTGATTGTACCTTGTACCATCGTCGCCCCCGCCATCACCGCCGCTAAGGCGTTAGCAACCGCCATATCTGAGTCATTATGGGTGTGAATGCCGATTTGGGGAGTCAATTGTGCTGATGCTTGAGTCATCGATTGTTGACAAATAACCGATGACAAATGGCTATTGACAGATTGAACAATTTGAGTAATTTCATGGGGTAAAGTACCACCATTAGTGTCACACAGCACCAGCCATTCAGCACCAGCGGCGATCGCGGTTGTTAATGTCAGCAAAGCATAATCTTGATTGTGCTTATAACCATCAAACCAATGCTCTGCATCATAGATAATCCGTCGCCCCTGAGCACGCAAATAGGCGATTGTATCCTCAATCATCGCCAAATTTTCAGCCAAACTCGTCTTCAAACCCGTCGTGACATGTAAATCCCAAGACTTACCAAAAACTGTCACCCACCGCGTGCCTGCAGCCAGAATCGCTTGTAACATCGGTTCATCTGCGGCTTTAGTGTCAGGGCGTCGAGTTGAGCAAAAAGCAACTATTTCTGCTTGTTTGAGCGGATCTTCTTGTAATTGCCAGAAAAATTGTACATCCTTGGGATTGGCACCAGGCCAACCGCCTTCAATAAAAGGAATCCCCAACTGGTCGAGTCTGTGAGCAATGCGTAGCTTATCTTCTATAGATACTGATAGCCCTTCTCGCTGTGTACCATCCCGGAGCGTGGTGTCATACAGCCAAAGTTGGGGTGAGGGATTTTTGGTCATGAGACTAAGACCTTCGAGACAACTTTTATGGCAATGTGCCAATATACAACAAAAAGCCAGTTTGGTAATCTAAAACATGCCCAAAGTACTAGCTCAAGGTAAAACAATTGAGTGCGTAGGCGCAAAACAACTAGTCGTCAGACATGGCGTAGCATATCCTAGCTCCAAACCTAGCATTGAGCAAGTTGACATCCATTTACAGGGGTGCAAAGCTCACAAAGCTTGGTGGTGGGTGTGTACGCATGTTGCTAGTACCTACTTACGAAAAACTTTGCCGCAGACCAGTACTGACCTCTACAATGGCGGTGCTGAGGCAATCAAACGCCGCCTAATTGGCAGCTATCATCAGAGCGCGGTTGAGGTAGAAAATGAAGTATCAGCAGCGAGTTGGCTTCACAAAGCGCAGCAGACACTTCTTTTCCCATTTTCCTACAACAGTCGTGCGTTTAGCTTGTCAAACTGAAGATTGGGCAATGTGAGAGCGACAAGTTTTCATGGATTTTGGCAGATTCTCAAATAGAGTGGACACCAAAAGGTTAATCAAGGAGTAAATCAAGATGGGTAGATGGACACCGCTAATTCTCATGGCTGGTGGCTTGGCGATTTTGCTGGGTACATTACTCGGCATCAACTTTCCGATGGGCGGACAAAGTGCCAGCGTTCCTAACGGTGGGAAAACATCAAAAGTCCTTCCAGCTAATATTAATGTTAATAGCACGGCAGCTGGCAGAAATAATCGTTCTGGCGATGAAAACCGCAGTGTAGCTCAAAATAACACTTCCATTAGAGAGGACTCAATCCCCGATAGCGAAAATAGCGCCGATGCCAATTCTACAGAAAGCCAATCTCTTAATGCACAAGCCGGAGATTCCCAATCACCCGCCAACGAAGCGGGTTCAGCAGAAAACCAGCCGATTCGTGCTTTGTGGTAAGAGTTGTTAGTTGTCAGTTATTGGTTATAAGTTATTAGTTATGTACGACCCTTAAGTTGCCACGGTTGCAGCATCAGGGTTGGTAATAAATCATCAATTATGTGCTATTGCCAACTACCGATTGCCAAAACTCCACCCGCTCTCAGCTACCAACTTAAGTTACTAATGATATATGACTAGTGATCAACGACTAATGACTAATGGCTAGTGACGTTTTAATTATTGGTGGCGGCGTAATTGGTTTAGCGATCGCCGTGGAACTCAAACTGCGCGGGGCAAACGTCACCGTGCTTTGCCGTGATTTCCCCGCCGCCGCCACCCACGCCGCCGCTGGTATGCTGGCACCAGATGCCGAAAATATCAAGAGCGAGGCTATGGGTGATTTGTGTTGGCGATCGCGTTCTTTATATCTAGACTGGACACAAAAACTCGAAGCCATCACCGGCGCAACCACCGGCTACTGGCCCTGTGGGATTTTAGCACCAGTCTTTGGAGACGGGGAAAACAGATCCTCCTCATCCCCCACCTATTGGTTAGACAAAAACGCCATTCATCAATATCAGCCAGGACTAGGAGCAGAAGTAGTTGGTGGCTGGTGGTATCCAGAAGACGCCCAAGTCGAGCCTCGCGCTCTCATCCAGACTTTATGGACAGCAGCAGAATCCCTCGGCGTAGAAATTAAAGTCAACATCAGCGTCACCGCTATCGTCCAGCAGCAAGGAAAAGTAGTCGGTGTGCAAACTAACACCGGCACAGTCAGCGCCGCACATTACGTTCTCGCTACGGGGGCTTGGTCAAATGAACTATTACCCCTCCCCGTGCGCCCTAAAAAAGGGCAGATGTTAAGTTTGCAAGTACCGGATTTTATCTCGGAATTACCCTTAAAAAGAGTTTTATTTGGTCAAGATATTTATATCGTACCGAGGCAGAGCCGTTCAATTATCATTGGCGCCACCAGCGAGGATGTCGGCTTCACCCCCCACAATACCCCAGCCGGCATTCAAGCACTATTAGCCAGAGCTATCCGCCTTTATCCTCAATTACAGAATTACCCGATTCAAGATTTTTGGTGGGGGTTTCGCCCTGCTACTCCTGACGAGTTACCCATTTTGGGACGCAGCCACTGTGAAAATTTAACCCTAGCCACAGGACATTATCGCAACGGCATTTTGCTAGCACCCATCACAGCAACATTGATTGCGGATTTGATTTGGGAGCAAAAATCAGACCCCCTACTCGCTCATTTCCATTACTCTCGCTTACTAGCGAAACCATCTGCCCCCACCCCCATGCTGACCCATTCTGCCAATTTTTCTACAAATAAAATTGAAGACACTCCGCTGCAAGATTCCCCGCTGATCATTGCCGGTAAAACCTTCCAATCCCGTTTAATGACAGGAACTGGGAAATATCGCACCATGGCACAAATGCAGCAAAGTATCATTAGCAGCGGTTGTCAAATCGTCACCGTCGCCGTGCGAAGAGTCCAGACCAAAGCACCCGGACATGAAGGGTTAGCCGAAGCACTAGACTGGCAGAAAATCTGGATGTTACCCAACACTGCAGGTTGTCAAACCGCAGAAGAAGCGATTCGCGTCGCTCGTTTGGGTCGAGAAATGGCAAAACTTTTAGGACAGGAAGATAACAATTTTGTCAAGCTAGAAGTTATACCAGATGCTAAATATTTACTTCCTGATCCGATTGGCACACTGCAAGCCGCTGAACAACTGGTGAAAGAAGGTTTTGCTGTATTGCCCTATATTAACGCCGACCCCATGCTAGCCAAGCGTTTAGAAGAGGCGGGCTGTGCAACAGTTATGCCCCTAGCCTCCCCCATCGGTTCCGGACAAGGGCTAAAAACAACCGCCAACATTCAAATTATTATCGAAAATGCTCACATACCCGTAGTCGTAGATGCCGGCATTGGCGCACCCTCAGAAGCAGCCCAGGCGATGGAATTAGGAGCAGATGCTTTATTGATTAATAGTGCGATCGCTCTTTCTCAAAATCCAGCCGCCATGGCACAAGCAATGAATCTGGCCACAGTCGCCGGCCGTCTAGCATATCTAGCCGGTAGAATGCCAATTAAAGACTACGCTAGCCCTAGCTCACCTCTTACAGGCACGATTCATAATTAGGGCATGGGGCATGATCATCAATCCGCCGCCGACGCCGCGTACATACAGTTTGCGCCGCCTCAATGTGCAATTATCCCCAGTCTTTAGTTCCTACTTCCCAGGCTCTTGACTCTCGACCTTTTACTCATTACAAATAACAAATGACAAAGTGCAAAGTTCGCTCGCCGCCAGCCGACGCTCAGAACTTTGTCAGAACGACAAATAACAAATAACCGATGAACTTCATATCAATTGTATATGGGCTATTTTTGCTAACTGTATTAATAATTTATTGGTCTGTTGCACAACAAAAGTTGCGGTGGTGGATACTGTTGATTGCTAGTTTGATATTCTATGCATCTCTACAAATTCAGTTTTTACCGTTGCTATTGGCACTGACTTTTATTAATTTTCGCCTAGGACTGGAAATTGGCAAAAACACTTCACCAGGAGAACATAATCTTAACTGGCGAATTTCTAACGAAGAATGGCAGTTTGCTCAAGTTGACTGGAATCTCCGACGGCTAAAGCTTTTGTGGCTAGGTGTAATTATTAATGTTTGCCTGTTACTCAGTTTCAAATATTTTCATCATCTCTTAAATATTGCTGCCAATTTCTCCCCAGAACCGCCAACTACTCCCTTTAAATTAATCGCTCCGTTAGGTATTTCTTTTTTTACTTTTGAATGTATTTCTTATTTAATAGATGTCTATCGTGGCGCTCCTGCTACTGACCAATTTCTTAAATTTGCCACCTACAAACTATTTTTTGCCAAACTGATTTCCGGGCCAATTACTCGCTATCACAACCTAGCAACTCAATTCAATACTCTACAGTTACCCACTATCGATAAAGCTACAGAAGGGCTATGGCTAATTGCTAGAGGTGCAGTTAAAAAAGCAATTTTAGCAGACCATCTAGGAATTTTTGTAGATTTATGTTTTGGTAATTTACAGTGGGCGGGAAGTGTGGATATGTGGTTAGCTACCTTCGCCTACGGCTTACAGCTATATTTTGACTTCAACGGTTACGTAGATATTGCCCGTGGTAGTGCTTTGCTGTTCGGCTTAGTTTTGCCAGAAAACTTTTATTTTCCTTACTTCAGTACCAGTATTGCTGATTTTTGGCGGCGCTGGCACATGACGCTTGGAGATTGGTTACGTAATTATATTTACTTTCCTTTGGGTGGTTCCCGTCGCGGTTTGGGGCGCACCTGCTGGAATTTACTGACTGTCATGCTCATTGCTGGTGTGTGGCACGGATCAGCTTGGGGCTTTATTGTTTGGGGCTTATTCCACGGGTTAGCTTTGGTGATACATCGGCTAACAGATACGATTAGCGATCGCTTTGAAATTCTAGAACATTTTTGGCAAAATCCTCTAGGTATTGTCTTCGCTTGGTTTTTGACTCAATTGATGGTTTTTACCTCTTGGATTTGGTTTCGTCTCCCAAATCTGCAAAATTCTTCTTGGGTATTTCAGCACCTCTGGGGTCGAAGTGCTGATCCGCAATTCGCGCAAAAGGTTTATGTAGAAGTGCTTAACGTCAGCCAGTACCAAATGGCTTGGATGTTAGTCACCTTAGCTATTTTCATGGCCATACTCTATTTCCTTAACAGTAAGCTGCAGTTGCAATTCAACTGGCACCTCAAGTTGGTTTTTGTTCCCCTGTTTCTCTACGCTGTCTGGTTATTAGCGCCTGAAGGTGGTTTGCCTTACATTTACTTTGATTTTTAGTTGACTTGTCAATTCTCCGTGTTTACACGCATCGCCATATCACTGTGTAAAGGCGATCGCTTGTAACACTTAGACCTTCAGCTTAAACATAAGTAAATATAATGAATTCTGAGAAATAAATAAAAAAATCAATAATTTATTTAACGTAAAGTCATGTAAAGTTTACTCATGCAGGTAAGAAAGTAATTTCTCCTGATTCATTTTTAAATAAGTAATAGCACTCATAAAACAATGACAACAACCTTACAACAGCGCTCAAGCGCTAACGTATGGGGCAAGTTTTGCGAGTGGATCACCAGCACCGAAAACCGCATTTATGTAGGTTGGTTCGGTATACTCATGATCCCCACCTTGCTAGCTGCCACAGTATGCTTCACCATCGCCTTCATCGCTGCACCCCCAGTAGACATCGATGGTATTCGTGAACCAGTAGCAGGTTCATTGATCTACGGAAACAACATCATCTCCGGCGCAGTAGTGCCTTCCTCCAACGCCATCGGCTTGCACTTCTATCCAATATGGGAAGCAGCATCCTTAGATGAGTGGTTGTACAACGGTGGTCCTTACCAATTGGTAGTATTCCACTTCTTGATCGGATGTGCTTGCTACCTAGGCCGTCAGTGGGAATTATCCTACCGCTTAGGAATGCGTCCTTGGATCTGCGTAGCATACTCAGCACCTTTGGCGTCAGCAGCAGCAGTATTCTTGATCTACCCAATTGGTCAAGGATCATTCTCTGACGGTATGCCTTTGGGTATCTCCGGCACATTCAACTTCATGATCGTGTTCCAAGCAGAGCACAACATCTTGATGCACCCCTTCCACATGTTGGGAGTAGCAGGTGTATTCGGCGGTTCACTGTTCTCGGCAATGCACGGAAGTTTGGTAACATCTTCCTTAGTTCGTGAAACCACCGAAACCGAATCATTGAACTACGGTTACAAGTTCGGACAAGAAGAAGAAACCTACAACATCGTTGCAGCCCACGGCTACTTCGGTCGTTTGATATTCCAATACGCTTCATTCAACAACAGCCGTTCACTGCACTTCTTGCTAGCAGCATGGCCAGTAGTTGGTATTTGGTTCACAGCATTGGGCGTCAGCACAATGGCGTTCAACTTGAACGGATTCAACTTCAACCAATCAGTCATCGACTCACAAGGTCGTGTCATCAGTACCTGGGCTGACGTGATCAACCGCGCTAACTTGGGTATGGAAGTAATGCACGAGCGCAACGCTCACAACTTCCCTCTAGACTTGGCTGCTGGTGATGTAGCGCCTGTTGCTATCAGCGCTCCTGCTATCAACGGTTAATTCTCGACTCAGTTTTAGCTGAACAAAAAGCGCCCTCCACATACGGAGGGTGCTTTTTTGTGCTGTTTGGGTAGTAGAGAATTGCATGTAAACCTTCCGTAGCGCACCTGTTGGTGGGACAATAAAAACGAGATCAGAAGCTTACCTGATGTTGCTTCCAGCCTAAAGGAATCTGTAGAAATGTGGAAACGAATTGTATTGATTTGGCTACTAGTATTGAGTTTCAGCCTCAGTAATATTGATGTAGCGTTTGCTGCTGGACTTAAAAGCTTTGTAAACACTACTGATGGCTATCAGTTCTTATATCCTAATGGCTGGGTGCAAGTTAAAGTTGCTAACGGCCCTAACGTGGTGTTCCATGACTTAATCGAAGTCAGCGAAAATGTCTCTGTGGTAATTAGTCCGGTTCCTGAGGATAAAACTTTGGCAGAATTGGGGACACCTACAGAAGTTGGATATAAATTGGGAAAGGTGGCTCTTGCTCCCGCTAACTCAGGTCGGACAGCTGAGTTAGTCAATGCTTTAGAGCGGGAAGTTGAAAGTAAAAAATACTACATATTAGAGTATTTAGTTAAACTCCCCAATAAGCAACAACGGCACAACGTGGCCAGTGTCGCCGTTAGCCGTGGTAAACTTTTTACCTTCAACGCCTCTATTCCTGAAAGACGTTGGCAAAAAGTAAAACCAATGATTGATCAGGCGGTAACTTCGTTTTCTGTGTATTAATTAAAAATAGAGTGTGGGGAATCAAGAATAGGTAATTGGTATCTTCCCCACGCCCCATTTCCCTCATCTACCTCATCTCCCTGATTATGGGTATTCCACCCTTTGTACTTGCATCCGCTTCCCCAGCACGACGCCGATTGCTGCAAACTGTTGGTATTGAGCCGATAGTTTATCCTAGTGACTTTGATGAGTCGCAAATCCAAATAGATGAGCCTAGTCAATTGGTGCAAACTCTAGCCCAACATAAAGCCGAAACTGTAGCACCAAAGTTTCCATCGGCTTTAATTATGGGTTGTGATTCTGTTTTGGCGTTGAATGGTGAGATTCATGGTAAACCAATAGACGCAGCTGCTGCGATCGCTCGTTGGCAGATTATGCAAGGTAAAATTGGTGACTTATACACAGGTCACGTGTTGATTGACACTGCACAAAACCGCACGTTAGTAAAGTCTCATGTAACAAAAGTTTACTTTGCTCAAATGAGCGATCGCGCCATTCAAGCCTATGTAGCCACAGGCGAACCCCTCAAGTGTGCGGGCGCCTTCGCCTTAGAAGGATTCGGTAGTCTCTTCGTCGAAAAAATCGCAGGTTGTCATAGTAACGTCATTGGACTCAGCTTACCACTATTGCGGCACATGCTCGCTGAACTGGGATATGATGTGACAGATTTTTGGCAATAGTTATTGGTTATTTGTTACTAGTTAAGGGTTATTTTCTTCATCTACGCTATCTGTACGCTCTGTTACGTTTTCTAGTAACTGAGGCATGTAGAATTCATTTAACTAGAGTTTGATGGAGTTACAAAACACCAGAAGATTAAACAGTTAAATCTTGGCAGCAAATATCCTCAGATATTTAACCCACTTTATAACAGCAACCAATTCAGTGCATCTGTGGAACAAAAATATCAGGAAAATATAATGTGAGAAAAGCTGTATTTGAGAGATATTTTTTGGTATTGCTGAATTTGATTTGAGATGATTCACAACTCTTGTAAACTTCTTTTTGTTTGATACTTACATACAAGCAACATAAACATGTCTAGTGATAGTTTTGGTAGACTCGAATCATCATTAAAACTCCAAAACTGATAGCAATAAGACCAATTCCATTAAGGGACTTCCAACAAATAAAATATACAGTAGGGTGCGTTAGGCTCAAGCCGTAATGCACCGATAGAGATGGTTTTGGTGCCGTACTCTCAGCGATAACGCACCCTACAAATTGAATATTTTTTAAATTGGAAATCCCTAACAAAAGCAACAAATCCTTGAGTAGAGACTTTGTAATGCAATATCTCTGAAATTATCTATCTGTCGGATAGATTCAACTGGTGCAAACTCGAATCTAGCCTGATATTAAGTAGCTTGCTTCTCGCACAAAAGCGAGGATGACAAATTACCAATTGGCGTTGCAAAAACGCCCACTTTTTTACTTCCATCAGCACAATTCAGAGTAACGGGCAAAACATACCATGTCAAGGGTGACTGAGAAGCCAAGGCTAAAAGAGCAGCCACTTGAGCAACCTAAGGTTTGGTGGAGCATTGCTGTAACCATACCCATAGTAATCGCAGCTGGTGTATTGGGTACAGCCAAAGTTGAGCAATTGAGGAAGCTTACCTCGTCTATACCCATGAGGCCAGTTACCAACAGCGTCAGCGCTGTAGGACACATAGAGCCGCGTAGCGAAGTCATTAAACTATCCGCCCCTATGGGAGGGGTACAAGCAGCCTCACGAGTCCAAGAACTTCTGATTAAAGAAGGCGATCGCGTCAAGCAAAACCAAATACTTGCAGTTTTGGATAACCATGATACCCAAGCCGCAGCAGTGGAAGAAGCGAAAGCCAAACTGCAAGAAGCTCGTGCTAATTTAGCCCAAATTAGAGCAGGTTCACCCAGAGATATTCAAGCCCAAACATCGGTGATTGGTCGCTTACAAGCCCAGTTACGGGGAGAAAAAGCAGCGCAACAAGCAACGATCGCCCGGATCGCCGCTCAATTAAGTGCAGAAAAAGTCGCCCAACAAGCAGGGGTAAATCGGCTAGAAGCTGAACTACGAGGACAAAAAGATACTCTCCGAGCCACACTCTCGCGGATACAAGCTGAACAACGTAACGCCAGAGTCGATGCTCAACGCTATGAGATGTTGTATAAAGAAGGCGCTATTTCCCAACAAGAACGGGATAGAAGACGCCTCAGTGCAGAAACCAGCAACCAGCAAGTAGTAGAAAGCCAAGCTTCCCTCAGACAAGCCACAGCAACCCTCAGACAGCAAGTAGCAGAAGCCAGAGCCAACCAAGTCAAAACCCTAGCAACTTTAGAACAACAGCTAATTGAAGCCAAAGTCACCCGTGACAAAACCGTAGCCACTATACAAAGACAAATTGACGAAGAAAAAGCCAAACTCAATAGACTTCTAGAAGTGCGTCCTACAGATATGCAAATCGCGCAAGCACAAGTCAGTAATGCGATCGCGATCGTCAGAAAAGCCCAAGCAGAATTCAAGTTAAGTTACGTCAAAGCACCCATCAACGGCGAGGTTTTAAAAATTCACACCAAATCAGGAGAAGCCATCAATCAATCGGGAATTGCGGAGATTGGACAAACCGACCAAATGATTGTCATCGCTGAAGTCGCAGAAGACAGCATTGGGAGAGTACGTCTCGGTCAAAACGCCACCGTCAGCAGTGATAATGGTGCATTTGGTGGGGAATTAAGAGGAACAGTCACAGAAATTGGTAGGAAAATTGGCAAAAAAGATGTTCTGAATACAGATCCTGCAGCCGATGTAGACGCCAGAGTTGTAGAAGTCAAAATCGCCCTCACCAAAGAAGATAGCCAAAAAGTAGCAGGTTTAACCTACGCCAAAGTGCTAATTGATATCAATATCTAATTCAATTTTTGGCAATAAATAGAGGAGCAAAATAACCAATAACAAATAATGAGCAAAATCCCTTTATCGTGGCTACAACTAACACGAGAAAAAACTCGTTTAGCCGTAGCTCTAGCCGGAATTGGCTTTGCCGATATTTTGATGTTTATGCAACTCGGATTTCGAGATGCTCTGTATTATAGCAACGTCCGCATACATTCGAGTTTGCAGGGCGACATCGTTTTAATTAACAGTCAATCTAACGCTGTGCTGTCGATGAAAAGTTTTTCTCAACGGCGCTTATATAAAGCCTTAGATTTACCAGCAGTAGAATCAGTACATCCTATATATTTAGACTACACAGCTTGGAAAAACCCTGTTACTGGTCGTCCCCGTAGTATTCTCATTTTTGGGATTAACCCAGAAAAAAATTTATTTAATTTACCAGGAGTTCAAGAAAACATTGATAAATTGAAACTGCCTGATGTGGTTTTATTTGACCGTTCCTCTAGAGTAGAATACGGCCCAATTGCTGCTGATTTCAGTCAAGGTAAAACTATCACAGCCGAAGTGCGGAGAAGGCGAATTAAAGTCGCAGGATTATTCACCTTAGGGGCATCATTTGGAGCCGATGGTAATTTAATTACTAGTGATGTGAATTTTTTTCGCATCTTCAGTAATCGCCAGCGCGGCTTGATTGATATTGGTTTGATAAAATTAAAACCAGGAGCAAACTTGACTGCTGTCACTCAAGATTTGAGAAATTATTTACCAAAAGAAATCAACGTTTTAACTAAGCAAGAATTTATTGATTTTGAGCGTAATTATTGGGCAAGTAGCACAGCGATCGGTTTTATTTTCACCTTGGGAACAATCATGGGTTTTATTGTTGGCACCGTGATTGTTTATCAAATACTTTATACAGAAGTTGCTGACCACTTAGCCGAATATGCCACATTAAAAGCCATAGGATATACACAAGGCTATTTGTTAGCCGTGATTTTACAAGAAGCTTTATTATTGGCAGTTGTGGGATATATTCCCGGATTTACTTCTGCCTTAATTTTATATCAAATGGCTAGAGACGCTACCCTTTTACCAGTTTTTATGAGTTTTGAGCGTGCCTTTATGGTAATGATTTTAACTATTTTGATGTGTTTTATTTCTGGCGCGATCGCCGTACGCAAATTACGCTCTGCTGACCCAGCAGACATATTTTAGTAAAATTTGAACAATATTTAACCTGGAATTAAACATAAACTATTAGTTAGTATTTAGAAATAAGCAAATATCAGCAATTGGGCATAATTAATTTAAACTTAGATGTTTTCTTTCTGCCCAACCACTTGCTGCAATAAGTTACCCCAGTCACATTTTTGCACTGATAACTTAAAGTTCCTCACTTAATTATGAAACAAGAACCCGTAATTTCTATTAAAAATCTCAACCACTACTACGGAAAAGGTGTACTCAAAAGACAGATATTATTTAATATCAATCTAGATATTTATCCTGGAGAAATTGTGATTATGACTGGGCCTTCAGGCTCAGGAAAAACCACATTACTGAGCTTAATTGGTGGGTTGAGGTCTGTTCAAGAAGGTAGTTTGAAATTTTTAGGTACAGAACTATCTGGTGCGAGTCAAAACCAACTAGTACATATCAGACGTAAGATTGGTTATATTTTTCAAGCCCACAACTTGCTGGGGTTTTTAACTGCTAGGCAAAATGTGCAAATGGCCGTAGAGTTAAACGAAGCGATCGCCCAAAATGAAGCGATCGCCCAATCAACCGCAATGCTGGGCGCAGTAGGCTTACAAGAACGGATAAATTACTACCCAGATAATCTTTCTGGTGGACAAAAACAAAGAATAGCGATCGCCCGCGCCCTAGTCAATCGTCCCCCCCTCGTGCTAGCAGACGAACCAACAGCCGCTCTAGATAAACAATCAGGGCGCGATGTTGTAGAAATCATGCAAGAATTAGCCAAAGGACAAGGAACCTCAATCCTATTGGTAACTCACGATAACCGCATCTTAGACATAGCAGACCGCATCGTCGAAATGGAAGATGGTCTTTTAGCCCGCGACTCCCAAAGCGTAGTCAGCAGTTACGATTCCTAAGCCCAAAACTCACCCCTCACAACTGTTCTGGATTAATTCCTTTTTCTAGCAGCAAAGCGCGAAGAGCTTGTAATTCTGATTGAGCTTGTTCAGCTCGTTGACGTTCCTGTTCCGCTTGCGCTTGCGCTTGTGCTCGCTCTTGGTCTAGTTCTAAATAAGTCAACTAAAGGCTAAAGTATGAAGTGTGAAGTATGAAATATGAAGTTGCATTAGGCGTAGGTTGGCTCACCGCTCCGCGCCTACGCAAAGCCTCAAACGCAACTTCATTTAACGGGGGGAAAATACGCACATGAGTGGCTCCCCAACCTACCTCTATCATAATTTTGGTAACAGCCACCGCACACTTTTAATAGGTCAGGACAATTAACAACATAAAATGTATTATTCAATATTTATTTATCATAAATTTACAAATTTTTATTAACTTATTTTACTAACGTAGAGTAATCTAAACTTTAGTAAGTAACCAACTTACCATCTACCCTTCAAGTTAAAATTACCTATTTTTTTGGTAAGAATACAAATTAGGAGTTTCCGCATCAGCCCTTGAATTTAGCACTCACAATTGTGCAGGGTGACTATTTATCGCCACACAACGTTAGAGCCTATTTCCAGCACTTATGAAGAGATTGCTTAATCCAGAGCTAACAATCTGCCCAGCTTACTTTCAGAGGTACGTAGTCAGCACCGCAACAGCTTGTTTGATTCATAAATTACTGACTACATTTCATCTCACCACAGACCACCGCTCTATAAAACATCAACTAACTTGCTGATAGTGGTACTCTACCATTACGAACCGTATAAGTCATAATTTTGCCCAAACTTTGTCAACAAAAGCTCTACAATCTTAAACTTGGGTGAGGTCTTGAATTTTGAGAGAGATTTGGTTGCAATGGATACTCTTGACCATGGCTTTAGCTTTAAAAAAGCAGAAAATTTGCAATTTAAATGTAAATAATCTGACAAAGCATGTTCTTTTACACTTCAGTAACCAGCAAAAAACTTGATCGAAGAAGCGCTATGAGGGGCTAGAGGAGATGGTGCAGGTACAACAGTTGCGCTACTGTGAGATGAGCTAGATTAGCGAAAGATACAGAAAGTAAATCTGATTTTTGGAATACTGTTTCCTAGCAACAAGTTGTGCCATTTCGCTATTTGGCAATAGCATGGCTATTAAACTAAGTGCTAGTTGTAGTTAGTTACACTACAGTTTGGCAAGGAGTCGGGAGTGGAAAACCGCCGTATTCACTCAAAAGTGAGCCGCTAAGTTGACCTGAAAGTACCGCCGATTCAATCCTTGTAATATTCGGAATGGTTTTCCAGCAATTTCAATTTCAAATATTGATTTTATCTCAGAGCCGTCCCAATGAAGACACTTCCTATTAGTAGATATAGATTTTTTCAAAAGCTACAACCTCTATCTTTATTGAAAAGAATAACTAATAAATCTGTAACAGGGTGCTTACAAGTCTTTAGTGCGTCTGGTTCTTGGTCACTATACATCGAAGAAGGTAGATTGATTTATGCCTGTTATTCAGAACAAATGTTTGAGCCGATTTACAGACATCTACAACAGCTAAGTCAACAAGTTTCTACACTTCCTAGAGGAATTCATGAGCAGTTGCGGGCAATATTTGAAACAGGGATCGATCATCAAGCCATACCGAATCCAGATTATCTGGCTATTTGTTGGTTAGTTAACCAAAAATATATTAGCCCTGCTCAAGCAGCAATATTAATAGAGCAATTATCACTAGAAGTCCTCAAGTCGTTTCTCAAAATAGAAGAAGGGACTTACGAATTTATTCCCGAAAGCTTTTTAGATGACTTACCTAAATTTTGTCGTTTAAATCTCCGCTTACTAGTAGAACAATGTCAAAAATTGGCACACACCAGCGCCAAAGAGCCTGTTTCATCAACCGCGCCATCTCCACAAAAAAATCAGACGCCTGTTTCTCAAGGAAGAAGCTCGCAATTTTCGCGCCAAACACCACCCCCATCAGCAATCAAAAATGCTCCAGCGCCACCACGAACTAATAATCGAGCCACTCAATATGCTCACAAAATTACGAACTTCAGCAACCCTCCCGACTCACATTTACAAGTAGTTCCTCCACAATCTACTAATAAAAAACCTTATACAATTTTCTGTATTGATGACAGTCCAGTTGTATTGAGCACAATTAAAAGTTTTTTAGACGAACAAATATTTTCCGTGATTGGGGTTACTGATTCTTTAAAAGCTTTAATGGCCATTCTCCGCACCAAGCCAGACTTAATTTTATTAGATGTGGCGATGCCAAATTTAGACGGTTATGAATTATGTTCTTTATTACGTAAGCATTCTAATTTTAAAAACACGCCAATAATTATAGTCACAGGAAAAACAGGATTGATCGATAGAGCGAAAGCGAAAATGGTGAGAGCTTCGGGCTATCTGAGCAAGCCTTTTAACCAAGGGGATTTATTAAAAGTTATCTTTCAGCATATCGTGTGATTGAGAGGTATTGAACCTGTAAACCTTGATTTGCTAAGATTTCTCATGGGAGAACTTTGAAATCAGGTAACTCTTGATCGCCATGTCAACATCCACAATTGACGCTAAAGACGTAGCCGCCATACAAGCTACAAGTGTAGGGGTTGCTGTATACGATCGCTCTCATTGGGGGCGAATCAGTGTTGGTGATAGCGATCGCCTGCGTTTTCTCCACAATCAAAGCACTAACGATTTTCAAAGTCTCCAGCCCGGACAAGGTTGTGATACCGTGATGGTGACATCCACCGCTCGCACCATTGATTTAGTAACTGCTTACGTTCTAGATGACGCGGTGTTGCTGTTGACTTCATCCAATCGCCGAGAATTTCTCTTACAATGGCTGGATCGTTATATCTTTTTTGCCGATAAAGTACAATTAACCGATATCACCGCCCAAACCGCCACTTTCAGCTTAATCGGCCCAGGAAGCGACGCCATAATCGCACATTTGGGAGCCGGAACAATTATCGGTCAGCCTGATGGTAATCACATTTTAGTTGATAAACTGCGCGTAGCCGTGGGTAGTGGCTTGGCGTCCCCTGGATACACCCTCATTTTTCCAGTTGGTGACAAACAACAGTTGTGGAACCAAATTTTAGCATTGGGTGCTGTAGAGTTGAGCGATCGCACCTGGGAAATGTTGCGAATCTTACAAGGGCGTCCCGCTCCCGAAGCCGAATTGACTGACGATTATAATCCTTTGGAAGTCGGCTTATGGCAAAGTATTTCCTTCAACAAAGGTTGCTATATCGGTCAAGAAACCATCGCCCGTCTCAACACATATAAAGGTGTCAAACAACACCTGTGGGGAATTAAACTCAGTGCTCCTGCGGAAGTGGGGACAGTGATTACCTTGGGAGACGAAAAAATCGGCAAACTCACCAGTTACACACCCACCACTGACGGTTACTTTGGCTTAGGTTACATCCGCACCAAAGCTGGTGGTGTCGGCTTAAAAGTACAAGTAGGAGAAACAGCAGCCCAAATTGTTGAGATTCCGTTTGTTTCCCATGAATATCCGTAACATAGGGTGATGGGGAGAATCACTCTGGACAAATAACCAATAATAAATAAAAAAATGACAGTTTCCACCAACAAAGCTTGGTCAAAAGCATTTACTCAACCAGCTACAGAATTTCCTCCTACTGAGTTACCAATCCTCACCGGACAAATCCCTCCAGCTTTACGAGGTACCCTCTACCGCAATGGCCCAGGACGGCTAGAACGAGGTGGAATGCGGATGGGACACTGGTTTGATGGAGATGGAGCAATTCTCGCAGTTAATTTCACCGACGCAGGAGCTACAGGATTATATCGCTACGTGCAAACTGTAGGCTACAAAGCAGAAGCAGCCGCAGATAAGTTGCTGTACGGTAACTATGGCATGACTGCACCAGGAATCATCTGGAATCAATGGCTCAAACCAGTCAAGAACGCCGCCAATACCTCAGTTTTGGCACTTCCTGATAAACTTTTAGCACTATGGGAAGGCGGTAAACCCCACGCTTTAGATTTGCAAACCTTAGAAACTTGGGGCGAAGATGATTTAGGTGGATTAACTCCAGGATGCAACTATTCTGCACACTACAAGCAAGATGCACATACAGGGGAAATTTTCAACTTTGGTGTCAGTCCTGGGTTAAATGCAACATTAAATATCTATAAAAGCAACACCACTGGCGAAATTATCCAGAAAGCAACATATCAAATAGACGGAGTACCGCTGATACACGACTTTGTTTTAGCAGGACAGTATTTAATCTTCTTCATTCCTCCAGTGCGGTTGAATCTGCTACCGATTCTTTTGGGGATGAACAGCTACAGTGATGCGCTACAATGGCAACCGCACATAGGCACTCAAATTTGGGTAATTGATCGTGAAAACCTGTCTCTAGTTAGTCGTGGAGAAACAGAGCCTTGGTTTCAGTGGCACTTTGCTAATGGTTATGTGGATAATAGCGGTGCAGCGATTATTGATCTAGCTCGGTATGAAGATTTTAGCACTAATCAGTATCTCAAAGAAGTAGCCACAGGTAAAACTCATACTATCGCTAAAAGTCAATTTTCACGAATAAATCTCAATCCCCAAACCGCAAGAGTAATAGCCATCGAGCAATTATTAGAGCAACATTGTGAATTTCCCAGTGTACCTCAGACAGATATTGGCAAAGCTGCTCGGTACACATACATGTCGGGATTTCGTTCAGGAACAGATATTAGCCAAGAAATATTAAATGCGATCGCCCGCTTCGACCACAAGACCCATACCCTCACCACAGCAGATTTTGGCGAAAATCGCTATCCTTCAGAACCCGTCTCCGTTGGAGATTGGGTAATCACAGTCGTGTATGATGGCAATTCTGATTGTAGCGAAGTTTGGGTATTTGAGAGCGATCGCCTAGACCAAGAACCAGTCTGCAGACTCCAATTACCCAGCGTCATACCTCCTAGCTTCCACGGTACCTGGAAACCAGCGTAAAAGTTTGGCATCTTGTTAGCAGAAAATTTTCTTTAATTTCCAAGTTTAACTAAGTAAAAAGGTATTAAATAGTGCCCGCTAGAGATGCAATTCATGAAATTGTTAAACAAGCAATTATTAAGGATGGTTGGAATATCACTGCTGACCCTTATGTCATATCTTATGGAGAACGGTTTTTATTTGTAGATCTTGGGGCTACTAAAGCCAGTAAAATTAATAATATTCATGGGCGGTTTATTGGCGCAGAAAAAGATAATAGTCGAATAGCAATAGAAATCAAAGATTTTAACAATAAATCAGTAATTGGTGATTTAGAAAAAGCAATTGGTCAGTATGTTCTTTATCGTTTATTACTTAATAAAGTTGATCCTGAACGTGAAATATATTTGGCTACTACAGTGAGTATCTATGATGAAATTTTTAGCGAACCAATCGGAGAACTTGTAATTAACGACTTACCACTAAAATTGATTATTGTAGATATAAATAGAGCAGAAGTAAAACAATGGATACCACCGCTTACCATCGGCAAATAGTTAAAGAAATTATTACCCAATACGCGCAGTTGCGACCATCACACGGGAATATCAGATTAGATACTGTATTTGACGAAAACCAAGATCGTTATGCTTTAATGCAAGTTGGTTGGGATAGAGGAATGCGGATAAGAGGTAATTTAATTTACATCACATTACAGGATAGCAAAGTCTGGATTGAATATGATGGTATGGAAGCTGGAATTACTGACGATTTAATATATAGAGGTATTTTGGCAGAGAATATTGTTTTAGCTTTTATACCTAGTGAAGATGTGCAATTGACAGCATAATAAGCGATCGCTAATAGTAGAGGATTAATGAAAATTATAGCGATCGCCTAGACCAAGAACCAATCTGCAGACTCCAATTACCCAGCGTCATACCTCCTAGCTTCCACGGTACCTGGAAACCAGCGTCAAAGTATTGATGACTGCAAAAACAATGCAAACCGCAGTATCATTGCGGTGTGACTGCAGGTGTCGGCAATGGATATCGCTCGAACAATGTCCGTTCTCTTAACAACTTCGGATCTATTTGTTGTAGTCTAGGCTGTACTTCAAAAATTCCACCTAAAGTAATCGTGTAATTACCAGAAAGAAGTCGATCAGAATGATTTTCAATCATTACTTTCATTAACAAAGGACGGCGTTCAGGGATCGTGATATTTTGAATTTTAGGTGTTCCCCTAGTGACGCAAGCCAATTTAAATAAATTCCCATATCTTTGTCTCTCGTTTCTCCAATCCCTCTTTTCGCTGTCAAAAATATCTATCCATACAGTTTGACAGCCGCCCGCATTGCTAATATTATCAAGAGTTACCTGCAGTTGACCTGAATTGGCTATAAATGAATAGTAGAATTCTTGTTTTCTATTCGATGACCAATTACCAGAAACTGTGGGACTTGTCAGCGCAGTCGCGGTTTCTGGCGATGTTTGCGCCAGAAGATTGCTAGATGACAACACCGCAGCACTGAGAACAGATACTGTAGTAACTGCTTTTAAGTTATAAATTGTAAACATTTTTATTACCTCACATAAATTTAGTTTTAATTTTGTAACACTAAATTTCACTCTTAGCAATTACAAAACTTTCTTGTGTCCTTACTTTCAATAACAAATCAGCAAAACAGATTATTCCCAAATCTTCAAAAAATTTAAAAAAATACCAAAAACCCTCAGAGGTTGTTTGAAAAATCTCCGTCTATATAAGGATTAGCGCTGGGAATTACTCAAGGGGAAATTTTCCAGCGTTGGCAAGAATTAGTTGGACGTGTCGCTATAGAATTAGGATTGCTAGAAACTAATACTAATTTGAACAAAGAATGCGACAAATAGATTGTAGGGGCAAACGGTTGTTTGCCCTCACCCACCATGCATCTGTCGCAAAGATTATTGAAATTGGTATAAACTTGTAAAACGAAAACAACAAAATAGCAATTCCGCAGATTATCGTAGTCGTTCAGCAGAATGCTTAATAAAGAAAAATTCTGTGTGCGGATTGCGATCAAAAATTAGAATTGAGATAAAGCTGATATACATTACACCGATTAAGCATAATTGCCCATGACCACTTCTAAACGCCGCTATCACATCACTACTTTTGGTTGCCAAATGAATAAAGCCGATTCAGAGCGCATGGCTGGCATTTTAGAAGACATGGGCTTTGAATTCTCAGCCGATCCTAATCATGCAGATTTGATTCTTTATAATACTTGCACAATTCGAGATAATGCCGAGCAAAAAGTATATTCTTATTTAGGCAGACAAGCCAAACGCAAGCATGATCAGCCTAATTTAACTTTAGTCGTTGCTGGTTGCGTTGCTCAACAAGAAGGAGAAAGCTTGCTGCGACGCGTGCCAGAATTAGATTTGGTGATGGGGCCGCAACACGCTAACCGTCTCAAGGATTTACTAGATTCAGTCTTTGAAGGTAATCAAATTGTCGCCACAGAACCAGTCCACATCATGGAAGATATCACCCAACCGCGCCGTGACAGCAAAGTTACCGCTTGGGTGAATGTGATTTATGGTTGTAATGAACGCTGTACTTATTGCGTCGTTCCTGGTGTACGCGGTGTGGAACAATCCCGGACACCAGAAGCCATCCGTGCACAAATAGCGGAATTAGGAGAGCAAGGTTACAAAGAAATTACCCTCCTTGGTCAAAATATTGACGCTTATGGTAGAGATTTACCAGGAACGACACCAGAAGGGCGACATCTGCATACCTTTACAGATTTACTCTACTATGTCCATGATGTGCCGGGAATAGAAAGATTGCGTTTTGCTACAAGTCATCCCCGTTATTTTACGGAGCGATTAATTAAGGCTTGTGCAGAGTTACCCAAGGTGTGCGAGCATTTCCACATTCCCTTTCAATCTGGAGACAACGAACTTTTGAAAGCGATGGCGCGGGGTTATACACACGAAAAATATCGCCGGATTATCGACACAATTCGCCGATACATGCCAGATGCTTCAATTAGTGCAGATGCGATCGTCGGTTTTCCTGGGGAGACGGAAGCACAATTTGAGAATACCCTCAAATTAACAGCAGACATTGGTTTTGATATGCTCAATACCGCCGCCTATTCACCCAGACCAGGAACACCAGCGGCTTTGTGGGACAATCAATTAAGTGAAGACGTAAAAAGCGATCGCCTACAAAGATTAAACCATTTAGTGAACATCAAAGCTGCCGAGCGATCGCAGCGTTACGCCCACCGCATCGAAGAAGTGCTAGTAGAAGACCAAAACCCCAAAGATACAACCCAAGTTATGGGACGCACACGGGGTAATCGTCTCACCTTCTTTACTGGTGATATTAACGAGTTGAAAGGACAGTTAGTTAAGGTGAAAATTACTGAAGTTCGCGCTTTTAGCTTAACTGGGGAACCTGTGGAGGTGCGTCAAGCTGTATCGGTTTAACGAATACTTAGTAACGCTCTGCGTAAAATGGGAGTATTTTTAAACGCAAAGTGACGCTGAGGTAAGCGCAAAGGTACGCAGAGTTTGGCGTTGCTCAATCAAGGTTTGAATTATTACTAGAGCGATCGCTTTTAGAAATTCGCCAAGAATTCGATTTGTTTCCTTTTATGAAATAGATGATACCTTTGCTGTGTAGAGACGGGAAATTTCCCGTCTCCCAGGTTTTTTTACCACATAAAATCTACGAAGCACCAGTTAGCTTGACTAAAGCGTCTAACTCGTGCTGCATCTGACTAAGAACTAATTCGTAGCACTCATTAACATAATAGCGATCGCTCGCAGCTTCCCGTCCATAGCGCTCAAACTTGATTGGTGGACAAACCCGCGTATGAATCGGAACAGGTAAAGGAATATTCGGTAACGGCCCAATTGCTAATCCCCAAGGTAAACCCAAATAAATAGGAAAAACCACCGGATCAATACCCAACAACCAAGGCATCCCCCACTTGTGCAGTTGCTCAACAATATCGTAAATATCAGTCAAGACAAACAAAGTATCATGAGCACCGGTGGAAATTACAGGGACAATCCGCACATTTTCCCGCAATGCTAATTTGATAAAGCCTTGGCGACCAGCAAAATAGATTTGGTTGCGTAAAGAATGGGGACGAAAAATATCCTCAGCGCCACCAGGATAGACAAGGACGCTAGCGCCAGAACGCAAAGCCGCATAAGCCATTTTCGGGTGAGCAATAATCGCCCCAGCCTTAGCTGCTAATCGGGCTACCGGCTGGAAAGCCTCCCAAGCAACAGGATGCATCAAACCATAAACTGGTTTCTCCACACCAAATCGGCGAAACCAGTCATACATCATCATCACCATATCAGGAGCCGCAAGACCGCCATTATGGGAGCCAACAAAAAGTACTTTTTCGTCAGGTGAGATATTTTCCCAACCGCTGGTTTGGACGCGAAAATAATAGTGATAGAACCACCCTAATATGGGCATGACGGCTTCAATGAATCTTGGATCTCGCTGATCCAAAGACCATCCGAGTTTTGTCTGTTCGTGTAGTCGTGTTTCTGACATCCGGAGATTTTAGCAGTAATGGTGAAGGTTTGAGTATGGTACGGACAAACGCTTTTCACAGTAATCAACTTGGTTGATAGTCTGGCAGCCTCCACCCTATGTCTTTTATTTTACCGAAAGCCGTGTATACATGGGAAAATACAGCAACAAAGCCACGTTATGATAAGCTATCTGCGTGGGGAGTGTCGAGGTATGAAAGATGAGTAAATTGCGGGTGGGATTGTTATTTGGTGGTCGTTCTGGAGAGCATGAAGTTTCTATTAGTTCCGCAAAAGCGATCGCCACAGCCCTAAATGCAGAACCAAATGCTAGCAAATACGAAATCTTGCCGTTTTACATCCAAAAAGATGGTCGTTGGCTAGGAGGAGAAGAACCCCAACACTTACTAGGGTCTAGTGTAGCGCTCCCAGAATCCCCGTCCCCAGACCATAATCAAATAGTATCAGACCCCCAAAACCAAATTCTCAGTCCCTGGCAATCACCCTCCCAAGTCGCCGAAGTCGATGTGTGGCTACCAATTCTTCACGGCCCCAACGGCGAAGATGGTACAATTCAAGGCTTACTCACCTTAATGCAAACCCCCTTCGTTGGTTCTGGAGTTTTGGGTTCAGCCTTGGGGATGGATAAAATCGCCATGAAAATGGCCTTTGACCAAGCCGGATTACCGCAAGTAAAATATCAAGCCATCACCAGAGCGCAAGTGTGGTCAAATCCTTGCGTATTTCCCAAACTTTGTGACGAAATCGAAGCCGTAATAGGTTATCCAGCTTTTGTCAAGCCCGCTAACCTCGGTTCTTCAGTAGGAATTGCCAAAGTGCGATCGCGCCAAGAACTAGAAGCCGCTTTAGATAACGCCGCTACTTATGATCGTCGCCTCATTGTGGAAGCAGGAGTAGTCGCCAGAGAAGTAGAGTGCGCCGTTTTAGGCAACGATCAACCCCAAGCCTCTGTAGTGGGGGAGATTACCTACGACAGCGATTTTTACGATTATGAAACTAAGTATACTGCAGGCAAAGCAGATTTATTAATTCCCGCCCCACTCCCAGACGCCATCACTCACCAAATTCAAGACATGGCTCTCCAAGCATTCGCCGCCGTCGATGCAGCTGGCTTGGCTAGGGTAGACTTTTTCTATGTCGAAGCCACAGGAGAAGTACTCATCAACGAAATCAACACCTTTCCCGGTTTCACCGCCACCAGCATGTATCCTCAACTATGGGCACACAGCGGTATCCCCTTTCCAGAATTAGTTGATCGACTAATTCAACTAGCTTTAGAAAGATACAAGGGTGAAAGCTGAAGTCTGAAGTCTCAAGTCTGAAGTCTGAAATTACCCCGCCAACCCCATTGGTGTCAACTTAACGTAAAACCTATAGCCCACAAGGAACTTCAGTTCCTTGCTAATAACATAAGTCATCTCAAGATGACTAAATATGCAAAAAATCTTGAGTCTACTTCAGTAGACTTTAGTTATGAGCCTTGAACTTCAGTTCTAGGCGGGTGTGGAAGCCAACAGTGAGGCCATTTCTCTTTTAAGTTGACACGTATCCCCCAATCCCTAACCCCTAACCCCTAATCCCTCATCCCTGTTCCCCATTCCCGCCTCAAAAGAGCTTCTTTCGGCTGAGACTGCACCAAAAAGCTACTTTAATCGCAATTTTGACTACGGATATCTGATTTTTCCCTCTTTTAGTACAATCTAGGATCTAGAGGGGTACAAATCTGAAAACAATCATGAACAATAGTCAGAATGTACAGCACAAAACAACCAAAATAGCAAGGGCTAGTCTCGATTTGACAGATAGTTCGCAAATCATGATGTATTTGCTGACGCGTAATCCTTGGCTGTTATTGGTTGGATTGTTGACAATGTTTTTAGGAAGTGCTGCCTTTGCCTTGCACAGCCTGGGTTATGTTGGGTATGTTCCACAACCAGAAGAACCGGATCAAGTCCCAGAAGCACCTACAGTATTTGAACAGAGCAGCAACACATCATCGGAAATCACCAATCCCATACCATTATGGATGATTGCAGCGATCGCTCTTAGTTGTAGCAGTGGTTGTTTGATTATTTGCCGATTAATTCACCAGTCAACACAGCATCAAAAATTTAAAAAACCACCCAAGCGTTATCAAACACCCTTAGCATCAAGTCATCAGTCTAGACTCAAACCACAAACGCCAAAACCTCCCCAGATTTTGTCGTCCATCTCCACACTCTCACCGCTGGCGTCCCTACAAACTCAAACAAAACCTCTCGTGACTGTTTTACCAATAGAGCAAACAAGTGGTTTAAATCACAATCAAGCATCTTTGGTAGAGTTGCTAGATATCCGCAAGCAAAACACTTTGTCAGCCATTCTCCGCAAGTATTAAGTCCACAGACAACGAAAAGTTACTGAAGTTCACACTTACTTTTTTAGTTTAGGGCACTGCATACTGTGCCCTTCAAGCAACAATTACACCCTAATCTCCAATCAACTCCACCGCATCTCTACCATCGAAATCTTGCAAATAAACTTTGACAATCTCTTCTTTCGCGGTAGGGAGTAGCTTACCAATAAAATCTGGGTGTATGGGTAATTCACGATGTCCCCTATCTACCAGCACAGCTAATCGAATTACCTCCGGTCTACCGTATTCGTTTACTGCATTTAAAGCAGCGCGGATCGTCCTTCCTTTGAAAATCACATCATCCACAAGCACAACTGTTTTTCCCGTCAGGTCAAAAGGAATATCGGTTTTTGCTGGAGTTCGTAATCCAATTTTGTCAAGGTCGTCCCGATAGAATGTTATGTCTATCGCGCCTACCTCCACAGATACACCCTCCAACGCTTCAATTTGACGCGCTAACATTTCGGCTAACAGCGGCCCTCTGGTATAAATACCCAACAGGACTAGCTGATGTAAATCGCGCGTCTTTTCTATAATTTGCGAGGACAAACGAGTCACAGTGCGGCGGAGTTCTTCTGATGAGAGAATTTCAACTACTTTCATATACATAGTCATAGACCGATACCCTGAGTAGTAAATTTTACTAGCTGTTGGGAGTTAGGGGAAGGAGTCGATTACCCAAGTTTCCCATTTGTGCTCCCCTACGCCTCCTATTGCTCTTTACCTGTTGAGGGGGATTAATAATATAGCGACAGCTATCCCTAACCACAGTAAAAAGCAATATCCAGTTAATTGCAAAGCCTTGTGAATGCTAATTTGTGTGATGGGGTGAATAGCATCTCCCAAAAGAGGTTTATATTTCACCACTCCACGATACCAATTAATACCACCCATCTGTACCCCTAAAATTGCCGCATAGGCGCACTCACTCCACCCAGAATTAGGACTCGGATCAGCGACAGCATCTCGGCGACAAATTCGCCACACATGCAAAGGTTTACCAGACAACAACGCCAGAGTCATCACCGTTAAGCGACAGGGAAGCCAAGTTAAGCCATCTTCCAGCCGCGCACTAAACCAACCCAGATAAGTATAGGGAGCTTCACGATAACCCACCATCGAATCCAGAGTACTACTAGCTTTATATGCTAAAGCTAAAGGCGCTGCCCCCACAACCGGAATAAATGCACCGAAAATTGCATAAAACAGTGGCGCCATTACCCCATCAGTAGCATTTTCCGTCACCGTTTCCAAAACAGCGCGCAAAATTTCTGCTTCTGAAAGATTTTCTGTATCTCGACCAACATAATTACTGAGAAGTTGACGACTCTGTTGCAACTTTCCCGCCGTCAAAGGTTGTAAAACAGTAGCCGCTGCTACCTTTAAACTCCTCAGAGCAAAGCAGCTAGCTAGAAGGATACTTTCTAAAACAATTCCCAATAGGGGATGTAGCAATTTAGCACCATAAATTACTAACCAACCAACTACCCCAGTACCAATTATTAAGACAACACCTAATATGATTCCCGTGATTCTTTGGGTTAGGGGATTGTGACAGTATTGGCGAGCAACATTAGTAATACGAGAAATTGCCCACCCCATGAATTGTACTGGATGAGGAAAACCCCACGGATCGCCAATTAAGAAATCTAAAAGAGCAGCAATAATTAAGATATAGATGTTATCAGTCATTAGTCAAGCATCAAGGTTTAATATTTGACCTCTTGACTAAACCACAAAACTAGCCTCTGCACCCAGAGAAGCTTGCCAGCTGCGAGCATCATAATAAAGATCAGCCAGAGTAATAGTGTACAAAGCTTCTTTCAGCTTTTGATTCAGCCTCTGCCACAAAGTAAATGTTACCCAATCTTCAGCTTGCTCTGGCGAGGGAGTAGGTTGAGGTGAATGGGTTATAGCTTCTCCCACAGCTTCTAAAATTTGTCCTATAGAAATTTGTGCAGGCTCCAAGGCTAATTGATAGCCACCAATACTCCCACGAATTGATTTAACTAATCCAGCACGACGCATTTCTATAAGTAACTTTTCTAGATAAGCAGCAGGAATATCTTGGCGATTGGCAATGGCTTTGACAGATGCAGGCCCATAGCTTGGCTGTAAGCTCAAATCTAGCAAAGCCTTGACACTGTAGTGTCCTTTTGTAGTTAATTTCATGCTCACGAGCTTTATTGTTTAGTCCAAAATCAAAAGTCCAAAGTCCAGAGCCTAAATCTTAATTATTGCTTTGACCTTTGACCCTTGAGAGGTAATTGCTCCACCCAGAAAGCCAGTACCGTCTGGAAATTTTCGACCTTGAGGCGACTGGTGTTCCCTTGATTCTTGACTAAGGATCAGTTTTGCTTATCAATTTCTCACCCAAGCATTAAGTTCAATAAGTAAACGACTAATTATGCATTTGTTTAGAAAACTTAAACAACTATAGTCTAGCAGTAATTCATAAACCATATATAGTTATCACCATTGGCAACATTCTAGAAAATAATCTAGAAAATAAATTGTCTCGCAATATTTTAGGAATTGAGTAACAATTATGCCTGTGAATGTAATATACTTGGCTAGGCTGAGATGAAAAATAAAGGAGTAAGTTCCTGCTAGCTCAATGTCAGCTAAAATAAAATCGATTCAGCCACTTCCAACATTCGTTTTCGACCTAAGTTGATGCCTAAACAGAAGAAAATTGAACCCCTAGTCGGTGAAGAACTCCTCAAAAAAGTTAAGGAGCTAGAGAACGAGAGCAAAGAAGACAAAGCCAAGAAGTGTGGCTACTATACCGTTACCAAAAACGGTATAGAGCGCGTCAATATGATGAAGTTTTTAAATGCTCTCATTGATGCTGAAGGCATTCAGTTAGACAGCACACCCAGTGCAAATGGACGTGGTGGGCGCAGTGCCAGCTATAGAATTAGTGTGCAATCAAACGGCAACTTACTAATAGGTTCAGCTTACACTAAGCAGATGAATCTCAAGCCAGGTGATGAATTTCTCATCACTTTGGGTAAAAAGCACATTCGCTTAAGGCAAGTAGACCCAGAAGATAGAGAAGAAACTGAAGCTCTAGAAGTTACAGCTTAAATAATATAGTCAAAACCAAGCATAACTACTGTGGTCTTGGGGGTTCACACCATTCCAGAAAACGGAGAGCTTGGCACATAGTTATTCTTGGGGGGTTTCTCCAGGAAAATTTGCCATCAACAAAAGTTCTCTCAGTGCAGCAAGTGGCGCAAAAAAGTCAAAAGCCAATATTTGGACTCTTGACTTTTGAGTATTGACTAATGGCCATTGACTTTTGAGTTTTGACCAATAATCATATTTGTTGAAGGCACTATTGGTAAATAATGGCGAATTGCCTTGCGCGTTAATGCCAAATTGCAAGTTAAAGTAATATGTTCGCGTTCTAGTAGACCTAAAATGCGTTCATGGTTATCTCTTGCTACCACCGGTAACTGATGCAAACCTCGCAAAGTCATTCTGTCTAGAGCTTCTGATAAAGGTTCATCTCTCCAAGCATAAAGAATTTCAGTAGTACAGATTTCCATGAGAGTTTGACTAGATAAATTACTAGGAATTTCAATTGTTGAATTCTGGTAATTTTGCCAAAGAGAAAGGGCACGATTAATATCTTCTAAGGAAACAATCCCTACTAATTGCTCGGCTTCATTAATTACTAAAGCACTGTGACAGCGATCGCTTGTCATTTCCACAGCTGCCTCTAACACCCCAAACGTTGCTGGCAGCTGTTTCGGACAAGTCAACATAGCATCTTCCACTAAAATTTGCTCTAAAATATCCACCTTCTCATCTTTTAATTCCGCAAGACCAATTTGTTGGAGATTGGAATTAGAATTAAAAGTCGGTTTAATTCGCTCCACTAACCACACGCTTAAACCCACCGCAGCCATCAAAGGTAAAACAATTCGGTAGTCGCGGGTTAACTCAAACAACATTAAAATTGCCGTTAACGGCGCCCTCACACTACCAGCTAAAACTGCAGCCATTCCCACCATTGCATAAGCTGGAGGCGCTGCCATATATGTACCAATTGAGGGCGCAACCAAACTGACAACCTTAGCATAAGCCGACCCCAAAGAAGCACCTAAAAACATTGCTGGCGCAAACAAACCACCCACAAAACCGCTTCCAGCACTAATCGCCGTCATCAGCAGCTTAACCACCAGCAGCACAACTAATAATTGCAGCGAAAACTCCACATCTTGCAGCATCGCTTGCACAGTTCCATAACCGGTGCCTAAAATTTGCGGAAAATATAAAGCAACGGCGCCGACAATGACACCACCGATAATCGGATGAATATACTTAGGAATGCGACCCAAAAATTCAAACCCAATAATCTGTCCCGCAAAACAAGCTTTTGCTAGACTGATCAATTGAGTGTAAGCTACAGAAACCAAACTAGCCCCTAAACCCAGCCCCAAATAAATTGGTAATTCCAGGGGACTACGCACTTGGTAAGCAGGTAAAGCAAAAGCAGGTTGTGCCCCTAAACCAATTTGAGCAATTAACGCCGCCAGCACCGCCGCCAATAGCACCACACTGACAGCAGAGGTGGCAAAAGAAGTAGCCCCCATGACTACCTCTAAAGCAAAAAACACCCCCGCAATAGGAGCATTAAACCCCGCAGCCAAGCCAGCCGCAGCCCCAGCACCCAAAAGCAAACGTTGCTGCTCTTGAGATACTTGCAGCACCAAAGACAATAACATGCCAAAGTTGGCACCAATTTCTACACTTGGCCCCTCCGGCCCCAAAGAAGCCCCACTTCCCAGAGATACGGAAGCCGCAAACATCTTAGTGACAGGTCGTAGTGGTTGTCTGAGTTCTGTTCCCTGAGAAGCAGCAATCAAAGATGAAAGTCCAGGGCCGAAATCTTGCGTACGCCAGCGCATCAAACCGACGATTAAGCCGCCAACGGTGGGGACGCAAGCCAAAGTCCAGGAACCCCAGACACCGATCACACTCATTAAATTGACTAGCGTTAGGTCATGAATTAGTTGGATCAAATAGTGGAAGGTAACTACACCCATACCAGTACCGCCGCCAATTAGCACGGCTAAAAAAAGTACGACTGTTTCTGGAGATGGCTGAAAACGGTTAATTAGGTGAGCTAGACGAGCGGAAAGTGAAGGCAAGACAAGTTGTTCAGTCACCTTCCTCAGTTCAGTGGGAGGCAAGAAAGTCATTGGGGGTGGGGTAAATGTAAGAAAAAATTTAAGTTTTTATCTGTTACTTCTCATTGTGAGCCATGATTTAGCAACCAGACAAGTAAGCCGAATTTCCATGATTTGCTGAATTTACAAAGTTTTGGTAAAAAAAAATTCGCTACGCAAAATTTTTATAGGGAGAATGGTTAAATAAAAGTGAATTAATATTCAATGGTCGGCCAGCAGCGGTGGGGTGCGAGTCAGCCGGATATCTATATTGTGTAGGATAAATACACTGCTATTTAGGCTGATTGGTTGCAGCGTTGAATAAAAGTGACGAGGAGTCATCCTCAGCAATATCTAGCTATACTCGTGTTGCAGCCGTTAATCTGTCCTTAGTGGGAATAAAATTATGAGCTGTGATTCATGACAGATGTCAGATCACATCGGTTAGCCTACTAAGTGTTGCTGGGAAATTCAATATGACTACTGTTATGTAGCGAGTAAATGGACTAGGCGGACGAGGTAAATGAATACACACACATTTGATAATCATTATGTTACTTGCCCAATTTGCCAAAGAAATGGTATGCCGGAACCAGTTAAGACGTGTATTGGCTTGTATACCTGTCCGTATTGCCAGGAACGACTAGTAGTGTCTCAGAGCGGACATTATGTTCGCGATCCTTTTACTCTCAAACAGATAATGATTTCTTCGGCGCTACGTCGTCAAAGCCGACCTCTAGCTAGGATTGTCAGAGATTTTATTCTCCTCAAACGTCCTGTAGTAGCTTTGGCTGTGGGGGGTGCTATTGTTTTGAGTATCATTGCCATGACACAACAAAACACTAACTATAACCAACAACCAATCTCTACAACAGAGAAAATTAATGAAATCGGTAAGGAATCTCAATAAGGAAATTTACTGGTAAAAATCTTTTTTTCCAGACTTTTGAGGGAAATCTTAACAAAAATCTAGTATGAAGGTCGGAAATGGGAGAAAAGGCATTTTTTAATAGCCTTTTCTCCCTTAATCCCCAACTTTTGCGTTTGTGAGGGCCTGGAGTTGGCGATCGCTGTTACAATCGATTGATATTTTTTGTAATCAGTCTCCAGTCTCCAGCTTGGTCAACTAGCTTCACCGAATCTAGATGCAAATCTTTGAAAGCAGAGGCGCTGAGTAAGAAATAGGGTTGTCCGTTGTAGTGCCAATAGTATTGTAATTCTCCTAAAGATGCAGGAATGATGGTGCGATCGCTATAAAAATCTAATGAGGGGCGATGGTAAGGAAAAGATGTATAAATCTTTTTCACTGCGGGATTTGCTCGCACTATCATAGTGGCAACAGGTTTGACTGGGTAGGCTTCCCATAATTCCCAAACCCAGTAATGAGATTTCATCAACAGCAGCAGCGAAATATAACTTCCCCACAACAGAACCTGGAAAAATTGCCCGTCGCCTCGTTCTGCCAAAATTGCCGATAAAGTCATAGTTAAGGCAACTACTGCAAAAATCAGCTGTAAGTCTGTTGTGTGAGCACCACCCCAGCTGAATAGAATGCTACCACCAGAAGCAGCCACAGCCAGTATTGCTAGACCTGTGATCCAAGAGCGGGGATAAAATGATAGTAAAGGTAGATTGTCAGTTTCGGTTAATTGAGCACCGAAAGCTAGGGCTAAACTGGGATAAATCGGGAATAAGTGCCAAAATAATTTATTGCCAATGAAGGACATGATCACTAAATAGGCGCCACTCCAAACCAGCACAAGTTTTGCCCAACTGAGGTTACGATTTTCCCAAGTTAAGCGTAAACTTTGTGGTAAAAACAGTAACCAAGGCCAAGAGTAGATCAAAATTTCTTGAAAATAGTACCAGGTCGAGCGGGAATTACCACCAACCGTGCTTGTGCGGCTCAGAGGTTGATTGAGAATTCCTACCTGGAGAAAAGTGTGCCCGTAATGCAATAACTGAAGAGTATACCAACCAGTAACGGGGAGAATACCGATGAAGATAGCTATCCATAGGTAGTAACTGGTGAGTAGCCGTGGTGTATCCCAAAATAGGAATAGCAGGGCGATCGCACACAACAAAATACCATATATTCCTTGGGTGAGGCAGATTAACCCAAAGCCAACACCCACCCCCAGACAGTAACGTAAATCTCGACGCGATCGCAACATGCACAGCATCGTGATCATCAAAAAACTTACCACCGCACCATCCAATATTGCCAAGCGCCCATACCGTACTACTGGTAGCATGGTCAAGTAGATGAGAGCGCTATAAATAGCTGCCCAACGTTGACGAAATATTTCTCGACCAATGCAATATAGTAAAGGTACTGAAGTTGCGGTTAAAATTGCGCTTGGTAAGCGTGTCATGCATTCATTGACGCCTCCTAAGGAGTAAGCCCAAGCAACCAACCAATGCATCAAAGGTGGCTTGTAATAAGCTTGTTCAGCTCCTAATTTTGGGTAAAGCCAGCGCAGAGAATCAACAGGCGATCGCCATATTTCCCGCGCTACCTGAGCAACAACCCCCTCATCCCCATCTCGCAGCGGCAATTCTCCCAGATTAATGCTAAACAGCAGCACCGCAGCTACAAGTAGAACGATCAACCATGCCCAATCGATCAATTTTTCCAGCGTGCGATGCTGTTTTCCTAGATAACCCCAAATAAAGCTTCTTTCTTGCATATTCTCTGATAATCATTTTCCTAATGAAGTTTGGAGTGTAAAATATGGAGTATCAAAAAACAGTACATATCGCACTAAGTTCTGCTGCAAAGACGACCTCTGACTGGTAAATAAGCCAAATTTTTTTGTTCTTTTGAGCAACTCCCAAAATCGGTGAGGGGATTTCATACTTCAGCTTTCAGCCTACAGTTAACTTGCTGGTTTGATTACGTAGAGATGAGAGCGAACCTCTCATATTGCCACCCTGTAACCACCTCTGTGTTTAGTAATTACTAGATTCCAAATTAGCTCAATTTTTTTGTAAATGATCATAATTTTTGAGGAAGTTGCTTTGACTTTTTATCTTTATTTAATAGGAATTTTTCCAGAAAACAGATACAAATAATACAATATTGAATATTGTATTGTATTTTACATATTATTAATTTGATTTTTTAATTTCTCAAAACATTTTGCAAATAAGAGAAACTTATTTTATTGGCAAAATTTCATTTTCATAGAAATCATATTTGACTTTAGCCTCAATTTTGCGGGGTTTTTAATCTGAAACTTTTTCATAAAAATATTTTTTAGTGGTAAATAGTATCAGAAAAAATACGTCGAAATAACGAGGATTTCTCTCTTAAAGCGTTTCTTGTTTGATGATGGTACATTTCGTTGAGGTTAGGGGCGCTTAGGCTAGCTATGCCATACCTCATGTAATGGGGGACTATAAAAAAGTAACCTGAAAGACACAAAAGGCGATACTTCTCCAGAAAGACGTCATCAAATCGTTGCTTCCTTAGAATCATAGAGTTGAAAGCTCGCAGTTTATACCAAACTTTGGTAACAAACCATCAACACTTATGGTGTCCCAAGGGCTTGCTAACGAACCTGGATCAGCTAACAAATAAACTGTGCGACTTAACTTGAGGAGAATCAAGCAATGAAAGCAGTTTGCTGGGAAGGCGCCAACAAAGTACAAGTCGAGACTGTACCCGATCCTCAAATCCTTAATCCCCGTGATGCGATCGTCAAAATCACGTCAACGGCGATTTGCGGCTCTGATTTACATTTATACGACGGCTACAATCCGACCATGAAACCGGGTGATATCCTCGGTCATGAATTCATGGGAGAAATCGTGGAACTAGGTAGCGGCGTTAAGAATAAAAAAGTTGGCGATCGCGTTGTTGTCCCTTTTACGATTTCCTGCGGCTCGTGTTTCTTTTGCCAAAAGGATTTATGGTCGCTGTGCGATAACTCCAACCCCAACGCTTGGATGGCAGAAAAACTCATGGGTTATTCTCCATCAGGTCTTTTTGGCTACTCTCATTTAACGGGGGGCTACGCAGGCGGTCAAGCAGAATATGCCCGCGTTCCTTTTGCTGACGTCGGTTTATTCAAGATTCCCGACGGACTAACAGACGAGCAAGTGCTGTTTTTTACTGATATTTTCCCCACTGGTTATATGGCTGCAGAAAATTGCGACATCGAACCAGGAGATACGGTGGCGATTTGGGGTTGCGGCCCTGTGGGACAGTTTGCGATTAGAAGTGCCTTTATGCTTGGTGCTGGGCGAGTGATTGCGATTGATCGCGTTCCCGAACGGCTGCAAATGGCGAAAGATGGGGGAGCGGAAGTTTTGAATTATGAAGAAATCGAGGTGGGTGAAGCCCTCAAAGAAATGACGGGAGGTATGGGGCCAGATTCAGTCATGGATGCAGTGGGAATGGAGGCTCACGGCTTGGGTTTGGAGGGTTTTTATGACAAAGCCATGCAAGCAGTGCGTTTAGAAACAGACCGACCCAATGTCTTGAGACAAGCGATCGTTGCTTGTCGTAAAGGCGGTACGGTGTCAGTTCCTGGTGTTTACACGGGCTTTGTGGACAAAATACCAATGGGTGCATTCATGAACAAAGGTTTGACCATGAAAACAGGACAAACACACCTGCATCGGTATTTGCAGCCCCTACTTGACCGCGTGCAAAATGGCGATATTGACCCCTCTTTTGTCGTCACCCACCGCCTACCGCTAGAGCAAGCACCCCACGGCTACGAAATCTTTAAGCACAAGCAAGACAACTGCATTAAAGTAGTGCTCAAACCGGGTCAAGTTGCCTGAAATCCAGACTTTTGTGTGGGGTGGTTTGAAATTGATAGCGGTTTGCAAAAACAATGCGATCAATGGATTGCAGAGACGTTGTTTTGCAGCGTCTCTACCAAAAAATTTGTCACTTTGATTAAAAAGTCGCTATTGATAGTGCCACTAAATTAAGATAATTTATGCCATTTTTCTGCAGAAAAAGCATTTTAAACACCTAGTAATTACCGTTGTTTATTGTTAGTATCCGGAAGTTTTTATCCAAAAAGTGTACATTTTTATTTTATATACATGTGGGACAAATGCTTGCTAGATAACGTTTTCATCAAAAGACTCGTATTTTACACCAATATTAAAAATCAAATATGAGTTTTAGATGAGAATTCATCATGGTCATAAATATGAGTTTTAGATGAGAATTTACTACAGTTACAAGTTATTATTTATCATGTGTATATGTATACAACTCAAACAGGTAAACAACTATGGTTTTGCTGAATGAATATGTAGGTCACATGTTAATCGGTACACCTTTAGAACGTCCTACCCGTGTGTTGCGAGGCTTGACAGGGATATGGCAGCAATGGTTACATCCTGAGTTGAAGGAGTTATATGTAGAATCACGGCGCATGGAACAGGTGATAAAGCGAGCAGTAAAGGATCCAATGAATTGTGTTGATGTTGGCTCTCACCTGGGGACGATGATTAATATTATTCAGCACAGTTCACCAAATGGTAAACACATAGCAGTAGAACCTGTTCCCCACAAAGTTGATTGGTTGAAACGAAAATATCCAGATGTGGAAGTGCTGCAAATTGCTTTAAGTGATCAAGAAACCGAAGCGGATTTCTTTTTGCAAATAAATAGTTCTGCACTCAGCGGTTTACGTCCCTATGGTACAGATGAAGAAAAATCCCAACGTATTCGCGTCAAATGTATGCGACTGGATGACATTGTGCCCCAAGAACGCCCAATAGGCTTTATGAAAGTTGTAGCTGAAGGGGCAGAATTAGCAGTTATGCGTGGTGGTGAACAGTTAATACAACGTTGTCATCCTGTCATTTTGTTTGATTGTATTATGATTGAAATCGAAAGATTTGGGCTTGTACCCAAAGATTTTTATGATTTTTTAGTGCAAAAGCATTCCTATTCGGTGTTCTTACTCAAAGATTGGCTGGGTAATCAAGAACCACTTTCTTTAGAAGCTTTTGAAGCCGCGATGCGATATCCATTCCAAGCTTTTAGATTCGTGGCTACTTACAATGGCAATAATTAACCCCTATCTTTGAGGAACGCTCCACGAACGGGGTGGTGACAGGGAATAACAACAAAAATTAGCCCTAAATATGGGGTCACAAGCACGATCATTTACTTATTCATAAGTAAGAATATTTTCTTAAGGGATGCATCACATCAGAAAAAAACACGTCCATTATTATCTAATTCTCATCATTTAATCACGGGGATTGCTCTATTTCCTGTTGCCTATTCCCTGTTCTCTTTTAACATTAAAATATGAAAATAATTTGTAGCGTCCACTCTTGATTTTGGCGAACAATATCAATTTGCCTGATAAATTCTCGAAAATAAAATCTGCGTTCAGTTTCCGATAAATCTAACCAAAATTGGGGAATGGAAACAGCTTGAGCGACAGAACGCAAGTTGACTGGTGGGAGAGTGGCTAGTTGGGCTTGAAGTGTAGAAATTTCGGTGCGGAGTTTATATACTCTTAACTGAGCCGTTTCATCATCTAAAACGCCCGTTTCCACTAAAGCGGGTAACTGGGTTAGTACATCTTGCTGACGAGCGATCGCATCTCCTAAACTATTCTTAATTGCATCTAACTGGGGAAAGTTCATCCCGGCTACTGCTAAGGGTAAGTCACTGCAAACCTTGGCGATTGTCTGTTCTAAAACTGCTTGGTAAGCAATAGCGCCACACTTGGAGCGATGGGGACAATGAAGCGGACGCAAGTATAAATATTCTTGCTGTTGATGTCTGCGAGTAACACGAGTAATCGTCATCGATGACTGACACTCACCGCAAACAACCAAACCAGCTAGAGAACGGGGTGCGCTAGCGGTGCGGGCTGGTAAACGACTGTTGCGGCGCAAAATTCGATCAATTTGGGCGGCTTCTTCTGGAGAAATTATTGCTGTGTGGGTATCGGAGATAATTTCGCCATTGTGATAAGCTGTGTTACCCCGATAAACTGGATTAGTTAACCAACGCCTACCTGTGGTGACAGAAATTTTTTTACCATATTTTTTTGCTAGATAACGAACTGCACCCCGGAGGGAACCATAAAGCAAAAAGTTTTCAAAAAAATCTTTTACTACCGGGGAAGTACTGCGGTCAATGGTATACTTTGATTTGCTGCGACGATAACCATAAGGTGCTTTTCCTGGTGGTGGTGCAGCTTCAAGTCGGCTACGAGCATGACCTTGACAGATACGACGACTACGTTGCTGGCGTTGAATTTCTTGTAATAATTTTACTAATTCTGCGCGGGGGTTGGTACTTGCTGAGGGATAAGGTTGTTCAATGGCAATAGTTACCACACCCATTGCTTCTAGTGTACTCAAGCGATCGCTCACTTCTGCAACACTATCCCCTAATTCTTCTAATCGGCGAATCAAAAGATAAACCACCGCTTCGCTTTTGCAATCAGTGATTAACTGCTGTAATTCACCGCGTTTGCCCAAATCATGATAAATCTCATCTACCTCCCATCCCCAACTAGCAGGATCAACGAAGGATTCTAACAAAGGGTCGCTATATGCATAGGCGAAAATTTTCATTGGTAATTTGTTATTGATGATTTGCTTTCACACAACGCAAACAAATTTCATCATAACTGTTTTGGTGAATTAGGTTGACGACTAGTGCGAAAGGTAACATTTACACCTTCATTCGATTGTTCTAATACTAACAATGGCGTTGGTTTAGCTTTTTGATCCCAATGCATATGAGCAATCCTTCCTTGTATTGTTGGTTGCCAATTATCTTGATCTTCCGTTGGGCTAAGATAAGTTTCTACACAGTCAATAATTTGGCTAATAGTCGCAGAAGTTGCTTGTGTCGGTAACTTCATTAACCGGACTTGAATCCGAAACAGCACTCTTTTCGCAGTATTGGGGGGATTCCCAGTCTCATATTCTACATCAAAAATCTCATCGACCTGCCGTCCCGTGTTACTAGCAATTCCCACTGTTCCTTGTTGAGATTGATTCGGACGCAGAGCTTGAGAAATTTTATCCTTGACCCTAATTTTTACTTGATTAATAATCGCAAAATGGAACACCTCCTCTGACATCCGCATCCGCAAATAATCTAGATTAAAATCTCTGGAATTAACCAAATCAGGATTAGTTTCCATTTTGCGAATTGTTTCCAATGCCAACTTAAACTTTTTCTCCAATTCTCGCGCCCGGAACTGTTCAAATCTGATTTTTTTCTCCAGCTTCTTCATCAAGAATTTGCCATAAACAATGGCAGCAATGAGAGATAAAACTAGTCCCCCACAAGTAAGCATTAAAATAGGTGATGTGGGCGTCGCACTGACAGAAACTTCCTGGGAAACTTTTTTAGTCTTTGCCCCCGTAGATTGGGCTATAAATATTGAATGGCTCATAGTTGACACACTAAAACTCTTAACTTCTGATTTTTAGGATGCCCAAATTTTACATATCATCTTGCGGTATGATTGATGTTTTTTACACCTGGATTCACACCGCATATGCTCAATGATTCTGGCGTCTCTATCGGACTAACTACAAATTTACAACCCTTGTCGCAGCTTACATCTGCTAGCTTGCAGCATATTCGCTTGATAGCCACAGATATGGATGGTACCCTGACTCAGGGTGGTAAATTTAGGAGTAAATTGCTACAAGCGCTGGAAGACTTAAAAGCCGCGAATATTCAAGTCTTGATTGTTACAGGACGTTCAGCCGGCTGGGTAAGCGGACTGAGTAGCTTAATGCCAATTGTCGGTGCGATCGCAGAAAATGGCGGTTTATGTTATCTTTCTGGAAAGGATACACCCATAGCCTTAACACCCATTTCCGACTTAGCCAGCCATCGTCAACATCTGGCTACAACTTTCCAAAAACTGCAAACCAGATTTCCCCAAATTCAAGAATCAGCCGATAATCGCTTTCGCATCACAGACTGGACGTTTGATGTCGCAGCTTTAACTCCCAGTGAATTACAAACTCTCAGTCAGCTTTGTCAAGATATGGGTTGGGGATTCACCTACAGTAACGTGCAATGTCATATCAAACCTCAAAATCAAGATAAAGCTGCAGGATTATTGCAAGTATTGCGGGAATATTTCCCTGAATTTTCGCCCACACAAGTGGTAACTGTTGGTGATAGTCCTAATGACGAAAGTTTATTTAATCCCGATTATTTTCCCCTTTCCGTGGGCGTAGCGAATGTGTGGGAATATGCGAATCGCCTACAACATCAGCCAGTTTATGTGACTAGCGCTGCAGAGGGTGACGGATTTTGTGAATTAGCTAGTTATCTTTTACAAATCATGCAAAGATGAGCTATGGTCAGCCATTGGTTTAAAATAATCATGTAGCACTGAAACCTACGACCATGACCGCTACTCTACCTGTCGGTATCGAATTGGAAATCTTTTACCCCAGCGCTGATGGTGAACCAGTGGCAGAAACCTATGACCATTTCTACGCCTTACTTACCACTTTAGAAGTATTAAAACAATATTTAACTGGTTGTCAAGCAACAGTACTGGCAAATCAATTTCTTTACTACGCACAGGGCTTTCCTAAGTTGCGGGTAGCTCCAGATGTGATGGTAATTTTTGATGTCACGCCGGGTGGTAGAGATAACTATAAAATTTGGGAAGAAGGTCAAGTACCCGCAGTCATTTTTGAGATGACATCTTTTGGGACTAAGGATCAAGACCAGATTTTCAAAAAAACGCTTTATGAACAACTAGGTGTAAAAGAATACTGGCTATTTGACCCCAAAGGCGAGTGGTTAGAACAGCCGTTACGGGGCTATCGTTTGCGGGGCGAAACTTACGAACCCATAACAGATAATCGCAGTGAACCGCTACAACTGCGCCTTTTGGTAGAAGGGCGACTAATCGGGTTTTATCGAGAAGATACGGGAGAAAAGCTGTTGATCCCCGATGAATTAGCAACAGCGCTACAGCATGAGGTTGTAGCCAGACAACAAGCAGAAGAAGTAGCAGAGCAGGAACGTCAACGCGCAGAGCAGGAACGTCAACGCGCAGAGCAGGAACGCCAACGAGCAGAGCAGGCGCAATTGGAAGTAGAACAATTGAAAGAAAGACTGCGATCGCTCGGCGTCGATACTGATACTCTTCTATAATGCATATATTATTTTCTACTTCTGTGCACAATTAAAAATCATCCAGCAAGTAGATGTCTTTGCGTACAAAATATCAGCAAATTCTCCGCTAAAAAAACTGTTTTTTTCTCGCCTTTAATCAGTTAATTTAACCTATAAATTAGCTTGTACTTATCAAACGATCTTTCCCTATGTATTCAATAATATTCACATTGACATTAGTTACATAAGTAACATATAACTAAATGTCCGGTACTTGATTGGCAATTTTCTTCCAAGATTAGTTTTGGTAAAACCTAACTGGAGTAAGGGGAAACTCTACTTCAGCCTGCAAAACTGTATTTTTAGGCACGGTATAGTTTCATTACTATGGTTTTGTGGTCAACATAGGGGATCGCTATATTCTGTATCAGCAATCAATAAGTTAAAGAAATACCATTTTTATATTTTCTTTGTTATTTTGTATTTAACGGGACAGTTCTTCGACAACTGGTGAGTTTAAATAACAATTAGTTACGCTATTTTCCCGCTAACTCTATTGCAATTAGTCTGTCGTGCTTGTCGAAATTATGTTGTTAAGCACAATACAAATTGCCGAGATAGAGTTGATAGCAATGCTCACAATCTGCCAACAGTTTCTCAACATCAAAAAAACCGCAATTACGATTATGATCAAGGTAACTAGTCAGCACATCATTCTTTCTGCATTTATTAACCCTGTAAGCGAAAAGCATCAAACAGTTAATAATCACCAATTGACTCAACATAAATTAGATTTATTACAACCATTGCGTCAATGGTTAGATAATCTGGATATTCAGAATCAGAAATTAGCTAAATTGATTGCTAAACATATTCCCGCACAATGTCCCTTCGAGCGCGATATTATGCTCTTTGGACGCAAAATTGGACATATTCCTCCCATGTGCAAACTCAACCCGCTTTACGATCAACTCGTAGGCTTGCGTTTTCGCGCCCTCTGCTATTTGGTTGATCAATGTGGAGAAGATATCCAGTCCTACTGTTAAAAATAAGTAATTGCACAAAATTAAATACATTCGTGAAGACAGGGAACAGGGAACAGGGAACAGGGAACAGAAAAATAATCTGTGTAATTGATTTTGTTTAGCTACTTAACCACTAGTTAACTCTGAAGTATGAAGTGTGAAGTATGAAACCGATAAATTTGTATATTCAGCCCTTCATCGATTTGTAATGGTTGCTTGATTTACGCCGTGACGTACTAAAGAGTTCATAATTGTTGTAGTGGAAAGTAAATTGTCGAAGAGGCACAGGTACAGCCTAACCTTAGCATCCCATACAAAAAATCTTTTCCTACCGCAATCTTTGATGAGCAAGTTGAGAGAAATGTTACTACATTTAAGTACTTGGCAGGAAATCGAAACTTATCTACAAACATCCAAAGGTATTATCCTGCCGATTGGTTCCACAGAACAACACGGCCCCACAGGTTTAATTGGTACTGATGCCATTTGTGCTGAAGCGATCGCCCGTGGTGTGGGAGAATCAATTCAAGCGATCGTTGCACCAACAATCAATGTCGGGATGGCACTACACCACACCGCCTTTCCTGGGACAATAAGTCTGCGCCCCAGTACCATGATTCAGGTGGTGCGAGATTATGTAACTTGTTTAGCTAAAGCAGGTTTTACCAAGTTCTATTTTATTAACGGACACGGTGGGAACATCGCCACTCTCAAAGCAGCTTTCTCCGAAATCTACGCCCATCTAGAAGATTTGCACATCCCCAATGCACAAAAAGTGCAGTGTCAAGTCGCTAACTGGTTTATGTGCAATTCTGTATATAAACTGGCTAAAGAATTATATGGGGATCAAGAAGGTTCTCACGCCACACCCAGTGAAGTTGCTCTCACTCAATATGTTTATCCTGAGGTGATTAAGCAAGCACCTTTGTCACCAGAAGTTGCTAGTGGACATAGAATTTATAGTGCAGCCGACTTTCGCTCCCACTACTCAGATGGACGCATGGGATCAAATCCAGCTTTAGCCACACCAGAACACGGTCAGCAATTTTATGAATTGGCGGTGAAGGAACTCAGCAATGGCTATTTAGAATTTCTAAACCAAGATTGATTCGGTCTTAACTGAGTCTGGAAACGGCTGTAAACAATTTGGGTGGGATACCAGGAACAAAGCCAGTACAAATCTTGCATCACCCGGTAAGAACTACCCTCATTTTCTAACTCCAAGTGAACCAGAGCTAAATTATTCAGCCCCAGTACTTCCTTCCCCTCCTGAAACCAGCGATATTTCCAAAACATTAAAGGCTGTAACCATACCCACCGCGACATTTGTGCTTGTTTCCAGGGAGCAATTAATGATGACACATCGGCGCTGAAGTCAGGGGTGCGAGCGCTGTTTCGGGGTATCCACTCCAGCACACAACGCCAGTCTGGGTTAAGCGGGGGTCTTGTCCTGGAGCGGTGCGATCGCGCTTGTTTGGCTGAAAGTTCCATCATCTCGAATGGGTTGATTTGACCTATCCAATGTCGCGCTTTTTCTGGTAATAGCCACTGTTTTAAGCGTGTGTGCACCAACCGCGTCAAATTTTCTTCATTTTTCAACGCACTAGCAGTTAACTGCACCAGCACAGATTTTAATTGAGAATGTGTCTGTGTGTGAGACAAACGAGCCACCGAACTGTAGTGAATATCTCCCGATAAAACAATGACTTGTTGACGTTGTGCAAATAAGATGGTGAGAAATCGCGCTAACGCTTCAGTATTAATATTCCAAGCATCTCCCACATCCGTAGAATAAACTTTCCCCCGTCGCCATTGCCAATTGTGAACCCAATCAATTACTTGTAGTCCAAATACATTAGTGGGTGCAATCACGAATGTCGCGGGAATCTCGGTTTGCACAGATAAGGGCGCAAGCAATTGTTGCTCTAAAGCTTGTGGACATAGTAGCATCGGTGGAGCGATCGCTTTTTGCTCAATGGGATATCCCCGCCAAGTACGGGTATCCAGCACAATAACTTCATGACAACTGCTGCGAATAGTATAGTTCCAAGTCAGGGCTTGTGGATCGCGCTTGAGGATAAATACCGCACCGTCTTCCGCAAATTTGGGTAAATCTGTTAGCGGGTCGCTGATGGGCATACCTACATAACGAGCGATCGCTTGATCCGCTGCTGTATCCGTCCCTTGTGAAGCCGACCAAGCCTGGGCTGCAGCCAGCAACTTTTCACCGTTTTGACCCGCCGCAAATTGCTTTGGTGTATTCCCCCAGGCTTGAAACACAGTATAAGCTAACAATGCATTTTGCACTACTCGTCGCCCCAGAGGCATTCCCAGCACCCGCAAACACCAAGCTTGGTTGAGGTTCCAGTCATCACTGACGTCATGATCGTCAAAAATGGTGTACATGGGAATATTGGCGAGAGCACGACGCACTTTTCCCAAGGTATAAATAAATTGCTGCAAATCCCGTACCGCCCGATCCCAGTGGCGAATCGCTTTTCTGGAGCGTTTGACTTGGCGTCCTTGGGGAAATTCACTCGGCCAGCACACTGGCGACCAAGCTAATAAATAAGTAGCATAATACTCACCCAAACTCAAAAGATGACTATTGACCTTCTCAGTTTTATTACTAAATCCAGCAGTAAAACCCGCTGCATCTGTGGCAACTTTCGCCCGCTTTCCAGGCGGTAATTGTCCAGGAGTGTAATACACTCCATTCACGGGTAGCTGTTCTTCCCAACCTAGCAGCGCATCACCCAGAGCACTCGCAGCCCACAACGTCGGGTCGGCTACATCGTCTCCATAAATTTGGTCGCCGGTGAGGAACAATTGATGAGGGCGGCGGTGTGGTTGATTTGCGGCGGCGGCGATGAGACAATCCAGAATAGGCAGGGCATCAAAACCATGACCGTGAGGTTTGCGACAAGAAGCATGAACAATTCGCAAATCTTGGAGACGATTTGGTGGTAAGGCAAATGTTGGTTTTTGGTGCTCAAAATAGCTGATGTTGACTGCACCAAAGTTGTTTGAGCACAATGCTTGCTGTAGGGTTTGCTTGGTTTGGTCAGCGGCGGTAAACTCCAGATTATATGCATATATCTGCTCATTTGTCAAACTTTTTCCGTTCGCCGAACTAGCTGTTACAGCCACGACATGGAAATGCTTACCCAAGGCAAAAGTAGACCGCTTCCCTACTAATAAGCAATTTCCTAGCGTTGTACCATGATTGATGGTGTCATAGACCTTGAGTTCCACCTCACAGGACTGTTTTAGCGCTACCCAGACCGTCACTGACTCAGTTTCAGTGTGTTGTAAAATCGGCCCTGCTAAAATCAGCGGTAGTTTAGAGAAAAACTCACCTCTAGCTTGATGTTTCATGGCTTTGATATCACTCCTGCAACAATACAACGAAATCACTCCTGTCAGGGGATTTTTTGGGAGTGCGATCGCTTTTTCGATTGCAACTTCTTGTCTAAGTGTAATCGGACGAGCTTGAAAGACTGATAGAACTGTTTTGTATGACTAAAAACTATGGCAGACTGCTGATGGAATTAATTTTAGGATGATAACTATCATGTCTACCGTATCAACACAAGCGATCGCTACTTTGATTGCTGAATACTTTGCGGCTACACGAGTAATGGATGTAGAAGCTTGGTTGGAGACATTTGCAGAAGATGCCATTGATTACGATCCAGTGGGTGGTAATGTCTTAAAAGGGCATAGGGAAATTGGCCAGTTTTTCTTGAGTGTTACCGACATGTTTGCAACCGTAGGACTGACTGAAGAGTTTGTGCATATTGTGGGCAATGAAGTTGCTGTCAAATGGACGGGACGCGGTACTGGCAAAAACGGTCAAGAGGTAATATTTGAAGGCATTGATTTATTTGAAATTAATGCAGCTGGTAAAATTCAAACACTCAGAGCTTACTGGAATGCAGACGCAGCGATCGCTAAATTACAGGAAAATCGAGTGTCTACTCAACTTTAGAGTAAACCCTCTGCGGTCTAAAAACACGCAGAGGGTTGAATAACAGGTAATCTGATGACGTACCGTAATTGCGGGGCAAAATTAATCGATTTTATTTGTTGTTAATTTCTTGGCTCGACGTTTCAAAACAACTCCCAATCCCGCTGCGGTTGCGGTTCCGAGTATCGTCAAGGGTTCAGGGACGGGTTGCGCTTGACCAACAATTAAATCATTCACAGTGGGCCAAATAAACGCACCGTTTGGTTGGGTGATGAAAGTCTCTAGACTCGTCAAAGGAGTCCCATCAGTAGAAACGAAGCCAAAGAAGTTAAGCGCACTATTAGTTGAAGCCGATAAAGATGAGCTGCCTCCATTGACTGTAGCGTTTATCGTCCCTGCAGTGAGCGCGCCATTAACATTACTTGCGAAAAAGTAACCACCGATTGCCGTAATCGCCGGACTAAAATTAGAAAAAGTTATGGTATCTGTAGCTATATTAGTCGATAGCCATCTATTAGCATTACTACCAGCACCGTAAAAATCGTCTGGTACTGAAGCTCTATAAGAATAAGTTCCATTACTAAAATTGATGGGACTTGCAGTTGTACCGGTGATTGATACAGAATTAAAGGTTTCTAAATAGTATCCAGGTTGGATAGCATTCAGAAAACTTGCTCGGTTGGTATACTGAACGATCGCCGCTTGAGCAGGATTAGCTGCAATCATGATGGAAGTCGCCAAAGTGCCTAAAGCAACAGTTTTAGTTAACACGTTCATCGGTAAGTTTCCACAAATATTGACATTACTGTGTTGCTTTTACTAAATAACTCAGTAGAAACCGGAAAAGTAAAAATGTAAGTTTTTATTTTTACTAAAACTTTATACGGTAATTACAGAAATAAAATATTGTATTATTTGTAATTAGCTTGCATTTATTGATGAATTATGCGTATATGTACTGAAAATGACGGCATGGCAAGTTTATCTGAAGGTATCTTCAGCCATCAGGAACCGGGGGCTAGGGACTAGTTTTTTACTGAGCATTCAGTACTTACAAGTCAGCTAATTACGGAAAAATTCCACAACCAAAGATGAAAATCTCTCCCCCCTAACCCCTAGTTCCTAATCCCTAGTCCGTATTTTCAATTAACTCTGGGCGATACCTTCCTCACGAGCGGCGCGTTGTACAGCCGCAGCCACTGCACTAACCACTCGCTCATCAAAGACTGAAGGAATAATGTGTTCCCGACTCAAGTCTGAAGGCTTGATTAAAGAAGCGATCGCACTGGCTGCTTCTAAATACATTGTGGTGGTAATTGCCTGTGCTCGACAATCTAATGCACCCCGAAACACCCCAGGAAACGCCAGAACATTGTTAATCTGATTTGGATAGTCACTACGCCCGGTAGCAATCACAGCCACATTTTTGCTGATTAATTCTGGTTGAATTTCGGGAATCGGATTTGCCATTGCAAACACAATCTGGTCTTTCGCCATCGATAGCACCATTTCTGGTGTCAAAACTCCGGGTACACTCACACCGATAAATACATCCGCCCCTTGCAATGCACCCGCCAGAGTTCCTTGGGCTTTGACAGCAAATTCGCGCTTTTCTTCTGTGAGGTCAGCACGACTGGTCGAGATAATTCCTTTCGAGTCGCAAATCCAGATTTTATCAGCGCCAGCTTTCTTGAGTAAGCGGGCGATCGCTACCCCAGCCGCTCCAGCACCGTTAATCACAATCCGGATTTCTGCTATTGACTTATTGACCAATTTCAGGGCGTTAAACAGCGCCGCCAAGGTGACGATCGCTGTCCCATGCTGGTCATCATGAAACACAGGGATATCTAATTCTTGACGCAACCGCTGTTCAATCTCAAAGCAGCGAGGAGCGGCGATATCTTCTAAATTCACACCGCCAAAAACTGGCGCCAGATGCTTCACTGTCCGCACAATCTCGTCTGTATCCTGGGTTGCCAAGCAAATAGGGAAAGCATCTAGACCTGCGAATTCTTTAAACAGCATCGCTTTTCCTTCCATGACTGGGAGAGCAGCCGCTGGCCCCAGATTTCCCAATCCCAAGACAGCACTACCATCAGTAACAATCGCTACCGTATTTTTCTTGATAGTTAAGTTATAAACTTCCTCTGGGTTTTGGGCGATCGCATTACAAATCCGACCAACACCGGGAGTATAAGCCATTGCTAAATCAGAGACACTCTTGAGCGGAATTCTGCTAGAAATACTGATTTTGCCACCGCGATGTAAATTAAAGGTGCGATCGTAGACATTCACCACCTTAATGTCTGGTAATGCTTTCACCGCCTGTACAATCGTCTCTGCGTGCTCAGTGCTCGCCGCATCCACAGTCAAATCACGGATAGAAAGCTGGCGAGTTTGCTCAATTAAATCGATTTGTCCCAAATTACCACCATTGGAGGCGATCGCCTGGGTAACTGACGCCAACATCCCTACACGATTGGGAATCTGCAAACGCAGCGTCAAACTAAAACTGGAATTAGGAGTTAAGGTTGTCATGTTGCTGAAGATTTTCAGTTTTAGATTTTATATTAGATTAATCAGTAAAAATCAGCAGAAGCGCGATACAGCGATTCCCATTCACGTGAGGTGCAAAATTATATCGCATACTGTAGGGGCGAACGGTTGTTCGCCCTTTCTTTTAAAGCATATCGCCTCAGCGAATAAATATAGATACCATTTCAAATCTAGCGATCGCTCTCCAGCTCACCTCAAAAGCTGCATTTCCGCTAAAATCAAAAACTAAAGATTGCGGATAAGGGGAAATTAGGGTGCTTACACTCGGCGTCAACATCGATCATATCGCCACCATTCGACAAGCGCGGCGGACAGTGGAACCAGACCCCGTAGCAGCAGCGGTGCTTGCGGAGTTGGGAGGTGCAGACGGGATTACTGTACATCTGCGAGAAGACCGAAGACATATTCAAGACAGAGACGTGCGTTTATTGCGACAAACAGTGCGATCGCATCTGAATTTAGAAATGGCCGCTACAGACGAAATGCTGGCGATCGCCCTCGACATCAAACCCGATTACGTCACTTTAGTCCCCGAAAAACGCGAAGAAGTCACCACAGAAGGCGGCTTAGATATCGTCGGTCAAGTTGCTAGAATAGGCGAGATAGTCGATAAATTACAGAGCGCCGACATTCCAGTCAGTTTATTCATAGACGCAGACTCTGCACAAATCGAGGCATCTGTCAAGGTCAAAGCCAAATTTATTGAACTACACACAGGGCAATATGCAGAAGCTCTCACAGCAACAACCCGCCAACAAGAATTAGCAGTGTTAGCTAAAGGGTGCCAACAAGCAATTCAAGCGGGACTGCGAGTGAATGCAGGTCATGGACTCACCTACTGGAACGTTTATCCTGTGGCGAGTATTCCCGGAATGGAAGAACTCAACATTGGTCACACTATCATCAGTCGCGCTGCCTTGGTAGGTATGGAAAGAGCAGTCAGGGAAATGAAACAAGCGATGAAGGGGTGATGGGGTGATGGGGTGATGGGGTGATGGGGTGATGGGGTGATGGGGTGATGGGGTGATGGGGTGATGGGGAGACTTGTACTGAGCGGAGCCGAAGTATGGGGTGGTGGGGATTAAAGGGTGAGCCTTTGAACCTCAAGCGTCAGCCTCTAAGCCTCAAGCGCGAGCCTCTGAGCCTCAAGCGTCAGCCTTTGAACCTCAAGCGCGAGCCTCTGAGCCTCAAGCGTCAGCCTTTGAACTCGAAGCGTCAGCCTTTGAACCTCAAGCGCGAGCCTCTGAGCCTCAAGCGCGAGCCTCTGAGCCTCAAGCGTCAGCCTTTGAACCTCAAGCGCGAGCCTCTGAGCCTCAAGCGTCAGCCTTTGAACCTCAAGCGCGAGCCTCTGAGCCTCAAGCGTCAGCCTTTGAACCTCAAGCGTCAGCCTTTGAACCTCAAAGCTTCCCATCCCCCCACCTCCCCATCACCCCACCTCCCCATCACCCCACACTCCCCACACTCCCAGAGGGGTTGTCACTGCGAAATCTAGACAATTGGCAGCACAAACTTCAAGCAAAAACTTCTATGAGCGCCACACAGTCTAATAATCTGCCGCTTTGGGTACAGAATCGAGATACTGTAATTGTTGCCAGCACCGATGCTGAGTGGCGGTATCAACAACCTCCAGATTACTCTCGTTCTCAAGAAAATCTCGCCAGAGAGAGTACACGTAATCATCTAGACGGTACACTAGAGGCGATCGTGCAAAATTTGGTGAGAACCTTCGAGATGGAGGTATCTTTCAAAACTAATCCACAGCAATGGTTATCTGTGGTCAACGACAGCTTTCGTGTGAGTACCAACGGTGGCACAGAGTACACAGCCGCAGATTTATCAGCTCAAGGTACTTACAGTTTATTCATGGCTGACTCAGAACATTACAAAGCTTCCGAAGAAACCTTTGAGTCATCAGCAAAACTTTTTCATACCACATTCCCTCAAGGATTTCCCTGGGAATTGTTGGAAGTGTTATCAGGGCCGCCCAACGTCACATTCAAGTGGCGACATTGGGGACACTTTCAAGGTGCTTACAAAGACTACGCGCCAACTGGAGAGACAGTAGAAATTATCGGTATGAGCGTTGCTAGAGTTACCGATGACCTACAAATTATTTCCCTAGAACACTACTTTGACAACACCCTGTTTCTAGAAAAACTGACAGCAGGCGGTAAACAATCAAATAGTGACAATCAGGGAAATGCTGCTTGTCCCTTCAGTTCTTGGTTCAAAAAAGTCAAGAAAAGTTAAATCTTCTGGGCACAGGATACACACTGTGCCCTTAAATATCTATAAGGCGAATCAGGAATCAAAATGCAAACATATTATTACGTTTTGGCAAGTCAAAAGTTTTTACTACAAGAAGAACCCATAGACGAAGTACTTAAAGAGCGGACTCGTTATTACCACGAACAAGAAAAAGAAATTGATTTTTGGTTGGTGAAGCAACCTGCTTTTTTAGACGCGCCAGAATTTGCAGCAATCAAAGCTCAGTGTCCCCAACCAGCAGTAGCAATTGTTTCTACTGACGCCCAATTTATTACTTGGCTAAAGCTGCGGTTGGAGTATGTGATTACCGGCGATTTTCAAGCTCCCTCCGCCACGATTCCCAACGCTTTAGCATCTTTAGCTGCAGTGGGATAAGTAGGGGAGTGGGGAGGTGGGGTGATGGGGTGATGGGGTGATGGGGTGATGGGGAGGTGGGGATGAAAGTTTGAGCTTCTGAACCTGAAGCGTGAGCCTTTAAGCCTGAAGCGCGAGCCTTTGAACCTGAAGCGTGAGCCTTTAAGCCTCAAGCGCGAGCCTTTGAACCTCAAGCGCGAGCCTTTGAACCTCAAGCGCGAGCCTTTAAGCCTCAAGTGTGAGCCTTTAAGCCTGAAGCTTGAGCCTTTAAGCCTGAAGCTTGAGCCTTTAAGCCTGAAGCTTGAGCCTTTAAGCCTCAAGTGTGAGCCTTTGAACCTCAAGCGCGAGCTTTTAAGCCTCAAGCGCGAGCCTTTGAACCTGACGCTTTAATCCCCACACCCCCCACACCTCCCACCCTTCCCACACTCCCCACACCCCCCATCACCCCATCACCCCATCACCCCACCTCCCCATCACCCCACACCCCATTCCCAATTTTTCTTTAGGAGGAACAAAATATATTTCTATAAAATCTTGGAAGACACCATAATTTATCTATTTAACTTTTGTGCTGAGATTTCAGAATTTACCAAGTGCTTTAGTATTAGCGATGTCTACGACGAGCTTCGCTTACGCTGGGTTAATGGGTGGTATAAATACTGTAACCGCTCAACAAGCTAATCCTGTTTGTCAGCCGCCGAATGCTGGCGAGTACCTGTTATTGGTAATCAGTCCCACAGCAGATAATCAAAAGCAACTGCGTGATGCTTTACCGACTGAAATTAAGAGCACCACTTGCCAATATCTCACGGACACTGTGACTCGAATTGGTGGATTCAATAAGATTGATGATGCCAATCGTTGGGCGAGATATATCAACAATATTGTCGGTTTGTCTGCTATAATCACTACGCGACCGGGAGAAACGCAACAATCTCAGACTGTCGCCTATAATCCGCAGGCTTTGAAAGCAGGTTACGCCGTATTGGTGGATTATTTCAACCGTCCAGAACTAGCAAATAGTGTGCAAACGGTTGTGGGAGGGAATGTAGGTTTTGCTACCTATGGTCAACGCCCGTATTTATTGGCAGTTCATACCACCAACCAACAAGAAGCCTACAACACTTTGCAGAAACTCAACGATCGCGGTTTTGTGGCTTATTTAGTTGATAGTCGTAAAGTAGTACTACTAAGATCCGTTGTGCGTTTGTAGTCAGTCATTGGCTTGATTTTTCCATGGTTAACAACGCCACTTGCTCTACTTGGGAAACCCCAAGACCTCGGTGGTTTCCCGTTGTAGCAAGTGGGGCTTCCACGACACTGGCTCCCCAATGCTCCAAATTATGGACTATGAATGAACGATAAATACCTAGCTAACCAAGAAATAGTTATACCTAAAGCCGACCCAGCTATCACCTGAACTGGCGTGTGTCCGAGTAACTCCTTAAGGCGGTCTTGACTAAACTCGTGCTTTTCATCAAATAGCTCGTCAATCATTTGATTGAGAATCCGCGCTTGCTTACCGGCGGCTTGACGAACTCCAGCTGCATCATACATGACGATGATGGCAAACACTGTAGCCAGGGCAAAATCAGGAGAAGCCCATCCTAAAGTTTGCCCAACTCCAACTGCTAAAGAGGTAACTAAGGCAGAATGAGCACTGGGCATACCTCCGGTGGCTACCAAAACACTTACATTGAATTTACGATTTTTTACTAGCTCAATGACGAGCTTTAAAGCCTGAGCAATCAAACAAGTTACCAGAGCAACCAGCAGCACCCGGTTGTCTAAGATGTCGCCTATGTCCTGCATGGTATTTTGGTTAGGTTAGTAGATATTAGCAGCAGTTGTTGTTTTCAGGAAACATTTGGATGCAACCCCAAATCCAAAATCCAGAATTGACCGTCGCTGCGATCGCTGTAGGCGCTTAGTGATTGCGACTGGTGATATAATGAGCGATCGCCTTTAGCGGTTGTGCCAATTCCGCAAACGACTCTAATTCTGCACAAGCTGCTTCTACGAGCTGTTGGGCTTTCGAGCGCGATTCCTCCAGTCCCCACAAGCTAGGATAAGTCACTTTGTTTGCTTTTAAGTCTTTACCCGCAGTTTTCCCTAATTGTTCCTGAGTGGCGGTGATATCCAAGATATCATCCACTATTTGAAATGCCAAACCAATATTTTGAGCGTAACGGGATAACACTTGTACCTCTTGTGCTGATGCTCCCGTTAAGATTCCTCCACACACCACACTAGCTTCTAAAAGGGCAGCTGTTTTGTGGTTGTGAATAAAATTGAGTGTTTCTAGGGAAGTATCCAACTTCCCTTCCGATTCTAAATCTACCACCTGACCGCCAACCAAACCCGCCGCCCCTAAAGCGCGTCCCAGACGGGCGACAACCTGTAGCACTCTGTCCCTGGGAACCTCTGGGGGGGTTTGAGTGGCGACAAACTCAAAAGCAAACGCCAACAAGCCATCGCCCGCTAAAATTGCTACATCTTCACCATAAACCTTGTGATTTGTCAACTTTCCTCGGCGATAATCGTCATTATCCATCGCCGGTAAATCATCATGAATCAGAGACATGGTGTGGATCATTTCCACAGCACAAGCTGTAGGCATAGCCATTTCAATTGTGCCACCAGTCATCTCGCAAGTAGCAAGGCAAAGAATGGGTCGGACACGCTTACCTCCAGCTAAGAGAGAATAGCGCATGGCTTCATAAATTTTCTCTGGATAAACAATAGGAATTGCTTGATCTAAAGCAGTGTCACAAAGCCTTTGACGCTCTTTGAGATAAGCCGATAAATTAAACGTAGCTGCCTCTTGTGTCTTCTTAAACTTATCAGTTGCTACCATGCTTAAAAGTCCCGAAATTTTGAAATTTTTGTCATATGAGTCACAATTTTAAGATGTTCTGGAGCTGAAAGAGTGAAGAATTGGGAGTTAAGAATTAGGAACAAAAACTCATAATTCCCGATTATTGACTCCATACCGCCTTGCATAGCTAGCAAATGTATTTTGCAACAACATAGCGACAGTCATCGGCCCTACCCCACCAGGAACCGGAGTGAGAAACTCAGCGACGCTAGCAATTGATTCCAAATCAACATCGCCGACTAAACGACTTTTCCCATCGACATCTGTGACGCGATTCATCCCCACATCTACCACAACAGCGCCCGGTTTCACCATTTGAGCAGTGATTAATCCTGGTTTACCTGCTGCTGCAATTAGAATATCAGCATTCTGGACAATGGTTTTTAAGTTGTGGGATCGAGAGTGAGCGATAGTCACCGTTGCGTCGGCTTCTAGTAACATTAAAGCCATCGGTTTACCAACCAAAATACTTCTTCCCACCACTACGGCTTGTTTCCCCTGCAAAGGAATTTCATATTCCTGTAATAGCCGCATCACCCCATAAGGAGTGCAACTACGTAAACCAACTTCCCCTCGCACCAGACGTCCCAAGTTGACTGGATGTAGCCCATCAGCGTCTTTATCAGGGTCGATTTGATGCAGCAAGGTGACAGCATCTAAGTGCTGAGGTAAAGGTAACTGCACCAGAATTCCATCCACTTTTGCATCTTGGTTGAGTGTAGCAATTATTGCCTCTAGTTCCCCTTGAGTGGTTTGTGTAGGAAAATGCTGACCAAAAGAGGCGATACCCACCTTAGCGCAGGCTTTTTCTTTATTGCGGACATAAGCTGCTGACGCAGGATTATCCCCTACCATCAACACTGCTAAACCAGGAGGGCGATCAATTTGAGATTGTAATTCCGTAATCCGTTGAGCAAGTCCTTGATGAATCTTGGCGGCTAAAGCTTTACCGTCAAGTAGTTTGGCAGTTTTTGTTGTCATGAGAGTTCCCAGAATATTCGTCTTAAGTTCAAAGTTTAAGATCACTAACCTTTAACCTTCGACTCTCGACTATTATGGTCTTGCTATCTAATGCCGTAGCGTTTTTTAAATTGCAAGACCATACCGTTTATCTTCTCAGATCAATGGAAGATGGGGAATGGGCGTTGGGGAGTGTGGGGGGTGTGGGGAGTGTGGGGAGTGTGGGGAGTGTGGGGAGTGTGGGGAGTGTGGGGAGGTGGGGAGGTGGGGAGGTGGGGAGATGGGGAGGTGGGGAGATGGGGAGGTGGGGAGGTGGGGAGATGGGGAGGTGGGGAGATGGGGAGGTTGGGGATTAAAGTGTCAGCCTTTAAGCCTCAAGTGTCAGCCTTTAAGCCTGAAGTGTGAGCCTTTGAACCTCAAGCGTGAGCCTTTGAGCCTCAAGCGTGAGCCTTTGAGCCTGAAGTGTGAGCCTTTGAACCTCAAGCGCGAGCCTTTGAGCCTCAAGTGTCAGCCTTTGAACCTCAAGCGCGAGCCTTTGAACCTCAAGCGCGAGCCTTTGAGCCTCAAGTGTCAGCCTTTGAACCTCAAGTGTCAGCCTTTGAACCTCAAGTGTCAGCCTTTGAGCCTGAAGCTTTAATCCCCATCTCCCCACACCACCTCATCACCCCATCACCCCATCACCCCATCACCCCACCTCCCCATCACCCCACCTCCCCACCTTCCATGTCCAATAAGCAACAACCAACAACCAATAACAAATGCCAAAAAACTCAGTATTGACATTTCTTTTAATAATAGGACTTTGTGGCTGTGGGGGAGGAAGTCCGTCTGGCTGGAATGCTGGTAGTTTCCGCATTGGTAGCAATATTACCCCGATTCGAGATATAAGACCGGAACAAAATAACCAGGATACGGTTTACATTCAAGGTAAAGTGGAAAGGCAAGTTCCTTTGTTACAGCGTTGGGCGTATCAAATCAATGACTCTACAGGTAAAATTTGGGTTGTTACCAATCAAACTGATTTAACAGCGGGAAAGCCTGTTGTGATTAAAGGCAAAGTTCGTTACAAAAGTATACCTTTAGCAAGTAAAGAGTTTGGGGAAGTTTACTTAGAAGAATAAGCAAAATTTTATGAGTGATCAACGGGTGCATGTAGCGATCGCTATTCTCTACCAACAAGACAAGTTTCTCATGCAACTACGAGACAATATCCCCAATATTGCAGTTCCTGGGTGTTGGGGGCTATTTGGTGGTCATATTGAACTAGGAGAAACTCCAGATGTCGCGGTACAGCGAGAAATTTTAGAAGAAATCGGCTACAATCTCTCAGAATTTGCACAATTTGACTGTTATCCAGATGCAAAAGTCGTACGCCATGTTTTTCAAGCACCACTGTTAGTGGATTTAGATCAACTAGTTCTCAATGAAGGCTGGGACATGGGTTTATTAACAGCAGCAGACATCCGCCAAGGAGAATGCTACTCAGCAAACGCCGGTGAAGTCAGACCATTGGGATTGATGCATCAAAAAATTATGCTGGATTTTATTGAGAAAAGTAGAGGTTAGGGATGAGGGGATAGGGGTTAGGGATGAGGGAGAAGTCAAAATAAAGTTAGATATCGCGTGGAGTCGTCACTCATGCAATCAGTCAATAAACTGCCAAGATGGTTAAGTATCGGGTTAGCATTTCCTATTGCTATTCTTAACGGTTGGCTATTAATCCAAGTCATCCAATATTTTCAACCTTTGGTGAGTATTTGTACTGCCGCTGTAATTTTGGCTTTTGTGCTCAACTATCCGATTCAGTTTCTCCAAGAACGGGGAGTTAAACGAAATTTAGCTGTTGGGGGAGTGTTGCTTTTATCTGTGGTAATCTTGGTAGTGTTAGGCATTATTTTAGTGCCATTGATTATTGAACAACTCAACGAACTGGCTAACATTTTACCTACTTGGATTGATTCTGGTACGCAACAATTACAGGCTTTCCAAGATTGGGCTTTAAAACAACAACAGTTGCCCATTAATTTAAGTGGCTTAATTACCCAAATTTTAGACCGATTATCTAGTCAAATTCAGACTTTTACTGGGAAGATTCTCACTTTTGCTGTTGATACTATCGGTATCGTTGTTAATGTCTTGCTCGCAGTAGTTTTAACTGTCTACTTGGTATTAAATGGCGAGCGTTTATGGAATGGTGTTTTTCAATGGTTTCCTGCTCATATTGGCTCTAAGGTAAGACAATTACTCCAAGAAGATTTTCATAATTATTTTATCGGTCAAGCAACTTTAGGGGCTGTGTTGGCATTAACAATTACCCTAGCGTTTTTTGCTCTACAAGTTCCTTTAGCGCTTCTTTTTGGCATTGGTATTGGCTTTTTCTCTCTGTTTCCCTTTGGTACAGGTGTAGGTATTGCCATAGTTAGTTTTTTGGTGGCGTTGCAAAACTTTTGGTTAGGGGTAGAAGTTGCAGGTGCAGCCGTAGCAATTGACCAAATAAATGCTAATTTTATTGCTCCCCGGATTTTGGGTAATTTAACTGGTTTAAATCCTGTTTGGGTGGTAATTTCTTTGTTAATAGGTGCTAAATTGGGCGGGGTTTTAGGTTTGTTAATTGCGATTCCTATCGCTAGTTTTATTAAAGATATAGCTGATAGTTGGCGGGTGGGAGAGTTGAATCAAATAGAAGAAATTGAACCTGAATCTGTAAAAGTTGTGAATGAAACCGCAGGAACTTTTAGTTAGAATTCAACAGCAGAAGTTAGGGGAAATGGCAGTATAGCAATTTCCAGTTGCGTGAAGTACAAAAATAATGTTTTTCAACGCAGAGGATCGCTAAGGTTAGCGCAGCGAAAAGTTTGTGGGGAAGGTCTCCTTCCACAAAACTTTTCAAGACAGAGGGGCACTAAGGTGTACCATCAGTAATTGGGAACGGCCATAACACCCCCTCGCTCTAAAAAAAATATAAATAAACCTTGAGCGATCGCCTACTCAATACCCCGCCACACGTTATCATCGGGTATTGTGGCTTTTGTGTGCGTAACTCTTAGCACTTATGACTCTCTATTGGCAAAGAATATCTTTTTGAAAAAGCAGGTCAAAAATTCTAAACAGCCTGTATCCATTCTGTCGCCACATATTTAAATTACAAATCACGAATTAGCTATGACTGCTTCTCACTCTGACATTCAGCCAACGGAACTCCATACCACCGCTACGCCTCATGCTGATACGCGATTGGTAGACCGCAGTAAGCTGAGTAAGATGTACCAGCACTATGTGGAGGTGAAAGATAAGTATCCCCATGCGTTGCTGTTGTATCGGGTGGGAGATTTTTTTGAAACTTTTTTCCAAGATGCGGTGACTGTTTCTAGGGAACTGGAATTAGTTCTCACCAGTAAGCACGGTGGTGAAATCGGTCGAGTGGCGATGACTGGTGTCCCCCACCACGCTTGGGAACGCTACACAACTATGCTGGTGGAGAAAGGTTACGCGGTAGTGATTTGTGACCAAGTGGAAGATGCTACGGAAGCTGTAGGCTTGGTGCGTCGTGAGGTGACACGCATTCTGACTCCAGGGACTTTGTTAGAAGAGGGAATGTTAAAATCTAGTCGTAATAATTACCTTGTGGCTGTGGTAATTGCGGCTAATCATTGGGGTTTGGCTTACGCAGATATCTCTACAGGGGAATTTCTCACGACACAGGGAAGTGATTTAGAACACTTGACCCAGGAGTTAATGCGGTTGCAGCCTTCGGAGGTGTTGTTTCCGGTCAATGCTCCTGATTTGGTGAGTATACTACGTCCTGGGGAAACTTCACCTCATCTGCCGCAATGTTTACCGCCATCTTTTTGTTATAGTTTGCGATCGCAAGTACCATTTTCCCAAGGTGAAGCTAGACCGAGATTATTGCAGAAATTTAAACTGCGATCGCTTGAAGGTCTAGGTTGCGATCATCTCCCTCTCGCTGTTCGCGCTGCTGGTGGTCTTCTCGAATACCTGGAAGATACGCAAAAAGAAAACCCAGTTCACCTACAGCTTTTACGTACCTACACCGTTACCGATTATCTAATTGTTGACCATCAAACTCGGCGTAACCTGGAAATTACCCAAACTGTCCGCGATGGCACCTTCCACGGTTCTCTGCTGTGGGCTTTAGATAGAACTAGCACGGCGATGGGGGGGCGAGCGTTGCGGCGATGGTTGTTACAACCGCTACTTGATATTAAAGGTATTCGTGCCCGTCAAGATACCATTCAAGAATTAGTGGAAAATACCGCCCTGCGTCAAGACCTGCGGCAATTGTTACGGCAAATTTATGACTTGGAACGGTTGACAGGAAGGGCGGGTTCTGGCACTGCTAATGCTAAAGACTTGGTAGCTTTAGCAGATTCCCTCTCACGCCTACCGGAATTATCCCGTTTAGTTGTCGAGGCGCGTTCTCCTTTCTTGAAAGCTTTGCAAAAAGTGCCACCAGTTTTAGAAGAATTAGCACAAAAGTTACGTGCAAATATCGTAGAATCACCACCCATACACATCAAAGAAGGTAGTTTAATTCGTTCTGGTGTGAATCCGCTGCTGGATGAAAGAAAGGCGACTGTAGAAGCAGACCAGCAATGGATTGCCAATTTAGAAGTTGATGAACGAACGAGAACAGGAATTCCCACCTTAAAGGTAGGATTTAATAAAACCTTTGGTTACTATATCAGTATTTCCCGCGCCAAAGCTGACCAAGTACCAACTAATTACATCCGCAAGCAAACTCTGACGAACGAGGAACGTTACATCACCCCGGAATTGAAGGAACGGGAAGCCCGAATTCTTTCCGCGCGGGATGATTTAAATCAGTTGGAATATGAAATTTTTGTCGAATTGCGAGAGGAAGTGGGTACGCAGGCGGAAGTGATTCGCAATATTTCGCGCGCTGTTGCTGCGGCTGATGTGTTATCTGGTTTGGCTGAGTTAGCAGTACATCAAGGTTACTGTCGTCCAGAAATTGTGGTGGGAAGGGAAATTGCCATTATTGACGGGCGTCATCCGGTGGTAGAACAGTCTTTACCAGCAGGGTTTTTTGTGCCGAATTCTACGCATTTGGGAACAGATGGGGAGATTTCCAGTTCCTCTCATCCTGACTTAGTTATCCTCACCGGGCCGAATGCGAGTGGTAAAAGTTGTTATCTGCGTCAGGTAGGGTTGATTCAGTTATTGGCGCAGACGGGAAGTTTTGTTCCTGCTAGGTCGGCTAAATTGGGAGTGTGCGATCGCATTTTTACACGAGTGGGAGCGGTAGATGATCTAGCTACAGGTCAATCTACTTTTATGGTGGAGATGAATGAAACTGCTAATATTCTCAACCATGCTACTTCCAGATCCTTGGTATTATTAGATGAAATTGGTCGCGGAACTGCAACTTTTGATGGACTTTCTATTGCTTGGGCCGTAGCAGAATATCTCGCCACAAATATTCAGGGACGGACAATTTTTGCAACTCATTACCATGAGTTAAATGAACTGGCGGGGATGTTAGAAAATGTAGCTAATTATCAGGTAACGGTGAAAGAATTACCTGACAAAATTATCTTTTTACACCAAGTCCAACCGGGGGGCGCTGATAAATCTTACGGAATTGAAGCGGGAAGGTTGGCTGGTTTACCTACAGTGGTGATTCAGCGGGCAAAACAGGTAATGGGTCAAATTGAGCAGCACAGTAAAATAGCAATGGGATTGCAAAATTTGGATAATAGTTAGTTAAAACAGGGAACAGGGAACAGGGAACAGGGAACAGGGGATAGGGAATAGGTAAGAAAGTCAATTCTTCTCAACTCCCACTCTCTGCAGGCCAGTTGCTCCAAATCGGCGGAGCCTTCCTGTGCTAGTGTCCTGCTATGCGTGAGATAAATTCGTGCTCTCAATCAGCAACGCAGAATTTTGAATTGGGATTAATCTTCCAGTGATTTAGCTGGTACTTCGATCGCAGTTACATCAATAGTCCCGTCTGGTGCGAAGCGGCTAAAATGTCCCTCTTTGACCAAAAGCCGCTCCCCACAACTAGGACACTGTAGCTGGCTATTATTTAAACCCGTAAATTCATACCTACAAACAGGACACTGGTCAACAACCAAGTTGCGTTGTAACCACCAACGAAATCCCACAAACGCAATGACGGGTGCTAAAAGTACTAGCCCCACAATAATCAGCAATGAATTAACCAACCAGCCCAAGCCCAGTGATCCTAGCAGCCAGATAACCGCTAACAAGGTGAGCCAAGGGCGGAGATTGACAAGATTTAATTGAAAAGATTTCAGGCTCATGTTTTAACTATCTTGTGGCTCTCTCTCTAGGATAGCGAGTTTACCGCTTGCATCTGTGGGAGTATCAACTAAAGGATGAAGGATGAAGTCTGAAGTATGAAGTTCGATACCAATTCTTACTTCATCCTTTATTCGGTCAATTGAGACAAATCAATAATAACTAGAGGAGTGCTTGTAATCGTTGTTGTAAGGTATCCAGACCAAAAATAGCGATCGCTTGTTTTCGCAACCATTGTCCATCACAACGCTGGTCATTCCCTGTGAGAATTTCTCCACAAGCAGCCGCTACAGCCTTGGGGTCGCGGTGCGGTACTCGCCATCCTAGTTTACCATCTTGCAAGGGGTCAGCTGAACCGTCGTCATCACCAGATAGCACTGGTACTCCGCAAGCCATCGCTTCTAAATACACAATACCAAAGCCTTCTTGGGAGGGCATAATATAAGCATCAGCCAAGCGATAATGTGCGATCAATTGCTCTGTAGGTACAAAACCAGCAAAAACAACCCGCTCGCTCACACCTAAATCTTGTGCTAGTTGGGCTAATCTTGGTTGGTCATCGCCACGACCAATGACCAAATATTTTACTTGTGGAAAAACTTCAGCTATTTGTGGTAAAGCGCGAATCGTCACATCGACACCTTTGTAAATATCCCCTGACCATAACCGCGCCACGGTCATTAACACTTTGGCATCAGTTAAACCGTACTTTTCAACTAATTCTGGTTGTTTCGGCCCAGGGATAAATTTATCGCCATCAATAGCGCAGGGAAGCATCTCCACCATATTAGGATCTAGACCGTTGGCAGCGCAAGCGCGATCGCGGCTATAGCGACTAATTGTCCAAATCTTGGATGCACAAATCAGCGCGTCTCGTTCTCTTTTTTTGAGCGGTTCCCAAACTTCTTTACCATAAGTCAGGACTGTATAAGGAATTCCCAAGGGCTGACAAAGGCTTTGGATCAAGACTGCTAGATTAATGTGACCGCAAAAAACCTGTTGCGGACGTTCTTGCAAAAGACACTTGAGCAGCGCTGCTACCATTTTCACTCTTCCCACATGGGGAGATTGAGCTTTATAGCTATAAAATTTTAAATTTTCGCACTCCAAAGGATGGATGTCCTCTGGACTGTCCCTCAGCACCAAAACTTTGGCTTTATGACCTGTATTCAAACTTCCGTAAGCACGAAAAATATCTTTAACGTAGGATTGAATCCCCCCTTCATGTGCCAGAATTTCTAAGAATACAAAGACATGATCAGTTTTTTGAGCCAATTTGTGACCTGATTTTAGCTGTTCCTTGAGCTTAGAGGTGAGCATTTTTGTCTATCCTCGCTGAGGGCTGATAGCAGGTGTTGTCATACCACTTTGTAACCGCTGCAAATCAGTTAGTACCATTTTTTCTAAAAGTTGTTCAAAGCTGACTTGGGTTTGCCAACCGAGTTTATTTTTGGCTTTACTAGGGTTAGCTACAAGTTGAAAATGTTCATCAGGTCGCAGTAAGCTAGTGTTGATGACTACATATTGACGCCAATCTAGCCCTACACAATCAAAGGCTGCGGCTACTAAATCTCGGACACTGTGTAGTTTTCCTGTACCGATGACATATTCTTCTGGTTCATCAACTTGTAACATGCGCCACATTGCTTCTACATAATCTCCTGCAAAACCCCAATCTCGTTTGGCGTCCAAGTTACCGATTTCTAAGGTGTTAGTTAAACCCAATTTAATCGATGCAGCGGCTAAGGAAATTTTGCGTGTCACAAATTGTGGTGGACGTAGAGGAGATTCATGATTGTACAAAATACCGCTACAAGCGAATAAACCATAGCGCTGTCGGTGATGCACCATTGTCCAATGAGCATGTAATTTAGCTGCTGCGTAAGGATTCTTGGGACGAAAGGGCGTATTTTCGTCTTGAGGAGAGCAAGAAACATCTCCAAACATTTCCGAACTACTAGCTTGATAAAACCGTGTAGACAAACCGACTTGTCGCACTGCTTCCAAAAATCGCGTAGCGGTACCAGTAATCAAATCGAGGGTTCCCAGGGGGTCTTTCCAGGAGTCGGGGACAAAACTAGGAGCCGCCAAATTATAAATTTCTTGGGGACGTAGTTGTTCAACTGCAGTCAACAGGGCTGTACTGTCTTTCAAATCAACTGTATAAATTTCTACTTTGTCTGCAAGACTTCCTAGTTTCGCTAGATTCGGTTCTCGATGCGGTGGTATTAACCCGACAACTCTGTAATTTCGGTTGAGGAGCAAATGACTCAGATAGTAGCCGTCTTGGCCTGTTATTCCCGTAATCAGGGCTGTCTTAGTCATAATCTTGTCCTTTTCTCTTTCAGCACTGGATGGCGCTTGTTGGTAAGTAAAAGGTTTGCGAGACTAATCCCACACCTGATGAGTAATGCCGCAAAAATACTTAAATTGCCCAACATCGCGGCTAAATTCTAACAAAGGATTCTCAGTAACTCGAATGCTATTTTTACTTGATTAAATTTAGTTTTTTATACAAAAAATAATGTAATTCTTTACGAGAAATTAACTAATTTTCAGCAAGCCACAGGGTCAGGGGATGCTTGATTGTTACTGTTGACCCTCTGAGGCATATTTGACTATAAGTAAACAATTTCTATCGTCTGCACCGCGTTCGTAAGCAACACGGTCAGCCAAGCGTCTGAGCAGAAACCAACCGTAACCGCCTACTTGTAGAGTACCTGGTGTTGGTTCAGCGATCGCATCGGGGTTAAAAGGTTTTCCATAATCCCAGATTTTTACTTCTAGTCTATTAACCCACAAACTCACCTCAATTTCTATGCTCGTTTCCGGAGGTAAAGCGTGATGAGCATGACGGACTGCATTGGTAAAACCTTCTGCCAATGCTAGATTGAGGGCATAAAGTTGCTTTTGTGACCAGCCGACTTGTGCTAGGTGTTTCAGACAAAACTGCTCGAACCATTGCTGTACACGGTTTAGCTGTTTGAGTTCGCTGTTCACCGTCAGATGGTCTTGCTGCACCATGCTAAGCATTGACCTTGACTTCAATAATAGGTAAGTGATGTGTGATGGAAAATTGCTTATATTTGTAACTATTTGAAGGTTTGAGGTTTTGTAACCTTTGTTTGTCCAAAACTAAATATCCCAGATCCAATCTTAATATTACTAAAATTGACGCCTGTTGATTATTCTCAACAGCACTTCTAAAAGAAAGTATGAGCAGCACCTGATACTACTCATAACTTTAGCATGTGCTCTTGAAACTAACAGGCGTCAAGTGCTCTATGGAGACTGATTTAGAATAGCCCCAAGGTCAGAGATTTATCTAGTGGTAATGCAGCACCAATACCTAGCCACAGAGTAACAATTGTGCCAAATAAGAATACTGTGGTGGCAACTGGACGACGGAAAGGATTTTGGAACTTATTGACGTTCTCGATAAAGGGCACGAGAATCAGTCCCAAAGGTACTGAAGCCATTGCCAATACTCCTAGGAGTTTGTTAGGCAGCGATCGCAAAATCTGGAAAACTGGGTACAAGTACCACTCTGGCAAAATTTCTAGTGGTGTAGCGAAAGGATTAGCTGGCTCGCCTGTTAAAGCTGGGTCTAGGACTGCTAGAGCCACGATGCACGCGAATGAGCCCATGATGACGATGGGAAACACGTACAATAGGTCATTAGGCCAGGCGGGTTCGCCGTAGTAGTTATGGCCCATGCCTTTCGCCAGTTTAGCTCTTAATAGAGGATCGCTAAGATCAGGTTTTTTTTGTGTTGCCATTGTTTATGGTGCGCTCCTGCTTGAGTTTGAGTTTAGGCATTTTATGAAAGCTGTTAGCCATCTCTTGCTGACACACAGACGCTGTTGCAAAATCTTTTGGTTAGCTGGGTGGGATATGCTGACAGCTTTCAGTTGAGATAGAAGTTTTTGCTGTTTTGTCGCTTATGAATTGTTTATTTCTCAATTTCCTAAGTTTAAAACAAACAACTCTATCTTGGAAATGCCGCTTTAGCCTTTTTCGGCTGGGGTTGACATTACAAGGGGCCGGAAATTCCTTGTTTGCGGATCATCAAGAAGTGGAATAGCATGAAGACCGCTATTAACCAGGGGAGTACAAATGTGTGGGCGCTGTAATAACGAGTCAGTGTTGCTTGTCCAACACTGGAACCACCGCGCAACAAATCGGAGATTAAAACGCCGACTACAGGGATTGCTTCTGGTACGCCGCTGACGATTTTCACCGCCCAGTAGCCTACTTGATCCCAAGGTAGAGAGTAGCCTGTTACACCAAAGGAAACGGTGATTACGGCTAAGATCACACCGCTGACCCAGGTCAATTCGCGGGGCTTTTTGAAGCCGCCTGTCAGGTAAACACGGAAGACGTGCAAAATCATCATCAGCACCATCATGCTGGCAGACCAGCGGTGGATGGAGCGAATTAGCCAGCCGAAGTTCACGTCAGTCATGATGTACTGTACGGAGGTGTATGCTTCGGCGACTGTTGGCCTGTAGTAGAACGTCATGGCAAATCCAGTGGCAAACTGGATGAGAAAGCAAACTAGGGTAATGCCACCCAGACAGTAGAAGATGTTGACATGGGGAGGGACGTACTTGCTAGTGACATCCTCAGCGAGGGCCTGAATTTCCAAGCGTTCCTCAAACCAGTCGTAAACGTTGGCCATACAATCTTAAGTTCCTAAGAATCGGTTGCGGTTGATCAGTTCACCGGAGTTCTGAACAGCGGTAGCTGCTGCTGAGACTTCTATCCCAATTGATGGTTTTGGGATTTTAGCAAAGAGGCGTTGTGTTCCTTGCTGGTGAGGTTCCAGAGTGAGAAGAAGTTTAATAAACTTAACACTCTGTAAACATTTTATGTATTGCGTTCTCTTTGCAACCCAACACTAAAAAGGTGGACACAAAGTAGATCTTATCGTTTGTTGAGTGGGATGCAATGGAATCAGTTGACTTAACAACTTGATAAGACCAATGCACTACTTCTATAAAAAAAGTAACATAATCGAGAGATAGATTTCATCAAAAACAAAGCAACTCGGCAGTTCTAGACAATTTGGGTTGAAGTGGAATTCACAATGGGCTTGTTCATGCACAAACAATTTTGGCGGCTAGGATTTTCGTTGTTAATGGCATTTTGGTTGGGGCTGGGAGCATTGGTGTCGCCGGCTGCGGCTTTGACGACAGAACAAAAGCTGGTTTCAGAAGTATGGCGAATTGTCAATCGTACTTATCTAGATGAGACGTTTAATCATCAAAACTGGGCTGCGGTGAGGCAAAAAACGTTGTCAGCTTCTTTTGACAACAATCAAGCAGCTTATCAAGCAATTCAAAAGATGCTCAAGAGCTTGGATGATCCTTTCACTCGCTTTTTAGATCCGGAACAGTACCGCAGTTTGCAGGTGAATACTTCTGGAGAATTGACGGGTGTGGGCTTGCAAATTGCGCTGAATTCCCAAACAGGTAAGTTAGAGGTGATTACACCAATAGCAGGTTCGCCGGCAGATAAAGCCGGGATTAGACCGCGCGATCGCATTGTTAAAATTGAGGGGATAGCTACACAAAATCTGACTCTTGATGAAGCTGCAGCTAGGATGCGCGGGCCTATCGGTAGTTTTGTAACTTTGTTGATTGAACGGGATGGAGAGGGAGAAAGAGAAGTGAGGGTGACACGCGATCGCATTGCTCTAAATCCTGTAGTAGCAGAGTTGCGTTCTTCCCCGGATAATCAGCCTGTGGGTTACATTCGGCTGAATCAATTTAGCGCCAATGCGGCAATGGAATTAGCTCACGCTATTACTAATCTAGAAAAAAAAGGTGCTGCTGGCTATATTCTCGATTTGCGAAATAATCCTGGTGGGCTGTTACAAGCTGGAGTGGAAATTGCTCGCTTCTGGTTGGATTCAGGAACTATAGTTTACACTGTGAACCGACAAGGAATTGAGGGCAGTTTTGAAGCCTTTGGGCCTGCACTCACACAAGACCCGTTGGTTGTTTTAGTCAATCAAGGAACCGCGAGTGCTAGCGAGATTCTGGCTGGTGCATTGCAAGATAACGGTCGCGCTCAGTTGGTAGGTGAAACTACTTTTGGTAAGGGTTTAATTCAATCTTTATTTGAATTATCTGATGGTTCTGGTTTGGCGGTGACAATTGCTAAATATGAAACCCCTAAACACCGAGATATTAACAAGTTAGGTATTAAGCCAGACAAAGTGATTGCCCAAGAAGCAATTACCCGTGAACAAATTGCTACCAATGCCGATCAACAATATCAAGCGGCGATGGAGTTGTTGACAGGAAAATCGGCAGGATGAAGGATGAAATAAAGAAACTTGTACGGTAACTGCAGCTTTTTAAGATTAATGACACAGACCCTAGTGGTCTGTCCCATTAATTTTGATGAGTTCGTAGTCAGCACTTTAGTGCTTTCAAATTCGGGGACTTTAGTCCTCACTACAAACACATTTATTTACTCAGATTTAAGGCGATGAACCAGTAGTTACACAAAATTAAATTCATTGGTGGAGAAAGGGAATAAGGAATAGCAAAAAAATTGTGTAATTAATTCTGTTTAGTTACCTTATAGTGTTTGACAGGAGTAATGTGTGTTAAAAATTTTTACTCAACTCGATTATTTGCTCAAAGAAACTTTCCTGGGGTTACTGCGGGGGGGTTGGATGAATTGGGCAGCAGTGAGTACTGTAACGGTGCTACTGTTCCTATGTGGGTTGAGTTTGCAGACATCTTGGCAAGTAGAAAAGTTGCTCAATCAGTTCGGTAATCAATTGCAGGTTTCAGTTTATCTGGATGGGAGGACAGAGGCGGAAACTATTGCGCCACTGGTAGCAAAAATGCCAGAGGTCGTGGAATTGCAAACGATTCCTAAACAGGAAGCTTGGACTAAGTTAGTTCAAGAATTGAGAATTGCTGATGTTGAGAGTGCTACTTTACAGTTAGGGGAAAATCCGCTGGTGGATGAGTTGCAGGTGAAAGCTAGCAACTCTCAGGCTGTACCCACTTTAGCCACCCAGTTAGCAAAGTTACCAGGAGTCGAGGTAGTGCAGTATGTGGATGAAGCCGTTAAACAGGTAGCCCAATTGCATCAAGGCTGGAAGTGGGTAACTTTGACCATAACAATCATTTTGACTTTAACAGCGATCGCTGTGACAAATACCACCATCCGTTTGATTGTCATGGCGCGACGCCAGGAAATCGAAATTATGCAGCTTGTTGGTGCTACTTCTACTTGGATTTACTTACCTTTTATTTTGCAAGGTATCGCTTTTGGCTTAGTTGGTGGAGCGATCGCTTGGAGTTTGCTCTGTGTGATTCAACAGTTTCTCAATCAAATGCTGGTCAACCAACCAGAATTTATCCAATTTATTACTAATGGCTTACAACTCACCACTGCACAAATCTTATTATTACCACTGATTCTCTTAGGTTTTGGTGCAGGTGTAGGATTAATGGGGAGCTTACTTGCTGTTCGCCGTTTTGCCAAATAGTTCTAATTCAGGGGAATAGGGATTAGGGACTAGGGAACAGGGAATGAACAGGTAGGGGCGAACGGTTGTTCGCCCGTACGGGTATACCTTACCGTTCGCCCGTACGGGTATACCTTACTGTCCCCTCTCCCAAAGGAAGTTGATCTAGTCTGAATTTCTGAATTACGCATAACAAATTACTATGAAATCTCAATGGGAATGTTTTCTGCAAAATATCGGTACCTGGGAAGGTTCGTTTACTTTGTTTTCGCCTCAAGGTGAATTGCTCAACGATGTTCCTAGTCGTTTGACACTAGAAAAGTTGCATGAACAGCAACAAATCCGCCTGACTTTGTGTCGTGAAGGGCAAAAGGATGTTGTTTTAGAGTATACATCTATCAGTGGTGGCGGGATTCAGTTTTTTGAAAGCGGCGCCTTTTGTCAAGGTTCAGTGCAATTAGCCCCTTTTACCATATTTGGTGCAGAATTGGCATTAATTCATGAAAATCGCCGTTCCCGTCTGGTGCAAATTTTTGAGAAAAATGGTCAGCTAGACAGAGTTACTTTAATTAGAGAACATTTAGCTGGAACTGATAAAGTAGAAACCCCACCCTTGCAGATTGATGACTTGTTGGGAGAATGGCGAGGTGAAGCCACTACAATATATCCCGATTGGCGATCGCCACAGACTTATTCTACAAACCTCCAACTAAAATTAGACCAGTCAGGGCGATTAATTCAAAGTTTGAGTTTTAGCGATCGTACAATTACCTCAACCGGCACAATCAAAGGTGCAACAATTATTTTTGAGGAAAATTCGCCCAACCCAGTGCAAATTTTACTCTTACCTAGCGGCGCTTCTGCAACTTCACCCTTACAAATCCAGCCCCGTCAACCTTTATTTTTAGAAGCAGGTTGGTTAATTCAACCAAATCTGCGCCAGCGCATGATTCGCAACTATAACGAAAAAGGCGAATGGGTGAGTTTAACTTTGGTGACGGAACAAAAGGTGTAATCAATTGAAGAGTGCTAGTTTTAAAGGTTTGGATGACTTCAGAAACCGAATTTTAGAACTTATCGATTACTTTAATAAAACAATCGCTAAACCTTTTAAGTGCCCTTATAAAGGTAAAGTCCTGGCTATCTATCCGTAAAGGGATGAGAAAATTAAAAAGTAGTATCACCGTAGGTGAAATCTGCGAAAATAGCCGTTTACTACCTAAAACATACATTAATCACCAGAAAATTTAATGAGCGAAACACAAACATATGAGTACGCAGAAGTATTTTTAACAGGAGAAAATAATCCTATTATTGTGTTGCAAAATTTGCTTCAAGAAGGTGTTATTTCTGATTATATTCTTTATCAAGATCGGGACGAAGTGCGTATTGCTGGTAATGTGTTATTTAAGGTATCAGTAACCTTAGATGCAGTCTTATTAGAAGATACAGAAAAAAAGTTGTCATTACCTATTAGCGATCCATTAAAACAAATAGAATCCTTATTAGCGTCTTTACCAATTGTAGATTGGACGGCTTACGGCTATATTGCTTTTGATATAATTCGCTTCTACTCAAGCTATTCTAAAGCAATTCAACAACCACTTTTATGTTTTATTGTACCAGAAATCGAAATTCACATTACTAGAGAAAAAATAAAAATTAAAAGCATAAAATCCCTAGATAAAATCAAAAAATTGTTATCAGTCAATAACCAATTAACAGATTTAGTTTCAACACCTATATCAATCAATTTTACTGATAAAGAGCGAGAAGATTATCAACATAAAGTAGATGTTCTGATTCAAGCTATTCAAGCTGGTAAGTTACAAAAAGCCATACTTTCTCATTCTGTAAAGATAAAAGGAGATCTGGACGTTCTTAAAACCTATATAGCGGGAACGAAAGTTAATAACTCTGCCCGTTCATATTGTCTAAATATAGGAGATGTACGTGCTGTAGGCTTTAGTCCCGAAATATTGATGCAAATAGACAATCAAGGATTTGTTATTACCAATCCGTTGGCTGGTACACGGCGACGTGGTGAAAATTCGCACCGAAATATTTGAAGAATTAGGTTTAAGCAACATCTCTTTTGTGACCCACACTAATATGGCATCATATGATTTTTTTATGTGGGTTTGTCATGGAATTTTAGAGCAAGCGATTAACCAAAAAGTTATATCAGAATCAGACTTAAATCAATGGGTAAATCAGTTAAAAAAAATGCACGAAGAAGGGCATTTTTTAGCAGGTTTTCCAGGGTTTATTGTTACGGGAATAAAGAGTTAATACTAGGGTTTGACTAGTGGGGCGCTCTTTTCTGACTTAGGTATATTTTTTAGTATCGGTTCAGGAGGTGACACAACTGACAAACAAAGAAGTGATAGACCGTCACCTCCCTATCCCTAATCTACTAATGACCTTGTGTAACTAATACACTAACTGCTGCAGCTAAAGATGTTCCACACCAAGGACAGCCTTCTTGCAGTTTCTCCACGGGAGAAATTTTATGACATTTAGGACACTCCAAACCATAAACCCCTGGTGATGATACAGGAGGTGTGGGTGGGTGGGGGTGGAGTATACGGGGCGTTGGTGGGTGGGGGTGATGTATACGGGGCGTTGGCGGTTTGGTCGGGGCTATAATCGTTTCTGGAAAACTGTTGATTGCTACAGCAGTGACTTTAAGTTCCATTTGTCCCAGATAAATCACACTACCCTGTTTTAAAGGCACTTCTCCCTGAAACAGTTGTTGTCCATCTATTAGAGGTGGATTTGGTTGGCGTAGGTTTCTAATATAAAATTTTTGTTGATCGGCATGAAAAAATATTTCCACGTGTAGTCCAGATACTGTGCGATCGCTTAAAACAATATCACACTGCTGAGGATCTCGACCAATGCGGACTGTACCGGGATTTTTGCTTGATTGTTTCTCAGAAATCTGCTGAGTGTAATCTTGCCCTGCATCGTGCCACTGTAAAGTTAGTGCGTTCATTGTTCTAACTTAGTAACTCTTTTTTAGCTACTTCAACTCCTATCTGTGCGATTCCTAACACGATTGAGCAGTAGCAGGCAAGTATTTAAAAAAAAATTCCCACAAAACAACATCGAGAATCCCCTGACAGCAGAGTGTCAACCAACCACTTCACCCCCCATAGTTCTTGCAGACGCAATCTTATCTGCTATGCGCGTAGTTTCTGGCAATCGATATTTTGGCGTGCAACGGAGTACATAGTCAATTGCCGTGGTAAGACTGATGCGATGACCACTGGAGACATATAGAGGTTTGACACCAGTGCGCGATCGCAAAACTGCACCTATAGTTTCACCTTGATGTATTAATGGTTGCCAACTACCCTTAATTTCTGGTAACTCTTGATGCTTACCAATTAGCAAAGATTTTGCCACACCAATTGTAGTCATATCCAGGATGACACCCAGATGACTAGCTATACCCAATCTGCGAGGATGAGCAATCCCTTGACCGTCACACAGAATCATCTCTGGTATGATTTTTATCTTTTCTAGAGCATCAAGCACAGCCGGAATTTCTCTAAAAGAGAGAAACCCCGGAATATAAGGAAAACTGGTAGGACGATAAGCGACGCTCGTTTCCACCAATTGCAAATCAGGAAAACTCAGCACCGCCACAGCTGCACGGCTAATCGTACCATTCTCTGCAAAACCCATATCAACTCCAGCGACATATTTGATAGGTAATTGCAGTTTGTCTTCTATAATCACCTGATGGCGTAACTCTTCTTGAATAGCTATTGCTTCCTCTAAAGTTTGAGGCCAGGGATGATGTGGCTGAAGTTTCATTTGACTCTTAACAACCTCAATAAAAAATATGATTCTTGCGTCAGGTTTCTCGTTTTATGATGATACATTTCATTGAGGTTAGGGGCTAGGAGCTAGGGGCTAGACGCTAGCTAAATGATAATTCTTAAATCCGTTTAGTATAGCTGTTGCACGATGCAATTAACTCAGTCCCAAGTCGAATATAATTAAATTGTTGATTGGTTTAGGATATTGGCGTGTTCTAGGCCTTAGCAACACTTTGCTAACTCATAGTTTTTGTATCTATGAAAATTGCTAAACGTTAGATTGAAATAATTCTTAATTTACAACAAATATCTGTGGTTAGATTAATGTTATGCTAGTAAATAAAATAATTAAAAAGACATAATACCCAGCTAATTCGTAATTTTAAAAATTATATTTTTTAGGTTTTATCGGTGAAAATTAAGCAACTAACCGACAATTAAACCGTCCTGAACTCGGATAATTCTGTGAGTTTGAGCCGCGATATCTGGCTCATGGGTAACGATGACGATGGTAATTCCTTGCTGATTTAGTTCTGTGAGCAAGTTCATTACTTCTTGGGAAGTTTCTGTGTCTAAGGCTCCTGTGGGTTCGTCTGCTAAAACTAATGCGGGACGGTTGACTAAAGCGCGGGCGATCGCTACTCTTTGTTGTTGTCCACCAGAAAGTTGACTGGGACGATTAGCAATCCGCTCTTTTAATCCTACTCTTTCTAAAGCTTCTAGCGCTCTTTGTCGGCGTTTTGGCTTAGGTAAATTGGCATAAATCATTGGTAACATGACATTTTCTAACGCTGTAGCTCGCGCCAAAAGATTAAATTGTTGGAAGACAAAACCAATTCTTTGATTACGGATATAAGCTAATTCATCGTCATCAAAAGTAGTCAGGTTTCTCCCCTCTAAAACGTATTGTCCACTGGTGGGGCGGTCTAAACAGCCGACAATGTTCATCAGTGTAGATTTACCTGAACCTGACGCACCCATAATGGAAACATATTCGCCTTCTTCTACAGATAATTGAATTCCTTTGAGGATGGGAACATTAACTTCTCCCAAGCGGTAGGTTTTAGTAATAGATTCCATCCAAATCATTGTTGTCATAGTAATTAAGTAGTTGGACAAAATTAAATTTATTTGTGGAGGGAGGGAACAGAAAAATAATGTGTGTAATTAATTTTGTTTAGGTACTTATTTAGTCGCTTCTTAAAGCCGTGATTGGATCTAATTTAGCTGCATTGCGTGCAGGAATTACCCCCGCCATTAAACCCACAGTTAATGACAGTCCTAAGCCAGCAATAACTGATAGAATAGAAATTACAAAGGGAAATTTAAAAATATTAGCTGCCGCAAAAGCTAACACAACTCCTGTTACCATCCCAATACCACCACCAATAATAGAAATGACGATCGCTTCTGCTAAAAATTGATTTAAAATTGCTGATTTGGTGGCTCCTACGGCTTTGCGAATGCCAATTTCTCTCGTACGTTCGACAACAGAAACTAACATAATATTGGCAATACCTATACCGCCAACGACTAAAGAAATGCCAGCGATCGCTACTACCATAATCGTAAATAAACCCACAACATTTGTAAATGTGCTCACAATATCTGCTTGGTTAGTCAAACGGAAATCATCAGCTTGTGGTGGATAAATGTTATGTCGGAGACGCAACAAATTTGTCACTTGAAATTGAGCCGCTTCTAACTTTTCTGCATCACTAGCTTTTACTAAAATTCCACTCACAGAAATCCCCGCTAAGGCGTTATTTCCTACTAGTCGCCCCGACATACTAGTGAGGGGAATAAAAATTTGGTCATCTCTATCTATCGGCCCTTGAGCACCTTTAGGCTCCATCACCCCAATGACTTCATAACCTTCCCCTTGAATGCGAATTCTTTCGCCGATGACATTGCTACTTCGTCCAAAAAGTGTCGCTTTCACTGTAGGGCCGAGAATAGCTACCTGAGCAGAGGTATCTAACTCCTCTTGAGTGAAAAATCTCCCTTCTTGAGGATAAGTATTCCTGGCGTCCGGGTAATTTAAATCTGTGCCATAAACAGTTGTGGATGTGTTTTGTCCGTCGTAAACTACTTGGGCATTGCGTTGTAGATAAGCTGAAACCATGTCTACAGATGGGGCTTGTGTGGCGATCGCTTTTGCATCTTCCCAGGTTAAAGTGCTACTAGAACCCACTCCCTGACGCACATTTCCGCTTCTAGCTGCGCCGGCTAAAACTTGCAATACATTTGTACCTAATGCTTGGATTTGTTGTTCCACGCCCTTTTGCACTCCCTGACCCACGGAAGTAATCGCAATCACTGAGGAAATCCCAATAATCACGCCCAGCATGGTTAAACCTGTGCGTAGTTTGTTACTCCACAGGGTTTCCACCGCCATTGATAAAATTTCCCAAATGGGGACGGTACGAGTGTTTTTGGTTTTATGAAAACTTTTAAACATAATTTGTTTTTTCAATGCAAATACACGCACGGTATTAAGGCGCACCACCTGAACGGCGACCACTACCGCCGCTGGCGCCGGGGAATACACCTCCTCGCGGTGTTGATTGTGGTCTGGAACCTGGCGGAAAACTGAGTAATACTTTTTCGTCGCCATTCAATCCTGATTTAACTTCTGTTAAATTGTTGACGGTTATTCCGGTTTCAATACGTGTAAATACTGGCTCACTATCGGTTCCCATAACGAAAACACCTGTCGCTCGTTCTCGCCGAACAACTGCGGCTGTTGGTACTACTAAAGCGTTCTCTAATTGACCAGCTTGAAATTCTGCGGCTACGTTCATTCCGGAGCGCAGTAAGCGTTGGGGGTCTGAGAGGGCGATTTTGACTTCAAAGCTGGTGACGTTTTGCTCTACTGTCGCTTGGGACGCAATTTGACTGACTCGACCTGTAAAGGTTTTACCAGGATATGCATCGGCTTTAATTGTGACTGCTTGACCAAGGGTGATTCTGGCGATGTTGGTTTCGGCTAAATTGGCGACAACTTGATTGACGGAAGCGAGGGAAAGAATGGATGAGGATAGGGATGAGGAAACAGAGCTAGCAGCGGTGGTGGGAGTAACGAAGGCGCCAGGGTCAGCGTATTTCTTTGTTATCAACCCATCGAAAGGTGCGCGAATAATGGTGTCGTTGATTTGGGTTTGAATGTTTTGTAGTGAACCGCGAGCGGAAATTACCTGAGCACGTGCTTGGGCGATATCTTCTGGGCGATTTCCGGCTTGGAGCAGTGATAAAGCTTGTTGTCTTTGTCTGACTGCTGCTTGGGCTTGTTCAATGTCTTCTGGTCGTGAGCCGGCTTTTTGCAGAGCGAGGGCTTGTTGCGCTTCATTAACTGCTGCTTTGGCGCTGTCTAAATCCGCGCGTTTTTGGTTGAGAGTTTGTAGGGAGATGACTCCGGAATTATAAAGTTCTTGATTGCGACGGAAGTCGTCTTCGGTTTTATTCAAGGTTGCTTGGGTGCTGGTGAGCCTTGCTTGGGCTTGGGCGATATCTTGGGGACGATTCCCCGCTTGGGCTTTTTGTAGATTTGCTTTGGCTTCATCTACTTGGGCTTGGGCTTGGGCGATATCTTGGGGACGATTCCCGGCTTGGGCTTTTTGCAGACTTGCTTCGACTTGGGCTAACTGTCCTCGCGCTTGGGTGAGTTGACCTTGGAAGTTGGAATCGTCCATGTAAGCCATTATTTGACCTTTTTTGACGATATCTCCTTCTTTGACTAATAGTTTTTTCAAAATACCGGAATTTTTCGGGCTGATATTGATTGACCTTTCGGGCTTGACTGTACCGTTAGCAGAAATTGTGATGGGTAGGCTTCGTCTTTCTACAGGTTGTGTGAGCACGCGACGTTTTGCTTCTTGTTTTGGTAGCACAACTACCTGACGATAAATTACATAGCTAATTCCGCCAAGAAAGCTGAGGATTAGCAACCAAGATAACCAATGATATCGGCGTTTTGTTTTCTTGATTTCGGGAATCAAAGCCGACGAATCTACAGGGTTTGATGTGTTAGTTGTCATGTCTACTTTCGGTGTAGAAAGAACTGCAACCGAACTAGTTTTTTATAGTTATGAATATGGTTTTGCTACCATATTCGTTCGCAATTATCTGATAAAATTTGGGTTTTTCATATATGACTAAAGTCACTTAAGTGGGGAGATGGGGAGATGGGGAGGTGGGGAGATGGGGAGGTGGGGAGATGGGGAGGTGGGGATAAAGTGTGAGGCTTTAAGCTTGAAGTGTGAGGCTTTGAACCTCAAGTGTGAGGCTTTGAACCTCAAGTGTGAGGCTTTGAACCTCAAGTGTGAGGCTTTGAACCTCAAGTGTGAGGCTTTGAACCTCAAGTGTGAGCCTTTGAACCTCAAGCGTGAGCCTTTGAACCTCAAGTGTGAGCCTTTGAACCTCAAGTGTGAGCCTTTGAACCTCAAGCGTGAGCCTTTGAACCTGACGCGTGAGCCTTTGAACCTGACGCGCGAGCCTTTAAGCCTGACGCTTGAGCCTTTGAGCCTGACGCTTGAGCCCCCACCTCCCCATCTCCCCATCTCCCCACCTCCCCATCTCCCCACCTCCCCACCTCCCCATCCCCCCACACCTCCCCATCTCCCCATCCCCCGTTATCTTGGTTGTGCTGGTTTACTACCCTGGGTGATGAATTAGGGTAGGGTAGTTGAGATAGCGATCGCTAATGATGATAAAATTTGCTTTCCGTGTAGAGTTGAGATCGTTTAAGCTAGCTGAAAGATTCCTTGAATTGTGGTCGAGAGGCGGTAGTGTGCCTAAACATGTTGGTTTAATTTCTTTTTTGGTAATCTGTGGTCTGTGGAGTATGCCTAAAGCAGCTCATGCACAAGCACTATTACCCCATACATTGCAACTTGATGCAGCGAAGTTGGAGAAGCAGGGGTTGAGTTTGGCTCAGGAAGCGGCTCAACTCGGTCAATTTCAACAGTTTGAGTTGGCTCTACCACGAGCACGCTTGGCTAGTCAATTGGCTCCTAATAGTGATAAAGTCTGGTTCTTGTTGGGTGGTTTGCAAATGCAGTCTAAGGATTTGGATGCAGCCATCGCTTCTCTGAAAAAAGCCCAGTCTCTTAATCCCAAAAATGCAGATGTGCTGTTTGCTCTGGGTTCGGCTCATTTTCAGCAGCAAAAATACCCGGCGGCGATCGCTAGTTATCAAGCTGGTTTAAAATTAAAACCTAATGACCCAGAGGGGTTGTTTGATTTGGGCAATGCGTATTATATGACTAATCGTTTGCCAGAAGCGATCGCTCAATATGATAAAGCTGTTTCCCAAAATAAAAAGTTTTGGCCAGCAATTAACAATATTGGCTTAATCAGCTACGAACAAGGTGATATTCCCGGTGCTATTCAAAAATGGCAAACTGCGGTGAATATTGATAAACGAGCGGCTGAACCACTGTTAGCGCTGGCAGTGGCATTGTACACTAAAGGCGATCGCCAACAAGCTCTGGCTATGGGAGAAGCGGCTCTCCGCATCGATCAGCGTTATGGTGATCTAGAGTTTCTCAAGCAAAATCTGTGGGGTAATCGCCTTTTGTCTGATACGAAAAAGTTCTTAGAATTACCCCGCATTCAAGCGGCTTTACAACCACAGGGAATTTCTCCACGGACTAGACAACAACCTACTCAGTAGGGTTTGGGGTCTAAGATGCTGATTTACTTGTGTATTATCCCAGGGTACTTGCCGAATCACACTATTCATAGTACATATATACTATCTGTTTAGTCACTAGTTGCTCAAAACATTACGGGCGAGCAATTCTGGTACAGGTAGTCAATATCTTTCAGGTAGGGGAAAGGTGACAAGAATCAGCGAAAACCATTCTTCCTTACCCCTTCCTCTTCTTGGTCAACTACAGGATAAAGCTTGAAGTATGAAGTGTGAAATCAAAAAACAACAAAATTGGCTCTGGGTTGGTAATAAGTACGCCATAAACCGGAAACTGTTTATCTGCGTTGATATTTTTTATCTACAAAAGAATAATATTACTCACATCCAGCAGGAAATTTGAGTTCAAACTCCATGCTTCATTCTGTAGTCATTTATTGCGGTATAAGTGCCATAATTTGGTCAACAAACTGTTGATGATCAACTATGGGTTTTGAGATGTAACCATTAGCGCCGCTTTGTTTAAGAAAGTTTTCGCGATCGCCTTCCATAGCGTGAGCCGTAACCAGAATCACAGGTAAATTAGCTGTTAGCGGGTCAGATTTCAACATTTGTGTAATTTTGATGCCATCAACAGATTTACCTTGATAAACACTCCGGGAAAGGGAAACATCCATCAAAATCAAGTCTGCTGCACCAGCTTGGGCAATTTCGATGACTTCTTCTACATTTTCAGTGTGTTTCACGTCTAAGCCACCGCGCTTAGTCAAAATCTTGGAAAAAACGCGAGCATTAATTAAATCATCTTCGACAATCAAAACAGTTTTCATGAGAATTTGATATATAGAGGTGAGGGGGATGGCAAACTGAGTCAAACATTTGTCTGCCTCCTTTTTAATCTTCAATGTGTGTCCCCGTCATCATGGATAATACTACTGATTTTTATCCTATGGCTAACAAGATTTGGTTAGGAATTGCTTTTCATCCGTTATGCTGTGGTTGCTGCAGTCTTAATTTCCAGTGGCTTTTGTGTAGTTAAATTTCAGGGAAAAACTCATGGTAAAACAGTTAAACCTTCTCTCCACGGGACAGGTAATCACCACAGCCCTGCACACCGAGATGCAACGGTCTTACCTTGAATATGCCATGAGTGTGATTGTCGGGCGAGCTTTGCCGGATGTCCGTGATGGCTTAAAACCGGTGCATCGGCGGATTTTGTACGCGATGCATGAGCTTGGTTTAACGCCCGATAGACCCTATCGAAAGTGTGCCCGTGTAGTAGGGGACGTGCTCGGTAAATATCACCCCCACGGCGACCAGTCGGTCTATGACGCCCTAGTCAGGTTGGTGCAGGATTTTTCCAGCCGCTATCCTTTGCTAGGCGGACACGGAAACTTTGGCAGTGTAGATAATGACCCGCCGGCGGCGATGCGTTACACAGAAACCCGCCTCGCGCCGATTGGTCACGAGGGAATGCTGACAGAAATCGGCGAAGAAACTGTAGAATTTATTGGCAATTTCGATAATTCTCAACAAGAACCAACAGTACTCCCGGCGCAATTACCCTTTCTGTTGCTCAATGGCTGTTCGGGAATCGCCGTGGGGATGGCGACGAATATACCGCCCCACAATTTAGGAGAATTGGTTGATGGGTTGATTGCTTTAATTGACCAACCAGATTTGACAGATGAAAAGTTGTTTGAGTTGATTCCTGGGCCTGACTTTCCCACTGGTGGTGAAATTGTCGGGAATGCGGGTATTCGGGAAGCATACACCACGGGGAAGGGTAGTATTGTCCTACGGGGAGTCGCTACCTTAGAAGAAATTCCCGCCGCGCGGGGAAGCAAGCGCCGCACAGCGATTATTGTGACAGAGTTACCTTATCAGGTGAACAAGGCGGGCTGGATTGAAAAGGTCGCCGACTTGGTGAATCAGGGGCGATTACAAGGAATTTCTGATTTGCGGGATGAAAGCGATCGCGAAGGAATGCGAGTAGTCATCGAACTCAAGCGCGATACTAACCCCCAAGAAGTGCTGCAAAATTTATATCACCAAACCGCCTTCCAAAGTAACTTTGGGGCGATTCTCTTAGCTTTGGTGGATGGACAACCGCGTCAGTTAAGCTTGCGTCAACTGCTGCTAGAGTTTTTAAGTTTCCGTGAACAAACTCTCAACCGTCGCTACGGTTATGAGTTGGGTAAAGCGGAAAATCGATCGCATTTGGTAGCAGGTTTACTTTTAGCTTTGTCTCATGTGGACGAAGTGATCGAAATTTTGCGCCAAGCTGCTGACGGTAGCACCGCAAAAATCAATCTTTGCAGCCGATTGGAGTTGAGTGAGGTACAAGCAGATGCTATTTTAGCTATGCCATTGCGACGCTTGACTGGTTTAGAACGGCAGAATTTACAGCAAGAATTTGAGCAGTTAACTGAGCAAATTACGCTGTTACGGAGATTATTGAGCGATCGCAAAGAATTACTCAAGGCGCTCAAAAAAGATTTGCGATCGCTCAAACGGAAATATGGCGATGACCGTCGCACCAAGCTAATCCCTGGAATCACAGAAACGAGAAAACCCGAAGATGCGGGGACAAGAAATCGACTAGCAGCAGCGGATGAGGAAAATTCTCAATCCCCAATTTCCCATTCTCCATCCTCCGAACCGCCGGAAGAAACAATTTTAGAATTTACACACCGGGGTTATGTCCGTCGCAGTTTAGCAAACGGTAAAAAGCCGAAAGCTGATAACGGTCTGCATGATCATGACTTTTTGATCCAAACTGAGTTAACAGACACAAACCAAGATTTGTTGGTGCTCACCAGTGGTGGTAAAGTTTACCCAGTGAAAGTGGGAGATATTCCCGCCACGACTGGACGTTCTCCCAAGCGAACACCGCTAATTACCATGCTGAGTAACACCGCTCAAGGTGCTCAAGAAGCGGTGATTAATCGCTGTTTGCTAAGAGAAAATTCAGCGATCGCCCAGATGATTCTCTTGACTAAACAGGGACGCATTAAACGTTTATCTTTAGAAGAATTAACCAACTTAACTCGTCGCGGAGTAACGCTGGTCAAGCTCAAAGATGACGATGAATTGTTATTTAGTCAGTTAATTAATACAGGAGAACATCTCATCGTCGCTAGTTCTGGTGGACGACTGTTGCGCTTCCAAATTAGTGACCAAGAACTACCAATTATGGGTCGAGCCGCCATGGGATTGCAAGCATTACGTTTGCGAAAATCTGAAGAAATGGTTGGCTGTGTAGCGGTAAGTGGCGCAGGTGAATTGCTGTTAGTAACTCAAGAAGGGTGCGCCAAACGCTTACCCGCAGCCCAGTTGAAGCGAGCTAATCGGGGCGATTTAGGGACACAAGCGATCAAATTCACCAGCAAAACCGACTATTTAGCGGCGATGGTAATGGTTCAGGGGACAGAGGAAGTGGCGCTAATTACTAATAAAGACCGGGTAGTGCGGATACCCAGTCAAACAGTACCTGTATTGACCAGAGAAAGCAAAGGTGAAAGCATCATCCAACTCAACCGCGATGAAAAAATTATCACCGTTGTTCCTGTGCGATCGCTTTCTTAAAAAAAATCGGTCATGCTATTGCGAGTGAATCACCACACAGTTAGATTCTGTAGAGACGCTGTTTTGGAAGCGAAACGAAGTCCAATTTCCTGTCTCTACAATGATCCAACTGCAAAGTTAAAACTAAATTTAAAAACTAAAATTCTATGCCGAATTTGTGCATAGTTTGCAACATTTGTTGCGCTTGAATTTCATCTCCTAGGGTTTTATATATTTTGTAAGTTTGACGATAATAATCAAGAGCTTCTTGATGGCGGTCTAATTTTTGAAAAGTCGCACCGAGAATTAGTGATATCTGAGCTTCTTCTAGAGTATTTTGCAGGTCTTGAGCTAGAACCAGCGCTGATCGTATATATCCCATTGCTTGGGAATATAACCCTTGTTGATAATAAATACTGCCGATATTAAAAAACATTTGTTGCTGACTTGGTTTAATTCCCATAATTTGGAAAACTGCCAGCGATCGCTTATAGTAAATTAAGGCTTGCTCGCTCCTGCCTAATTGTTGATGTGTAGACGCTATCTTAGACAAAGCAGCAGCTTCACCGAATTGATTGCCAATTTGCTGACAAATATTTAAAGATTCCAGATTATACGCTATTGCTTGTTCAAGTTGATTGATTTGACTACAAACATCGCTTAATTCTTGCAAAATATTACTTTTGATATTTTGATTACCGATATCACAAGAAATTTGCAGAGCTATTGTCAATAACTCCATCGCTTCCTGATATTTATCGAGCTTTTTGTATGCTTGTCCTCGGTAGTACAGGCTGAACATCAATAGATTTTGGTCGCCAATTTCTTGAGCTACCATTAAACAATGATGACAAAACTCAATTGTTTTTTGATAATTCTGTAATTGAAGATAAATCGCACCTATATTAACTAGCGAGTCTCCCGTCGCTTTCATATCTTTTGTTTCTCTAGCAATCAATAAAGCTTTCAATTCATATTCCAAAGCTTGTTGATAATCTTCTTGGTGCTGGTAAATATTTGCTAAAGAACTCAAAGCTTTTTGCTGCGAACATAATTCGTTAATTTCACAACTAATCGCCAGTTGATTTTGAAAGCACTCGATAGCTTTTTGGTATTGTCCCAGAGATTGATAATTGGCTCCCAGTTCACCAATTAAAACTACTTGTAGTACGCGATTGCCATTTACATAAGTAATTTTTAATAATTTGGTGAAGTATTTGATAGATTCATGAAATTGATGTAATTGCCGATAGCATTTACCTATGTTGTATAGCGTCACATCTTGACTATCTTCAGCACCTATGCGCCGAGATAGCGCTAACAGTAGCTTATAGTACTCTAATGCTTGGGAGTATTCAAGTAGTTTTTCATAGATGCTAGCTAGTTGACTCAAACAAGTCAGTTCTTCTCGGTGGTCTTGAATTTGACGACTGATTGATAACTTTTCTATGTAATATCCGAGCCTCCTCCGGAGGAGGTTATCTAAGTTTTGCTCATCTTCTCCTAACATTTGGAGTGTTGCACTATACTTGTCCACGAATTTATAAAAGACTGCTTAATAATGCAGTTAATAGTAATTACAGTAATACGTAACATTTTCTATGTAGCCTCTCGTGCTTCGATTCAGTAAAGATTTTCTACTTTTTGAATAAGATTTGAGTAAGTGCTTTCAATCTTGAGTCACTTTATCTCTAAATGTTATCTAAAATACATAATACACAAAGGTTTTGCTCCTTCAGTAATCAGACTTTTTCTAGATTTGCGGTTGAATCCGAATAGAAGTTACAGCTAGAGATAAAGTTCCTTTAAATATCTCTGTAAATACTCAGTCTTTAATAACTACAGTTCCTCTAATATTAAGATTTCAACAAATCATTTGTATAAATTCATGAGATTAATAAATTAATTTCATAAATTTTATACATTAACGAAAATGTGTATTAAGTATATTTTGTTTGTGTAACAAACTTCTGTACACGTCTTCCAGTAAAAAAATAGATGAGTATAATAACTGGAATTTAAATAAATATCAATAGAGTTTATACAGTTAACAGGGCTAGTGTCAGCGGTTTGACCTTAATCTCAACTAGATAGAAAGTCTTGCTCCCAATTTCTAGCCCCCATAGCTGTTTTCAAATCACAGTCTCATGGATGCTGAGTCCCATGATGATTAAGTCACGCTCAATACCATCAAGTTCGGCAACTTTAGGTAAAGTTCCCCAATTTTTGAAGCCAAATGTTGCAAATAACTTTAAGCTGGGGCGATTATGGGCAAAAATAAAGCCTACTAAAGTTTTTATACCTAAGCCGGGGCTGTCATGAATTGCTTTTGCGAGGAGTTCCCGTCCTAAACCGCAGCGATGGAAAGCCGGCGCGATATAAATACTGATTTCGGCAGTTTTATTGTAAGCTGGTCGCCCATAGAAAGATTGGAAACTTAACCATCCAGCGATCGCTCCTTCTACTTCCATCACCCACAGCGGACGATGAGAGGGCGATCGCCCCTGAAACCAAGCCATACGACTTTCCACAGATACTTGCTCTAAGTCAGCGCTGGCCATGCGGCCGGGAATTGCAGCATTATAAATTGCCACAATAGCAGGTAAATCAAATTCAGTAGCATGGCGAATAGTCATTGCTGCTGTCTCGTAGAAAAATTTGAAAAAATAAAAATATTTAAAAATGATACAGCGTTCAGGGTAGCAATTTAGCTGTCATCTGTAAAAATTCCCTAGCTACGAAATATAGAGGTATTGCTGATGACGAATTGGATTTGTGAGATGAAACTCCAGCAGCTTTTTGATAATTCAAACAGTAATAATACTTGCAAATCTTATCTACAGCTAAAGACAGAGGGCGATTTGATAACCTCAGCTTATGATGAACTTAATAACTAAAGTTATTTTTTAGTTTTGAGTAAATATTTTAACTCCAGTGCATATGTCTTTTAACTCTATTGAAAACGAGAGTGGCGCAACTAATCAAGATAGTAGGCTGTCTCTAGAGATCGAGCTTGCTATGTTTATAATTAGACTCAAAAATGGTATTTGGCTGGTAGGTATTCCCTCTTGGTTATTTGGATTAACTGATAGAAGCCTAGCAGCTTTCGCTGATGGTTATATCTCTGCACTCGAAGTTTTTCAGCTATTTACAACTTCCTTCTTTTTCTTAAGTTGGTTATATTTAAGACCAGAGACAACATTAGATCCTGACAACGCCGATAACATACAATCAGGCTATCTCTGTCCAACTCAAAGCAATAAATTTGAGTTAAAGAGGCGGCACATGATTAGTCAAGAATATATTTTACCTTTCCCATATCTGTGTCAAATCTATCATCTTCTCAATTTAAAACACCTGGAAAGTGTTCACAAGTTCAGCCTAAATCATCTCAAAATTATCAATATTAGCTATTTTCAGCCTACACCCATCGGGGGAATTATCAAATTCCACACAATTTTAGATTCGCCTATCAATCCGCTGAGAATTTGGCGACAGCCGATTGTGGAAGTGGATTTAATTTTACATACCCCCTACACTGTAGAATTAAGCATTCCTGTCTACAACAACAAAAGAATTATTGTCATTTTTCAAACCTTACCGCTAAATCATCGAGAACATCAACTATTTATAGATATTTATAGTGATTTAGATTGGCCGAAACCATTGCTACAAGTAGCTTTGCATTTTGCTTCTTGTTTGACCTTGTTTGAAGATTTGCCTTATTTACAAGCTCTAACTGAAAGAAACATAGAAAAATTATTTAAACTAAATTTAGCTGCAAATCACGAAACAATGTTACTCTTTAAAAGATTTGTTGAGCTATACGGTGCCGGTGTAGAAAATCAGAAACTGATTTCGGGTGGAGAATGAGTAATACCAATACTCGATCCTTTTAAGCTCGTGCGAGTAAGGGAGCAGCAGCTAGTAGAGTTTTAGTGTAAGGGTGTTGTGGATGAGCGAAAATATTTTTTGTTGCACCAATTTCAACAATTTTGCCACCATTCATCACTGCAATGCGATCGCACAAAAATCTCGCTAGCCACAGGTCATGGGTGATAAACAAATAAGTTAACTCAAATTCGGCTTTCAATTGCAACATTAAATCTAGCACCTGAGACTGCACACTGGCGTCTAACATGCTCACAGGTTCATCGCAAATCAGTAATTTGGGACGGGTAATTAAGGCGCGGGCGATCGCTACTCTTTGTTGCTGTCCACCAGATAAATCGGAAGGATAGCGTTGATAGTAAATTTCAGTCGGTGTTAGTCCCACTTTTTCTAACATCCATAAAACCTGTTCTTTGGCTTTAGTCGCATCAGCCAAATGATGAATTAATAAAGGATCGGCGATACTTTGTCCTACCGTCATCGCTGGATTCAAACAAGCATGAGGATCTTGAAATATCATTTGGATTTGTCTTCGTGAGGCGCGAATTTTTTGGGGAGACAATGTAGCTAAATCTTCTCCCAAAAACTCAACTTTACCTGCAGTCGGACGAATCAGTTGCAATATAGTTCGAGAAAGTGTGCTTTTTCCGCAACCAGATTCTCCTACTAATCCCAGAATTTCGCCGGGATAAAGTTCGAGATTAATACCATCTACAGCTTTAATTGTTTGACTTTGGGTTTTTAAAAGTCTCTCAATCAAATTAGGTTCTATGGTGTAGTGCTGCTGCAGTTCTGTAATCTGCAATATAGGAGTTCGCTTTTCTTCGGCGCTTGCTGTTGTTAATTGCTCATTGCCATCAACTGCTTGAATATGCAAAGCTGCTTTCAGAAGCGATCGCGTATACTCATGTTGTGGTTGACCAAACACAGATTTGGTTGTACCCATTTCTACCATTTTCCCTCGATACATCACCCCGATGCGATCGCAGTATTCGGCCACCATCGCTAAATCATGGGAAATCAGCAACAATCCCATGTTTTCTTCAGCGCACAAGCGAGTTAATTCTTGTAAAATCTGCGCCGAGACGGTGACATCCAAACTTGTGGTAGGTTCATCAGCAACGATTAATTTAGGATTCAAGAGTAAAGCCAGAGCGATCGCTACCCTTTGGCGCATTCCACCGCTAAACTCGTGGGGATACTGATTCCAGCGACTGGCGGGAATTTTCACTTTTTCCAAAGTAGCGATCGCTTTTTGTTTCGCTTGCTGCTGAGATAATCCTGGTGAGTGGGCTTGCAAAGTTTCCACACAGTGATTACCAATCGTCATCAAAGGATCAAGACGAGTCATCGGATCTTGAAAAATCAGCGCTACCGCTTCTCCACGAAATTTTCGCAATTCCTCAGCAGTTAAATCAAACACCGATTTTCCCAGAAATACCGCCCGTCCCTCAATCCGACTAGACGACGGTAACAAACGCATCACAGCCCTTCCCAAGGTTGACTTACCACAACCAGACTCTCCCACCAAGCCCATTTTTTCACCGGCTTTTAAAGTGAAAGACACATCATCAACCGCCCAGGAAAGTTCTTCAGCCCCAGACTGAGGATAAGCAACTCGCAAATTTTCCACACTCAATAAATTATTCATAAATATTTAAATAAGTCGGTGAAAATAAAGCAATTCACAATTATATAAACTACATCCTGGCTAGACCCTATCTCCTAGTTCCTATCCCCTAACTTCAACATAATATAACCTCAAAATGAGGGTTTCTCAAATAGCGCCAAAGTTAAGATAAAATCCATTATAAAAATTGCTACCCAAGTAGTTACAACAGCCGTCGTTGCTGACTCTCCCACATCTTTAGCTCCTCCTTTGGTAGTTAATCCCCAGCTACAGCCATTAACAGCAACAAGCACCCCAAAAATAAAACCTTTAAGCAAAATAATCCATAAATCTGCAGGTTCTAAAAAGTCTCTTACCGAATCTAAAAATGTCTCTGGCAAAACTTGGTAAAATTGCATACCAGCAAAAGCCCCACCAATAATCCCAGTCACCAAAGCAAAAATTGTCAGCAAAGGAGTCATCAAACAGCAAGCAATTACTCTCGGAAGTACGAGAAAATCGATAGGATCGGTTTTGAGCATATAAAGTGCATCAATTTGCTCAGTTACTCGCATCGCACCTATTTCTGCCGCAAAAGCCGAACCCACCTGTCCAGCAATAATACTAGCAGTTAAAATCGGTGCTAATTCTCGGCAATAAGCTAAAGCAAAAGCACCCCCCACAGCATTAACCGCACCAAACTGCACCAATTCCCTAGCCGTTTGAATCGTAAAAATCATCCCCGCAAAAAAACTCACCAACAGTACAGGCGGGATAGAGCAAGGGCCAGCAGTCACCATATGTTCTACAACCTTCCGGTAATATGTCCTGCCTTGGCAAAAATGTAATAAAACTTGACCAAAAAGTAACGCTGTAGCGAAACAGCGGAGAATCCATAACTGCTGGTTAGTTTCTTTTGGTCGCGGTTTGACGCCCATCTCGTATCCTCTCAACGTGATGATGATTCGCTCTGGCTAAAAAACTACTTGCCACTACTAACATTTATCTGACGAGAGTAACGGGGCTAAACCGTTGGACATAGTTAGTCTTTCGAGAGATTGTAACGGAAATAAGTCAGTTACATAAACATATATGAAAGTTAGTGTTGTCAATGCAATACCAGTAGGATACCTAAAAACCGAATCTAACTAAAGATTGAAATCTCAATCATCTTCAGTTGCTAGGATGAGAGCATCTTGGGACTTTTCTTATCTTGCGCCTGCTCCCGATTAACAATACTTTTACGAGTCAATATGTAATTAATTTTGCCGACTTACTGACAACTAAATAACGGCAACCAAGAACCATACCGCCAAAATCAAGAAATATCAAGATTACCAAAGGAGAACAAGATGGAAATCTTCGATTACGTGATTTTAGGAGCCGGGTTGGGTGGACTTTCAGCCGCAGCCTGCTTAAGCAAACAAGGATATCGGGTAGCAGTTTTAGAAAAACATTACTTACCAGGAGGCTGTTGTCAAACCTTTGATTATGGTGAATACAGGTTTTGTGCTGACGTGCATTACATTTCCCAATGCGGTGCTGGTCAGAGCATAGGTCAATTTCTTGACTACATTGAGCGCGATATCCCTTTTAATAGCCTTGATCCAGATTGTATTGATCGCGTGATTACACCAGAAGCAGATTTTAAAATTCCTTTAGGTTGGGAAAATCTGCGTACACGTTTACTCTCTACTTTTCCAGATGAAACCTTAGCAATCAACCGCTACTGCGATGAAATTAAACAACTCCATCATGAAATGCACAACTTGGTGCAGGAGGTGCGCTGGTTTGATCAAAAATGGTCTGATTGGTTAAAGTTGCCTAAATATAGAAATCTATTCTGGAAGCGGAATTGGACTCTACAAGACTTGTATAACTATGTTGGCTTGTCGCCCAAAATACAAGCACTGCTGGCTGGACAAAGCGGAGATTATGCCTTACCTCCCGCAGAAATTGCCCTGATTACTCACACAGCCCTAGTTTGGGACTACTCAGAAGGAGCATACTATCCCAAGCACCATTTCAAGCATTTTGTAGACACAATTGTGGAAGCAATTACAGATGGTGGTGGTGTGGTTAAATACTCAACACCCGTAGAACATATTCAAGTTAGTAATAAAGTTATCCAGAATGTCATCGCCAACGGTACGATTTATCGTGCCGAAAAAGCCTATATCAGCGACCTCGACCCCAAATTAACGGTAGAATTGATCCGTGATTCTCATGCACTTAGTCAAAAAGAGCATGAGCGCCTAACTAGTTACGAATACTCAGCTAGCGCTTTTAATATCTATTTGGGTTTAGATAGCCGCTTCGACCCGCAACGCTACGGTATTGGCAACTGGAATATTTGGTACTATCCTACAGGCGACCTAAATCAAGAATATCAAGCCCAATTGGCAGATGATTTAAGCCACCCGTGGATTTTCCTTTCTTGCCCGACGATGAAATCTCATGAGCCAGGAATGGGGCCAGCAGGTCATCATGTCTTGGAAATTGCCACAGTTTGTGCTTATGAACCTTTTGCCCATCTGCACGCCAACGACCCCAAAGCCTATAAAGCCAAAAAGCGCCAAGTTTACCAGCAGATTATGACCAGCGTCCGGGATTTGATTCCTGATGTCGATACCTACGCCCGAATGAAAGTTTATGGTACACCCACCACCAGTGAATTTTATTTAGGACAACCCCAGGGTAATATCTACGGTGCAAAGTTGATACCCAAACAAGTAGGTTTAAATCGCTTGGGATATATAACGGAATTGTCTAACCTGTTTTTAGTGGGAGCAAGTGCCGGTTATCCCAGTGTACCGGGTGTAATTAGCAACGGTATGGATGTAGTGGAATTGATTACTGGGCAATCAGTGCGGCACAAAACAGAACCTATGTTGGTTTCTAAATAGTGGGGAAAAGGTTTGAAAGCTGACGGGGTAAGGATTTCTGTTACTTGATGGTCTGTCCCATTAGTATAGATTTTCCGTAAGGGCGAACGGCCGTACTCCGAAACGGAGAAGCAAGCTACGCCCCTACCAAAGCATTATTCTTGATGGTCTGGTTATGCGGCGTTTTGCCGATACCATGCAATTGTATTTTTTAGCCCTTGCTGGAAGCTGACTTGAGCAGTAAAATTGAAAGCCTGCTCTGCCCGTTCGGTGTCCAAGCAACGGCGTGGTTGACCGTTTGGTTTGTCGGTTTCCCAGACGATTTCGCCGTCGAATTCCATCAGTTCGCAAATTAGGGTGATTAAATCGCGGATGGAGATTTCATAACCTGTGCCCAGGTTAACTGGTTCCGAGTCGTTATAGAACTGGGTACCCATGACAATCCCCCTGGCTGCATCTTCTGAATAGAGAAACTCGCGGGTAGGACTACCATCACCCCAAACGGGGAGTTGCTTATCGCCTTTGATTTGGGCTTCGTGAACTTTACGAATTAATGCTGGGATAACGTGAGAACTTCCAGGGTCAAAGTTATCTTCAGGGCCGTATAAGTTCACTGGTAGGAGGTAGATACCATTAAAGCCGTATTGTTGGCGATAGGCTTGCAGTTGCACTAAAAGTGCTTTTTTGGCGATTCCGTAAGGGGCGTTAGTTTCTTCTGGGTAGCCATTCCAAAGGTCGTCTTCTTTGAATGGTACTGGCGTAAATTTGGGGTAAGCGCAAATCGTACCAACACAAACAAATTTTTCTACTCCGGCTTGATGGGCTGCATGGATGAGCTGAGTCCCCATCATCAGGTTGTCGTAGAATAACTCTGCAGGTTTTTCGCGGTTGAGGCCGATACCGCCGACGTGGGCGGCTAGGTGGATGACGATGTTTTGCTGGTCAACAACTCGTTGGTTATTTTCCCAGATTCGCAGATCAAAGTCACGCGATCGCGGTACTGTAATTTTCTGACGATCTGCTCCAGCTTGACACAGTTGCTCGATCACCTGACGACCTAGAAATCCCGCCCCACCTGTAACGAGAATATGTTTATTCTTCAGTTCTAAGGCAGTCATATTTTCATCCTTGGCTGTGTGCATCAGAAGTGGAGAGCGCCTAATTGTTGGCGAACTGTAGCAATGTCATTGAGCACTGGCGCATTATTGACATTTGGTGAAGTATAACCTAATGCTTGCAAGTCTGCTTCTACCATCAAAGCTACAAGTCCTTCAAAGGTGACAGATGGTTTCCAGCCTAACTTCTGCTGGGCTTTGGTGGAGTCGCCAATCAGCAATTCTACTTCAGCGGGACGCAGATAACGTTCGTCAAATTCTACGTAATCTTGCCAATTGAGATTGACATAGCTAAATGCTAGTTCTAAAAACTCCCGCACTGAGTGGGTTTCGCCTGTGGCGATCACATAGTCATCTGGTTGGTCTTTTTGTAACATGAGCCACATTGCCCTGACGTAATCCTTGGCATAGCCCCAATCACGCTTGGCATCAAGATTGCCCATGTACAGTTTATTCTGTTTGCCAGCGACAATTTGAGCGATCGCTCTGGTAATTTTCCGTGTCACGAAGGTTTCACCACGTCTGGGTGATTCATGGTTGAAAAGTATACCATTGCACGCAAATAACCCGTAGGATTCACGGTAGTTGATGGTTTGCCAGTGAGCGTAAACTTTTGCACAAGCATAGGGACTACGGGGATAAAATGGTGTAGTCTCGCTCTGGGGTACTGCTTGTACCAAACCATACATTTCTGAAGAACCCGCTTGATAGAAGCGCACTTGAATTCCAGTGCGCCGCTGGTAATCCCGAATCGCTTCTAATAAGCGCAATGTTCCCATTCCTACCGCATCCACCGTGTATTCTGGTGAATCAAAGCTAACTCGGACGTGAGATTGAGCACCCAAGTTGTAAATTTCTGTTGGCTTGATTTCTTCGATGATGCGGCGCAGCGTTGTCCCATCGGTCAAGTCGCCGTAATGGAGAAACAGCCGCACACCTTGTTTATGAGGATCTTCGTAGACGTGATCAATGCGGTCTGTGTTAAAAGTAGAAGTCCGGCGAATAATACCGTGAACTTCGTAACCTTGCTCTAGCAAAAACTCGCTCAGATATGATCCGTCTTGACCGGTGATACCAGTGATTAACGCTCGCTTTTGTTGCGTCATGCTCAATAATTCCTTGTAGCTTTGATGAAGTAACAGCTATACACTGTTACAAACTAGCAGTTAAGTGCTTGACTGCCTAATGGTAAACCTACTTATATTCTTGAATAACCGGATTCTATCTTAAATAAATTCACTTAAATATAATTAGTTGAATAAATAAGCCAAATTGGCTGAAATATAGAGACTATTGCGGTTTTTACTCAATGTTTTCTTTACTAAAAATTTATATAAATGGGTTGTTTGTTAAGATTGAAACAAATGTTTTGATTCAGAGCTATTGCTCTTTACAGGAAAGCTGAAGAATGAGAACATTAATTATGTAATTATACGTAAATAAATATTTAAATAATGTATTATCTATTTCTTAGATATATACATAAAGAGTCTGTTATCTAGCTCTCAGATGTAGCATTAGTCAGGTAAATAAAGGCATAAACTGGAGCAGTAATATTTATACTCAGCAACTTTTCAACTTTTTGCCTGCTATGTAGGAAGAAATTTGGCACTGAGGGGCATAAACTGCCCCAAAGAATTAACCCTGAGTAGTTGTTCAGTATGCCCCGTTGTTTTTGGGCATAATTACCACATTGACTGTTTTCAAAATTATCCACAAATCGAGCCAAAAGTTTCTAAATTTCACATAGTGTAGATCTATTTGGACTCGTCGAGGATAGGGTATGTCATTACGCCCGGAAACCTGCCATAATCCGGTGATACCCGGTCTTATGGTTAAAATCTGGTCGATATGACAACCATATTTTGGTAGTTCTTCAGCTACTAGCGGTCGGGGGCCGACAACACTCATGTCACCTTTTAACACGTTCCAGAACTGAGGAAATTCATCCAGGCTGGTAATTCGCAAAAACTGCCCAATTTTTGTAATTCGGGGGTCATGCTTGAGCTTAAAACTGCTTTCAAATTCTTGTCGCATTTGCGGTGATGTTTCCATCATTTGCACGAGAATTTCGTCAGCATTGCTCACCATTGTGCGAAATTTAATACAGTTAAAGGGTTTATAATTTTTACCTACCCGTTCTTGGACATAAAAAATCGGGCCTTGTGAGCTGATGGCAATCAGCAAAGCCAAGATTAAGTAAATGGGAAAAAACAGGATCAAAACTGAAAGCGAAAACACAATATCGAAAAGTCGTTTGGCAAACTCTCCGTTCAAGCCTTGAAAAGACAAACCTTTTGGTTGTACCGTACGAGTCTTTTTCTGTTGACCGCGTTTCAATAAAGTACGCGTAGACCCGCTAGCGTCTTGCCGTAGGCCTCGCTTGCCGGAGAGGAGAGAACTCTGGGCAGTCATCATACTCCTTAACAATCCACACCACACATAGTCCCAATCTTAAAGCTAAAAGGAGGTGCTTCTGGGGTTAATTTTCCAAAAGCCTAAAAAACGAGGGTACAAATCCTCGCCATCACTCCCTAGCAGGTCTTTTTTGACTGCACTGGAAAACAAAATCTTGATAGCTTTGTGCAAAGGCTTTTCTGGAAAACTGAGCAGCATGTTGTCTTGCATACTCAGGATTCAACGCATCTGCGTAGATTTCAAATTTTTCTACGGCCTCTACTAAAGCTGCTTCTACTTGCTGGGAAAAAAAGATGCCGGTGCCTGTATCTGGGTGAGAGCGGAGGTCTCGCACTGTTTCTAGTGCACCTCCAGCACCGTAGGCGATTACTGGTGTACCACAAGCTTGGGCTTCGACTAAGGCAATGCCAAAGTCTTCACAAGCCGCATACACAAACGCTTTTGCTTTGGCCATATATTTTTTTACTACATCATCAGGTTGCCATCCAAGTATTTGAATATTAGGACTAGCGATCGCACAAAGATGTTTCATTTCTGAGCCTGTGCCAATTACTACTAAAGGTTTTTGCAGTTGATTAAAAGCTTTGATAATCAAAGATACCTGCTTGTAACTTACCAACCGGGAAACAGTCAGGTAAAAATCCTCTTTTTGGGAAAAAAAAGGAAATGCCTCAACATTTACTGGGGGATAAATCACTTTTGCTTCTCGTCGATAGCAGCGCCAAATCCTTTTAGCTGTGTAATGCGAGTTAGCAATAAAATAATCAACGCGATTCGCACTCAATACATCCCACTGACGCAGACGATGTAGTAGATACCGCGCTATCCACCCCGGAATTCCTCTCCCCATCTGGCTCTGGTTTAGGTAATCAAAGGTTAAATCCCAAGCGTAACGCATGGGGCTATGGCAATAGCAAATATGTAACTGCTCAGGAGTAGTGAGAACTCCTTTTGCTACTGCGTGGGATGAAGACAGAATTACGTCATATTGACGCAAATCCAGCTGTTCAATCGCTAATGGCCACAAAGGCAGGTAATTTTGTATACCATTACGAGCATAGGGAAAACGCTGGAGAAATGTCTTGCCAATCTGACGCTTGTATAAATAACTTTCGGGATTGTTGGATTCAAAGTCGATGAGGGCGTACAAATCAGCATCAATGTGACGCAAAATCTCCCGAACAACTAATTCTGAACCCCCGGTGGCTTTGGGCGTCAGCCACTCATGAACCAGAGCATATTTCAAGGGCACCGCTAATTTTTAATTAGGTAGAAAATAATTAAGGCAAATAGTGAGGTTAACTGAAAAGTTTCCCTGATAACTAGATAATGGGAAGCGCCCCAGATACATTTGCTGACGCGATTTTCCCGAAACTGGTTCCAGGAGGATACTGTAACCTGATAATCTCAAAGGAATTGGGGATGGGAAATTGGGTATTGGACATGGAAAAACACTTTTCCAGCCCCTAACCCCTACCCCTTGATCGGAACTGACGAAGGAAGTGGGAATCTATGCGAATTTTAGTGATGGGTGGTACTCGGTTCATTGGTGTATACCTGACTCAACTGCTCGTGGAACAAGGACATGAGGTGGTACTGTTCAATCGTGGTAATCGTCCCGTACCATCCTTACAGGGAGTAGGACAAATTATAGGCGATCGCACTGACGCTGTTCAGCTAAAAGCGAAGTTATCACAAGAAAATTTTGATGTCGTTTTTGACAATAACGGCAGAGAACTTACTGATACTCAACCACTGGCGGAAATTTTTCAAGGCCGTGTGCAACATTTTGTGTATATGAGTTCGGCGGGGGTATATCTCAAATCGGATCAATTACCTCATGTGGAAGGAGATGCGGTAGATCCCAAAAGTCGCCATCTAGGAAAGCAGGAAACGGAAACCTTTCTTTCCCAATCAGGATTACCGTTTACCTCGATTCGCCCGACTTACATTTATGGGCCGCTGAATTATAACGATTTAGAGAGCTGGTTTTTTGATAGAATAGTCCGCGATCGCCCAATTCCCGTTCCTGGTAATGGTTTACACATCACCCAATTAGGTCATGTCAAAGACTTAGCCAAGGCAATGGTTCAAGTTATCGGTAATTCCCAGGCCGTAGGACAAATTTATAATATTTCGGGCGATCGCTTTGTTACTTTTGATGGTTTAGCCCGTGCTTGTTTACAAGCTGCTGGTAAATCACCAGATGCGGTGAAAATTGTCCATTATGACGCAAAACAATTCGATTTCGGTAAGCGCAAGGCTTTTCCCATGCGGGTACAGCACTTCTTTGCGTCGGTACAGAAGGCAACTACAGAATTAGGTTGGCAACCAGAGTATGATTTAATTTCTGGACTAACTGATTCATTTATTAATGATTATCTGGCAACGGGACGAGATAAAATAGAAATTGATTTTTCTGTAGACGAAGAAATTTTAAAATCAGCGTGAATGCAGAGCTAAGTTGGCAATCTCCAAGGTCAGGGTCATCAGTTGTGCTCAGATAACGTTAGAGTCATGAGTTGTCAATAAAATTTTTCTTCACTATTATCGATTAAATAGAAAATGCTCAACCAATAAATCTCTGAATTATTGATGTAATCAGAGGAATATTTAGCATGAGCAATAAATATTAACCAAGGATTTTGAAGAAAGATGTTGACAATATTAGTGACTGGCGGAGCCGGATTCATCGGTGCTAACTTTATTATTCTAGCTCGACAAAAAAAATGGGCTAAGGTGATTAATTTAGATAAACTGACTTACGCCAGTAACCTACAAACCTTAGCAGAACTGCAAAATGATCCTGACTATAATTTTGTGCAAGGAGATATCAACAATGCAGAATTAGTCAATTACTTACTCAAACAATATCAACCAGATGCAATTATCAATTTTGCAGCAGAAAGTCATGTTGATCGTTCCATATTTAGCCCTCGTGACTTTATTGAAACAAATGTAGTGGGAACTTTTCAGTTATTAGAAGCTAGTCGGCTTTATTGGCAACAATTATCTCTACAAAAACAGCAAAAGTTTCGCTTTTTACATGTATCTACAGATGAAGTATACGGTTCACTCACTCCTCAAGAACCAGCTTTTAGAGAAGATACACCATACGCTCCTAATAGTCCTTATGCAGCTTCTAAAGCAGCATCTGATCATTTTGTCCGCGTCTACAATCATACCTATGGATTGCCAACTTTAACCACAAATTGCTCCAACAATTACGGGCCTCGTCAGTTTCCCGAAAAACTTATTCCTTTAACTATTCTCAATGCTTTAGATGGTAAACCATTACCTATATATGGTGATGGTCAAAATATCCGCGATTGGCTTTATGTCACGGATCATTGTGAGGCTATATATTTAGTTCTTCAACAAGGAAAAATTGCAGAAACTTACAATATTGGCGGATTGAATGAACAAGCTAACTTGACTGTTGTGGAAAATATTTGTGCAATTCTTGACGATTTAGCGCCTAAATCTGATTATCGCCATTCATCTTTAATCACTTTTGTCAAAGACCGTCCTGGTCACGACAAACGATATGCAATCGACTGTAGTAAGATTAACAGAGATTTAGGTTGGCAACCTCAAGAAAACTTTGATAGCGGTTTATTCAAAACAGTCCAATGGTATCTTAGTAACTCAGAATGGGTGAATCAAGTACGTTCTGGATCTTATCAAACTTGGTTGCAAAAAAATTATGATCATCGCCAAGTTTAAGACTATAGCTAATAGTAATTTTGTTGTTGTGACGAGTGACGTAACATGAAAGGTATTATCTTAGCTGGTGGTTCTGGTACACGTCTTTATCCCATAACCTATGCAATTAGTAAGCAATTGATGCCTGTTTATGATAAGCCGATGATTTATTATCCCTTATCTGTGTTAATGTTGGCAGGTATTCGAGAGATTTTGATTATTTCAACTCCTAAAGATTTGCCATTTTTTCAACACTTGTTAAGCGATGGTAATCAGTGGGGTTTGCAGTTTAGTTATGTTGAGCAACCCCAGCCAGACGGTTTAGCACAGGCTTTTATTTTGGGTAAAGATTTTATTGCCAACGAGCCAGTTTGTTTAATTTTAGGTGACAATATTTTCTATGGGCATGGTTTCACAGAAGTTTTAACAAAAGCCGCAACTCTGAAAACAGGTGGATTGGTTTTTGGTTATCAGGTCAAAGAACCTCAGCAGTATGGAGTAATCGAATTTGACCAAAATCAGCAAGCGATTAGTATTGAGGAAAAACCTCTAATTCCTAAATCTAAATATGCTGTTCCTGGTATTTATTTTTATGATTATCAAGTAGCAGAAATAGCTGCTAGTCTAAAACCTTCCGCTCGCAATGAACTAGAAATTACAGATTTGAATTTAGCGTATTTGCAGCAAGGTCAATTGCGAGTAGAATTATTAGGACGAGGATATGCTTGGTTAGATACTGGTACTCATGAATCGTTGCATCAAGCCAGTAATTTTATCCAAACCCTAGAAGAGAGACAAGGACTAAAAATAGCTTGTGTTGAAGAAATTGCTTACACTCAAGGGTATATAGATGCAGAGCAACTGCGTTGTTTAACTGAACCTATGGCTAAGAGTAGTTATGGTCGCTATTTGATGGCAATTTTAGAGAATGAACATCATACCATAACTAGCAAACAGCACAAAGTATATCCCCATAGCACAGCAATTTTGACAATTAATTGAGATTCAAAAAATGCAGGTAATACAGACGAAAATTCATAATTTGCTCGTAATTGAACCACAAATTTTTGGTGACGATCGTGGTTTTTTTTATGAAAGTTATAACGAGAAAAAGTTTTTAGAAAAGGTAGGTATTAATCAACATTTTGTCCAGGACAATCATTCGCGTTCTGCTCACAATGTTTTGCGGGGTTTACATTATCAAATCCAGCAACCCCAAGGAAAACTGGTGAGAGTTGCGGTAGGTTCAATATTTGATGTCGCTGTAGATTTGAGAAAGAGTTCTCCGACTTTTTGTCAGTGGGAAGGGATGTATTTGACAGCCGAAAATCAACGCCAGTTTTGGATACCACCGGGTTTTGCTCATGGTTTTGTGGTACTTTCAGAAGCTACTGAAGTTTTATATAAAACGACAGATTACTATGCACCCCAGTATGAGCGTACCATTTTGTGGAATGATCCAGATTTAGCGATCGCTTGGCCGATGACAGAAGACCCAATTTTGTCTGCGAAAGATAAAGCCGGTCAATTGCTAAAGAACGCAGAGGTGTTTGCATGAAAATCTTACTAACAGGTGTCACTGGACAGGTAGGCTGGGAATTACAACGCACCTTAATGACGGTGGGTGAAGTTATTGCTGTAAAACGTCACCAAATGGATTTAGCCGAACCAGACACCATTTTTTCGATAATTGCAGAAATAAAACCAAACTTAATTATCAACGCAGCGGCTTATACAGCGGTAGACCGAGCAGAATCAGAGCCTGAATTGGCTATGTTAATTAACGGTGTGGCTGTAGGTGCGATCGCTCAAGCAGCAGCAAGGGTCGGTGCAGCCATGATCCATTATTCCACAGATTATGTATTTAATGGTGCAAAAGCCACTGCATATACTGAATTAGACCAACCAAACCCCCAGAATATCTATGGTAAAACCAAACTAGCTGGTGAACAAGCGATCATATCTGTTGGTGTACCTTATTTAATTTTACGCACCAGTTGGGTTTATGGACTGCGGGGTAAAAATTTTTTATTGACAATGTTAAAACTAGCTCAAGAACGAGAAGAAATTAGAGTTGTAGATGATCAAATTGGCGCCCCAACTTGGAGCCGAATGATTGCAGAAATCACTGCTCAAATTTTGTTCCAATCTCCACAGAATGTGACTGATTTTATAGCCAATAAAAGCGGGATTTATCATCTCACAGCTAGTGGACAAACTAGCTGGTATGAATTCGCCAAAGCAATTTTGGTAGATGATATTAAATCAAGTCGCAAATTGCAAAGATTGCTAGCGATTACCACAGCAGAGTATCCCACAGCCGCCAGTAGACCAGCTAATTCTTTATTAGAGAATAAGAAATTGTCTCATACATTTGGATTATTTTTGCCAGATTGGGAAAAGATTTTAGATTTGGTAATAACTAATAATTATTAGCAGATTTGCAGTTTTTGCGAGGACGTTAAAAGCTTGGCTCTACCAATCACTAACTCTCAATATTTTGTGTCGAACTAGCTGATAAGCGTAACCAGAAGAGTGAGCAAGTGGCATTATTAATAATGTAACTCCACATAAAAACCAGCGACTGAGAAATGAGGGAATTTTATCCTTATCACCTCGCCAAATTTCTGCAACAAAGTCTTTGTTAAATTTAGCAGTTATACGCCAACTTTCCAGAAAAGGTAATAAAATCCCACACAAAACTAATATTTCCATCGGTAATCCTAACTGAGGAAATAGTAAGTCAACAAACAATATTAAAGTTGTGATAGATATTACTAAAAACGGTATCATTCCCCGCATCTGTAACTTAATTGAATGCTTGGTAGTTGTTCGGTAGCGACCACCACCGTATTTAAAATATTGAATCCATAGAGATTTCCAAGTTTTTCTGGGATAATACCAAACATGAATTTTGGAACTAATATATATCGCTTGGGAATTATCTTTAATTAATCGTTGATTCAATTCTGCATCTTCATTAGGAGTTGCTTCCACACAATATCCAGAAACTTCTAATAAAGATTTTCTCCAAAAACATCCTAAATACACAGTTTCAGCATATCCGTCATAATCAACATCTCGATATTTAGCGCCACCACTACCTAAAATACTTTTGGAACTTAAAGCTATTCCGGCTTGAAAAGGTGTTTTAGCTGCAAAACGTTGCGCTCCACCAACATTTACAGCTTTGGATTCTAATAATGCTTCTATACATTTTTCAATATAGTCAGGCGCATAATCTGAATGTGCGTCTGCTCTGAGAAAAACCTCACCTTTGCATTCATGTAAAATTAAATTCAGACCAGCAGATTGAATTTTGAGGGGATTGTGTATGAGTTGAACACGAGAGTCTTCTACAGATAGTTTCTGGACAATCTCTTGAGTATCATCAGTACTTCCACCATCAGCCACAATTATTTCAATTAAATTAGGATATTCAGTTGAGAGAAATCCTTTGATTAATTTTTTTATATGGCTTGCTTCATTGTATGTAGGAATAGCTAGTGATATAGTAGGCAAAGTTGCGTTATGCATTTTAATTTATTATTTTTGATTTCCTCTTACTGCCTTCATTAAATTAAAACTTTCTCCAAAGATTTTTATAAAACATCAAGCAATTTTTGTGCAAGATAACTTTCAGAATGATTTTCTTGAAAGTATTTTAAGGACTGGTAATAACGAGATTCATATTCATTGACATTCATCATAAATATCTCATCTACGAGTTTTAATATAGATTTTTCGTCATTAAAATCAATCACAAAAACAAATTGTAACTCTTTTAAATGAGAAAATGCAGGTATATCATTGACAATTAATAATTTCCCATAACTCAATGCTTCAGCTATTACACCACTCTGAGTAGAAAAGCTGTAGGGAATTACAACAAAGTGCGTTAAGCCAAGCAAAAACTTTTTAGCACTAGCAGACATGTATCCAGGAAATCTAATTATTAGCTCATCATCATAATTTACGTGTATATTACTATCGCGTCCAGCACGAATAAATTGAGACTTGTCAGCGTAAACTTTGTTGAGCATATCTGCAAAAGATAAGAAACCTTGAGGATTTTTATCTTGAGAAGATGTACCTAATAAAGAAAAAGTTTTCAGATTTTCCCAATCAAATTTCAAGCGTGATAAATTTTTTTCCAGTTCTTGTTTAGGAACGGACGCAAATGTTAAATTTACTTGGTAAAGCTTATGGCTGGCGATAAAAGTTTTAGCTTTCAGTAAAGCTTCATCGCTGGGAAGAAAAATTTTATCTGCTAAATAACCAATTAATAAATGATAGTAATAAACAATATATGCTTTTACTGGATTAATTCTTCCTTTCTCATAACGTGGTTCATGCATGAGATAGTACACTTGTAAATCTTTATTAAAAATTTTACTAAAAATTCTCAAAATTATATTTAAAACTAGATATTTAAATTGAATTGCAAATAAAAACAATGACATCTTGTCGCTAGACGGCAAATTTATCATCATAACAATAAGCTTGAAAAAATTTACATTATCAAGATGATGAATAACATTTATACATTCATTATTATTGCTATTACCATTTGATTTTAGTGCTATATCAAATGATTCAGCGCAATGATTTAAATTAGGGTTTTTAGGAAAACAAATATATTTTATGTGCATATGAAATACTTAATATCAATTTCAACTATTTACAATTGTTTAGAAAATCATAGTTCTAGTGATTGATGGATGATTATAAACAAAAAATGAATAGCAATACATGAGAGTAATGGAAAGCAATGTAATTCTTTTAATTATGCGTCTATTATCTAAGGAATTGCTGGAAATTAACGATGCAAAAACAATAATTAAAAGAAAATTTAAATAATATTCAAGACGTAAAGAAATAACAGGAGCATAAGAGTAGAATAAACATGCGATGAATAGCATAATACAAGATTTGAAAAGTAAACTAAAATTATTACTTTCTATGTTAGGCAATATTTTTTTCAATAACATTAATGAAAATAAAACTACTGCATCAATTACTAACTTTATATATAAAATATCTCTACCTTCAGCATATGCACCTTCATATCCACCATAAATTTCATTAGAACTCAAGAAAAGAAATTGACCTATAAATAGAATAAATATAGAGAATAATAAAAATGATATTAAAAACAATGGCTGAGACAATCTTTTGACTTGAAAACTCTCAGCAAGTCCTAAGCTTATTAACAAGTATATACTTGATAAGTGAGAAAATATCTGAGCGATTGCAAGTAGAAATAAATACCATACTTTGAAAGACTTTGATCTGTTTTTTTTACTAGAGTCAAAGCATGATGTCGCCAAATGAAGAATATTAATAAAAATCGCAACAGCTAGTCCCTGTCTTAAAAAGTTTCCAGTCAACAACACACCCGTGTTTGTGAACACTAAAAATGATATTGTCAGTAAAAGTGAATTGGGGTTAAAACTCGTGAAGTATAAAACTCCGAAAAAAATGATACTCACTAATACAAGCTGAGTCAAAATCATTGCTAGGATGTCATTACCTACTATACTCAAGAAAAACTTAATTATTAATTGTAATAGTATATCTATTTTAGGAAAATTATCACTCCATAATTCTCCTATAGATAAATTTTTTGCTTGGTCATGAAAAATATATGGGTCTAAAGTTATGTCGTCATATATGTTTCTCGAACCAAGAAAAACGCCCCAACCACAATAAGAAATAAATAGTATTTGCAGAATTTCTCGACGAGAAAAATTAATATAATTAATTAGATAATATAAAAATAAAATAGTTATAAAGTATACACTGGGAAAAAATTTGACGATTTCTTCTGTCATATTGAATTTAATTTATCTTGATACAAGATGGTTATTTCGATTAGTATATTAAACTTTAGACTTAGCTAATGTTATCAAAAGATTTTGTTTTTGTGTTTTTAAAAACCAGGCTATTAAAATTAATGTTTCAATCGCCAGAAGTATAATGTTTATATATAAATAATTAGATGTTAACAAACAAGTTAATATAGAGACTAAAAACCATAACAAGGGTAAAGCTAAACATTGTAACCAAAACCATTTTGAAAAATTTAATTGTTTCATAGCTAAATAAAGCATGATCCATGTAGCGAGAAAACCTAAATTACCTACCACTGCACCCAATAATCCAAAACTAGTAGCTCCAAAAGTAATTAATAGTAATGCCAAAAAACTACTTGTTAATTGAAGTAGCATTGCTAAATTTATGGCTAAACTCAAAAGAACGTAAAATCCTACTGCATTTAGGGCAGCAAGACCATAAATGATGACAGCGATTTTAAATGCATAAATACTAACATTACTTGATGCATTTTTAAGTAAAAATTCTATAACAAACGGCGCTAAGGTAAACAACCAAGCTGCGGAAATTAAGGCAATTATTGCATTTAAATGAAAAGTTTGTTTAATTTGTTGTTTAAGTTTTACTTTACCTGTATCTGTGTCTGATAATGGATTGCTGAGTAATGGAACAATAGGCTGAACTGGTAGAGCTGCAAAATTATTCATTGCTGATGTTGCATCAGTAATTGCTGCGTAAATACCTAAATTTTCCGAACCTAGTACTGAGGCAACAATTAGTCTATCACCTCTGCCAAAAGAAACGCTGCCTAAGCAAATTAACCAACTGACAAAACTATGTTGTAGAATATCAGCAGCTTTTTTAGCTTCCCAAATAAGTTGTAGATTTAAACCTTTAACTAGCTTTTTAACAGTCCAAAGATGGCTCAACAAAATTATGACACATGTAACTACTTGCCACTGCATCAGTTCAATTGTTCGTCCACCCATCCAAGCAACAATAAATAGTCCTAAACTTAGCAATACATTCTGTAGAGTATTTATCAGGTTAAGTTCCCCGTATTTTTGGTAAGCTTGCTCAATTCCCATCAAAACTTGCTGCATTAACCTAGACCAAATTACTAACCCTCCAATTTGGAAAGCTTGTATAACCATTGCTTTTTGGTCAACTTCAAGTTGCGGAAACAACAGGATAATTGATTCAGCACTAAACCAGAGTGCAATCATTGCTAATGAGGCAATTAAGAAAGTACCTCCAGCAATAACTGTTAATGTTTTAGATAAACCTGACTCTGAATTGTCTTGCGTTAGGTCTTGTGAACCAAAGACTGTTGTCGTTACTGAAATACCGTTACCAGATAAAGCAATTAAGTCTACCACTGCAGAAGCTAACGCCCATAAGCCATATTCCTTAATTCCAAGTAGGCGAATTAGTGCAGGAATTGTTAATAAAGCTAGTCCAATGCGTGCGGCTCCTGCTATAGCGTTATAAAAACTGTTTTTTAACAGCTTGTTTCCCATCTAGACCGCCACGATGCTAGCTAAACAATTCCTAGTAGTCCTTTGTTTATAGTTCATCCAAATTCTCTCTAAAATTTGTTGTTTTTCTCGGTAATCTTAATCATCTGTTGACTGATTCAATATTGCTAAATAATTTATTCATGACAAAGTTGACTGAGTAGAATTATCTAAATATAAAAAAGCATCAAGAAACACCAATTTTAGGCAGCTTCATATCACCCTTGCCATTCTTTTCAAATTCCTTAGCTCCGTAATAACCTTTGGTGTAATAGCCACCACGACTAGTACCCGCAGTCACACCATTGACCACCATACCCAAGACTCGCTGCTCAGACTGTTCCAACAACGCTTTAGCAGCACCAGCAGCGGCCGATTCAACGACACCAGGACGCACAACTAACAACAATCCATCAACCAACTTACCTAATATTTGTGCGTCAGCAACTGCAGTCAGAGGTGGGGCGTCAATAATCACAAAATCATATTCTCCTGTGGCCTCCTTAATCAAAGTAGTTAACCGCTGAGAATCAAGCAGTGCGGCTGGATTTGGTGGAATTGTCCCCGCTGTGAGCAAATCCATCGCCATTAACGCTTCTTTGGTAGAGCTTTGCAACTCAGCTTGATTGACTAAAACATTACTCAGCCCAATCAGGTTAGATTGTTCCCAAATTTTATGCTGACGGGGGCGACGCATATCTGCATCTATTAACAGGACTCGGCGTCCCATTTGAGTTGCGGCTACTGCGAGGTTAGCGGCTACAAAAGATTTACCTTCACCGGGAATGGAACTACTGAGCACAATCACTTTCAGCTTCCTGTCAGAGACGCAGAAATTCAAATTCGTCTGCAGCATCTCGAAAGCTGCTGATTCTGGTGAATAAGGATTGTTAAGTACAGGTAATTCTGGACTTCCTTCGTGTTCATTTTCCTTGGACTTTTCAGCTAGGGGAATTGTACCCAAAACTGGATAACCCAATAATCGCTTGACTTCCTCCACATTTTTGAGGGAATTATCCATAGATTCCAATAATAATGCTGTTCCCAGACCCAGCAAGATTCCCAAAAATCCGCCCAGAGCTAGGTTTAATGCAATGATAGGAGAGACTTGTTTATCAGGAACTAAACCTTGAGAAATTACTCGCGCGTTACCGACATTTTGGTTTTCTAGTACCTGTACTTCTTGTAATTGCTTTAATAATTGTTCATAAGTCACTCGTGCTACCTGCAATTGTCGCTGTAGCTGTAGCTGTTGTTGTTCGAGTCTGGGTAAACTGTACAGTCGTTTTTGGTTAAATGTAAACGTTTGTTGCAGTTGTATAACTTGTTTGGCTAAAGCTAACCGTTCTACCTCTGCTTTGACTAAATCTGTAGTCAGAGTCTGTTTGAGTTCGCCAATTTGCAAATTTGCTTCCGGGACATATTCAGATTTACCTAGAGTTTGCGTCACCCGACCTTCTAGTTGGTTTTTGAGAGCGGCTGCTTTTTCTACCAGATTCACAATTGTGGGATTATCTTCTGTGTACCGAGTTTTAGCTACAGCTATTTCATCTTGAACCTTTTGATATTGGGTCAATACTTGTTGCACTCCAGGCGATTGACTTAAATTGCTCAGTGCTACGGCTTGCTTGGTGTTCAATTCCATTTGATTTTGCAAAGCAGCGGAACGAGCGCTAGCACTCACTAGTTCTGCTTGAGCTCTCGCTATGGCTTCGGCTAAATCTTTGAGTCCTTCTACGCCGACTTTTGCTTCTATATCCAGAGCTATGACTTTATTTCTTTCTTTAAACAGACGCAAAGCCATCTCTGCTTTGACAACTCGGTTTTCAACTTTAGGTAATTCCTTGCTTAAAAATTCTCGTGCGGCTATGGCTTCTGCTCGGTTGGTACGCACGTTACTTTCTAAATAATATTTCATCAGCGTATTAATCACCGTCGCTGCTTCCTCCGGATTGGTGCTGCGGTAGGAAAGCTGCATCACATCGGTTCCCCGGATGGTTTTCAGTTTTAATATTTTGAGAAACTTTTCCATTGTGAGGCGATCGCCCCTGTTATCTTTAAGATCTAAACTAGTAATAGTTTTGCTGATAATTGGGTAGGAACGGATAACTTCAGCTTCCGTATCCACCGGGTTACTGAGGTTGGTTAGACCTCCCAATTCTCCCACCTTGGCTGAGATACCTGTCAGTGATGAAACACCATTTTGCTTATTAAACAGTAGCTTGGCTTGTGATTCATAAACTGGTTGTTGCAAAAAGGTAGCCAGGGCCGTCAATCCAAACACAGAGCCGATTACAACCGATGTCGCTAGCCAGCGTCTTTTGAGGATTGTCCAGTACTGCTTGAAATCAATCGCGTCTGGGTGTTCTTGCTTAGTAGGCATAAATATTGTAGTCTTCACCAAAAAAGTTTATGTATAGCAGGGAACAGGGAACAGGGAACACTTCGAGTGAGCTTCAGTGCATCGCAGGGAATAGGGTTGAAAGTCTCTTGGTGTAAGCGTCTTATCTTTAGCTCATGTCCTAACCTATGTGGCTACAGCTATAGGTGTTGTATATCTTTAATACAGTCACAATCCTATAAAAATTAACCGTGGATAGTGAGCTTTGGTATCAATCCGCAGCATAACCCCCTGATTTTCCGACCATTCTATACCACTTTTTATTTTTTGTTCATCTAAAATTCAAGATTTTCCGGAACTTTCTATACATTCAACCGAAAAAATCTTACTAATATATTCTGGAATTTTTGTAATAAATATTACTGAAATCAGAGAATATTTATCTTTGCTAAACTCAATAGAACCTTGCCTACTTAGTTCATTAATATTCACTGTACATTATTTTATTTAAAGTAATATTTAACTATATTTAATTGAACAAAGTGCGTATATTTTACTAAAAACCGCCACTTACAGCCATAGATATCAGAAAAACAAGTTACAGAAGTTACTTTTTATAAAAACTTTATTATAATTTTTTGTAGCAAATCGGACTAGCAAGATAACAGGACTCACTGAAATAATTTGAAAAACAGCTAAAGAGTTTTGCTATATTTGCAACTTATAATGGACGCTCTAGATCAGGGTTACTGGGATAAAGTATGACAATGCATCAAAAGATACTCGCTGCATCTCATTAACCTCAAAAACAAAATTAGTAAAAATACTTATGCTGGAGATACCATTTCACGGTTACAAGAGCAGTATTAAGTTACTGAAAAGCCCGCGTTTTTTACCCACGTTGCTTTTAGTAATGGATATTTTCACCTTAGTTGTATGTTTGCAGGTGGCTGTTTACTTACGCTTAGGTCAAGTATTGCCGAGTCTGAATCTGCTAATTTATGGTTTAATATCGCTTACCATCACTGGATTCTATTTAGCAGATACTTACCATCCAGACAAGCAAATTGCAGGTTTGCGCGCTCCGGCTCGGATCATCATCAGCAACTTAATCGTCGGCGCGATCGCCTATACTCTGATTTATCTATCCCAATCTTGGCCAGATTACCGCTTGTTAGAACCAAGCGTTTTATTCATTAGCTTGAGTATGTTTACCATCTGCGCGATCGCATTACGCTTATGGGCGGTAAAATGGTTGCGATCGCACGCTCAACAAAGTTATTGGTTAATCTTGGGTGCAAGTGATAGTGCCATCAAATTTGCCCAAATGTTTACAGAGCAAAACCCCCTAGGGCGATTGGTCGTCCTCGCCGAGACTGACCAAAATATCACACAATTAAGAAAAACAGCAGCAGAACTCAATTGCAGCGGCTGCTTCACCGACTTGCATCACTGGAATCAACAACCTTGGTCAGGAGTAGTCGTAGCCACCCAAATAGATTTTTCCGCCGCACAAATCCAACAATTGATGGAATTACGGCTGCAAGGCATCCCAGTTTATAGACTACCGGATATTTGCGAAACCTTGTGGTACAAAATTCCCTCCTCCCTATTAGAAGATAAATGGTTAGCCTTTAGCGCTGGATTTAATTTAATTTCTTGCGGTATCAGTCTCAAGCTGAAGCGGTGTACAGACTTAGTTGTCACCGTACTGCTATTGATATTACTCTTTCCCCTCATGGTTTTAGTATCGTTGCTAATTAAATTAGATAGTCCAGGCCCAATCTTCTATAGTCAACTCCGCACAGGCTTATACGGTAAACCATTCAGAGTTTATAAATTCCGTTCCATGTATCAAGATGCCGAAAAGCGCGGCGCACAATGGGCGTCTCAACGCGATCCACGCATCACCAGAGTGGGACACTGGTTAAGAGCACTGCGGATCGATGAACTACCGCAAATCTGGAACGTGCTCCAAGGTGAAATGAGTTTAATCGGCCCCCGTCCCGAACGACCAGAATTTGATATCAAGCTCAAACAAGCAATTCCTTATTATGAGTTACGTTATTTAGTCAAACCAGGAATCACCGGCTGGGCACAAGTACTATATCCCTACGGCGCCTCAGTAGAAGATGCCTACGAAAAATTAGCTTATGACCTCTACTACATCAAAAATTACTCCTTTTGGTTAGATATTGCGATCGCTTTTAAAACTATCAGAGTCGTGTTACTCGGTAAAGGCAGATGATGGGGAGGTGGGGAGATGGGGAGATGGGGAGATGGGGGGATGGGGAGTGTGGGGAGTGTGGGGAGTGTGGGGAGTGTGGGGAGTGTGGGAAGTGTGGGGAGTGTGGGGAGATGGGGTGACTCTTGCAAAAGTTGTTCTTAGCCTCCTCTTCTCTGCGCCTACCCTTCGGGAAGCCACTTCGTGTCTATGCGCCTTTGCGCGAAACAAAAAAAGATTTATCCAAAAAATCTAATCTTGAGATGGCAACAAATAAATTACCCCAGAAATCAAAGTTAAAGCGACAGCGACCCAAAAAGCAATCAAAGCGGGCATCTGCCAAACCTGCGATAATGGTGCGATCATGAGAGCGATCGCCATGATTTGACTAACAGTTTTGAGTTTACCCCAAATATTCGCCCCCGTAATCGTAGTTTGATTTACCCGCCAACCAGCGATCGCTAATTCTCGCGCTAAAATCAGAAACACTCCCCAAGCTGGCACTTTGCCGATTTCTACCAACACCAGTAATGGCGCAAGTACTAAGAATTTATCCACTAAAGGATCAAGAAACTTACCCAAATCGGTAATTTGGTTGAGTTTTCTAGCTAAATAGCCATCTAACCAATCAGTCAACGCCGCAATCAAAAAAATTCCTAAACAAATCCATCTAGCCTGTGGCGTCGGGTTGTACAAGCCATAAAGCAAAAATGGTACAGCTAAAAGGCGGGAAAATGTAATTGAGTTGGGTAAGTTCATCGCAAAAATGGGCATGGGGAATTGGTGATTATTTGTCTATCTTGTCCTATTCGCAAATTTTCAATTTTGAATTGGTATAGTCCCATGGCATGATCTGTGTTCTTGAGATTATCCCAAAAAAATTTATGACTGAACAAACAGATTCTTTATACCGTAGCGAACGGGATTCCATGGGCGATCGCCAAATCCTTAGTAGTGTTTATTACGGCATCCAAACACTAAGAGCAACGGAAAACTTCCCTATCAGCGGAATTAAGCCTTTATCTACTTACGTAGATGCTTGTTTATTAATTAAAAAAGCAACAGCTATTGTTAACGGTGAACTAGGTTGCATTCCCCCAGAAATCAGTCAAGCGATCGTTAAAGCGGCTGATGAAATACTGGCGGGGAATTTGCGCGATCAATTTGTGGTGGATGTGTATCAAGCTGGAGCGGGAACTTCCCATCACATGAATGTGAATGAAGTTTTAGCCAATCGCGCCTTAGAAATTCTGGGTGAGCAAAAAGGCAATTACCAGCGTGTGAGTCCTAATGACCACGTTAACTATGGACAGTCTACCAATGATGTTATCCCGACAGCGATTCGCATTGGTGGTTTATTGGCACTGGCGCATACATTACACCCAGCTTTAGATCAAGCGATCGCATCTTTAACAGACAAAGCCGCAGAATTTCAAGATATCGTCAAATCTGGCAGAACTCACCTCCAAGACGCCGTACCTGTGCGCTTGGGTGATAATTTTCAGGCTTGGGCGTGTATTCTAGGAGAACACCAAAACCGCATATACACCGCTTCCGGCGATTTGATGGTTTTGGGTTTGGGCGGAAGCGCAGCGGGAACTGGTTTAAATACTCATCCTTTTTATCGTGGGCGAGTTGTGCAAATACTTGCAGAGTTAATCAATTCTCCCTTAGAACCAGCACCGAATCTCATGGCTGCAATGCAGAGTATGGCTCCCTTTGTTAATGTCTCCGGCGCTTTACGCAACTTAGCCCAAGATTTAGTCAAAATCTCCCATGATTTAAGATTAATGGATTCAGGCCCCAAAACCGGATTCAAAGAAATTCAATTACCGCCAGTGCAACCTGGTTCCTCGATTATGCCAGGTAAATACAATCCAGTTATGGCAGAGATGACATCAATGGTGTGCTTTCAGGTGATGGGTTACGACAGTGCGATCGCCCTAGCCGCCCAAGCCGGACAATTGGAACTAAATGTGATGATGCCCTTGATCGCTTATAATCTCATTCACAGCATCGAAATTTTGGGCAACACCATCAACTCTCTCACAAAAAGTTGCATCCAAGGAATTACTGCTAACCGCGATCGCTGTTTAGCATACGCTGAAGGTAGTTTAGCCCTAGTTACAGCCCTCAATCCCCACATCGGTTATCTCAATGCTGCTGCTGTCGCCAAAGAATCCTTAGAAACAGGGAAATCTCTCAGAGAAATTGTCATCGCCAAAGGCTTGATGACTGCGGACGAATTAGCCGCAGTGTTAAATCTGGAACAGATGAGTGGTGTCTCACCCCTCAGGGCAGAACAAATAGAGATAGATTAAAACCATAGTAGGAAGATAGAAGAGGAAAAATCTTTTCTTTTCTATTTTCACTATGCGTAATTTACCATCCATGCAGACTCAACAACCAACTGTCAGTCTCATCCGGGCTACTTCCTACGAACGAGAAGCTTTGCGGGAATCACTAGTCACTTTGCTAGAACCTCTGGGAGGAATAGCGGCTTTTGTGAAAAAAGGCGATCGCGTCTTGCTCAAGCCTAACCTGCTCACTGGCTCCCGTCCTAGCAAAGAGTGTACCACCCGCCCCGAACTAGTTTATGAAGTTGCTCGCATGGTTATAGAAGTTGGTGGATTACCATTTTTGGGAGATAGTCCCGCTTTTGGTAGTGCTAAAGCAGTCGCCGTGGCCAATGGCTATCAGCCAATTATAGAAGAACTCCACCTCCCGATTATCGATTTTCACGGGCAGCGATACCAAACTATCGGTGAAAATTTTCAACACCTGCGTCTGTCTAAAGAAGCGATGGAAGCAGATGTCGTGATTAACCTACCCAAGTTCAAATCCCACATGCAACTCACATTAACAATGGGAGTCAAAAACCTGTTTGGCTGCGTTCCTGGGAAAATGAAAGCTTGGTGGCATTTAGAAGCTGGAAAAGATGCCAACCGCTTCGGCGAAATGTTAGTCGAAACCGCCAGAGCCATCAATCCTGATCTTACCATCTTAGATGGCATCATTGGTCATGAAGGCAATGGCCCTAGTGGTGGCGAACCCCGGCTTTTAGGTGTTTTAGCAGCCGCAGCCGATGTATTTGCTCTTGATCGCGCAGTGGTAGAAATCGTCAATGTTCCACCCCATCAAGTACCCACCATCGCTGCTTCCCAACGCTTGGGTATGTGTCCAGAACTCGCCCAAATTCAGTTTCCTCACTTAGAACCTGACTTATTACGCATCGAAGATTGGCGATTACCAGATAAAATGATGCCCATCGATTTTGCCATGCCCCGTGTAATTAAATCAACTTTCAAGCATCTTTACATCCGATTTATCAAAGAACCTATGAGCGCTTATGGTAGACATTAGACTTTTCAAAGGAGTCGGGAAAGGAGAAAAGGGAACAATAAAAATGACTTTCCTTAGTGGTATATCGCATTAATTTCGACTAGTTCGTAATGAAACACACCACTAGTTCCTAACTCCTTTTTCAACCAACGTCTATTAATTCTACAAACGCCAACTCTGCTACAGAAGTTATCAAATAAGCAGAGTAAACTACGACTACCCTCCGATTGTTTAACTAGACCGCCCTCATCTAGTGGCGGTTTTTTCGTACCCCTATTCACTATAATTTTTGTTGAAAATATATTTGATGTCAGAAAAATTTATTTCTTCCCCGTGATTTTTGATTGACAATAAAGTGTTTATTCTATCTCTATATAGATTGACAAAACCGCAGTGATATTGATCAATTTAGGTGATTTTCATGGAGCAGTACTTATTGAGCGCAATTATTGCATGAATACCGCTAAACTATTTAGGAGTGTATTTAGTGGTTCAGCAATAGTTTGTAGTTAAAAAAACAAAATTACTTAGTGGTAATTCAGTTTTCAACTGATTTAAGTGTAACTACAGCTTCGGTACTATCTCTCAAGAGATATTTTCAGTGTTTATTCGGTATTTTTCTGGACAAACCGCAACAGTTAATAATCGAAAAAACCTTATTACAAAAGCTTTTGAGGCGAAAATATATTTTTTATGCCGTCCATGTGTATTTTAAGAAAAAATAAAAAATGTAACTGCTGATGCTATTCTTTAAACAGAAGTGAGAATAATAGATTACACTAAACACAGAACAACATAAAAACATTAGTTAGCAATCAAATTATAAAATGTTTGTGCTCAACTTTGTATCCAAACGAAAAAGTAACAAATAATATTATGACACTTATAAAACTGGTTTAAATTCGACCATGATACAAATTTACGGTGAAACAATAGATAATATAGGATTAAGGCTCTCTTTAGGAGAGTAGACCTAGCAAGTGATGTGATGAATTGCAATTTTGTATGAATTTAAATAGCCAGTCTGCCAACTCTACCGATACATATTCCCATCGCTTGGCAGACATTGTGGGAACCGCGATCGCGCTGATAACTTTGACTCTACCTGTATTCTTTATTGCTCACTATTCATCGACCGATGTCTTGAATAGCCAACAACCACTGAGTTACAATATCCAAAAAAGTCAAGAATAAATAAGACTTGTTAACAACATTTCATCTGGACATGAAATCTAGTTACAAGCTTCATTACTTACCCTGCAAAAAATCCCGTGGTTGACTGTAGAAGTAACATCATGAAATAGCTACCACAAACAATATTGGTGATGAAATATTGTTGTTTACCCAGAACTTATATCGTTTGAGACACACAACACCTTGTCTCCAACAAACTTTAAACTTTAAAGCCTAATCTCGTTCCCAGTCCCTGATTGGGAACATTTACTATATAGGCACTAGGCCCCTTCGAGTCCACCTCATCCGCCGTTGTGAACCGAAAACTTTGGGAAGTAGTCCATCTTGGCCCTAAAATTCTACACGGGGAGCCAATATAGAGCACGCCCATAATTCACCCATACGGAGGAGTTTTTCTGTGGACTTATCCCGCGTACCAGCCCAACCAAAACCAGGTTTAATCAACGTTCTGATTGAAATCGTTGGTGGAAGCCAAAATAAATATGAGTACGACAAAGACTTACAAGCCTTTGCCCTAGATCGAGTGCTTTATTCTTCGGTAAAATACCCTTATGATTATGGGTTTATACCCAACACCCTAGCTGATGATGGCGACCCATTAGATGGTATGGTGATCATTGATGAACCCACCTTCCCAGGCTGCATCATTGCCGCGCGACCAATTGGCTTTCTAGAGATGATTGACGGCGGCGATCGCGACGAAAAAATTCTCGCTGTACCTGACAAAGATCCACGCTACGCCCAAGTAAAATCCTTGAAGGACATAGCACCCCACCGTTTAGAAGAAATTGCTGAATTTTTCCGCAGTTATAAAAATCTGGAAAAAAAGGTAACTCAAATTCTCGGATGGCAAGATGTTGACCAAGTAAAAGCATTGGTAGACAAGTCCATCAAAGCTGTTTAAGGTTAATTAGGCATGGGGGATAGGGGCTAGGGGCTAGGGATGAGAGAAGAAATAACCAATTGCTAATACCCAATGACGCCACTTGCGCTCTATACGGGAAACCCGCCAAAGTTTGCAAGAGCGGGGGGAAAATACACAAGCAACTTTTCTTTGCAATGCAGTGGCCTTCTAATACCCTATCCTCCATAATTGCCTCCCAAAATTGTGACAAAATCCCAAAATCAAATGCAACGTACTATCCTTTTGGCAAAAATTCATAACTGCACCCTCACTGGCGCAAATCTGGACTATGTGGGTAGTATCAGCATCGATCAAATCCTGTTAGAAAAATCTGGTATCTTACCCTACGAGCAGGTACAGATAGTAAATAAAAGCAATGGTGAGCGTTTTATTACCTACGCAATACCGGCTCCAGCTAATTCCGGAGTGATAGAGTTAAATGGGGCTGCCGCACGTCTAGGCATTATGGGCGATCGCCTGATTATAATGACTTACGGGCAGTTCACTCCAGAAGAGTTAAAAAATTACTCTCCTACGGTTGTCATAGTAGACGAAAAAAACCGACTCTTGGAAGTGCGGCACTACGATGACCTGCTCAATAAGGTCTAATTTCAAGAAAAATGTCAAATTTTGAGCTGTCGGGTTCCCAAAGCTATTTAGTCGCCAACCAAACTACCCTAACGAGTAGTGTAGAAGAAGAATTTTTAGTGAAATTTTGGGGTGTGAGGGGTTTAATTCCTACCCCAGGCTGCAGCACTAGCCGCTATGGTGGCAATACTCCTTGTGTGGAAATACAAGTAGCTGGAAAACACTTGATTTTTGATGGTGGTACTGGTTTACGGATATTGGGTAAAACTTGGCAGCAACAGCAACAGCCAATAGAAGCTCATTTATTTTTTACCAACTCCCAATCAAATCGCATTCAGGGATTTCCTTTTTTCGCCCCAGCATTTATAGCGGAAAACTGCTTTCATATATACGGTACTGCTGCTTCTAATAGTGCTTCTATTAAACAGTGCTTGTATGACCAAATGCTGCAGCCGCATTTTCCTTATCCGCTACAAGCAATGCAATCACAATTGCATTTCTATAATCTGACTCCCAATAGTGAGGTGAAGTTGGATGATGTGACGATGGTGACAGCACTGATCAATCAAGCTCTCAGGTCTGTTGGCTATCGAATTACATGGCAGCAAGCCAGCGTAGCATACATTACAGATTTACACAAGAGTATTGACAAAGTAGAGCAAGAACGAATTATCAAATTTATTACAGGGGTAGATTTACTGATTGCCAATGCTACTTACCCACCTCCCGCTGCTCATAAGCATGATTCAGCGGATTTGCACTGGCAAACTGCGGTTAATTTAGGAAATAAAGCTGGGGTGCAAAAGTTGGTTGTTTCGCATCACCACCCAGATGATGACGATAATTTTTTAGATCAGGTACAGGCTCAAATTAAATCCGTGTTTCCGAAAGCGTTACTAGCTCGTGAGGGTTTAATTTTATCTGTGGTTTAAAGTTAATGTGTGGTGAGTTGGCACAAAGCTGTGCTGAGTTGTTTGAGTTTGGCGGCTACTGCTCCACTGGTGAATAATTCTTCGGCTTTGGCTAAGGCTTGTGGCATATCTGGACAAATACCACTACGCCATAGATAAAATCCGCCGTTCCATAAAGCTGTTTGCGTTAGTTCCCCGGATTTACCAGCCAACACAGTCTGCATTTGGGCTAGTAGTTCTGTAGTAGTGTCAAGAGGGACATTTTTAGTCGTAAAGTTGTATTCACGGGGCACGAGATGCAACCGTTCTATTTCTGGGGATGGGGTGGATGAAGAGCGGCTAATAATGGCTGTGCGATCGCGTGGTAAGTCACAACTCCCTTCTAATCCCTTGACAAATGTGTATTTTCCCACCTCTCGTAATTCCAAAGCCACCTGAAACATTCCTTCTGTTGGTGGATGGACAAAACCGGCAATAATATGCTTATCCCCGGCATAAGGACACCAAATTAGTTCCATTGTGGCAAAAGGTGGACGCTTGCCGAGTTGATCGCGGTATTCCCAAATAGTCTTAGTTAAGGGAAAATGTCTAGGTGTATAGATAAATCCAATACCCGTTTGTTCAAATACTCTTTGGGTTTGGGCTAGGGATAAACTAGTCCAATCCACCCCCAATCCTTGCCAAATCTCTATTAGAGGTAGACCGTATTTCGTAGGTAGGCGATCGCCACCGTGCATCACTACTGGTTGTCCTGCGGTAGCTAGCAATAAAGCCGTGATGGGAGTGATGGGTGCAGTACGAGTTCTGCCATCATAAGGTACACCAAAAATGATTACTGGTTGATCGCCACCAATCGATGGCAATTTTGGCCCTAGTTCATCATAGGCGTCTAACATTCCCGCTAACTCTTCTCCCGTGGGACGCCGAATACGGTGGGCGATTAAAAATGCGCCGATTTGGGCTGGCGTCGCTTCTCCCAGTAGCATCATTTTCGTGGCCGTAGCTGCTTCCGCACGAGTTAAATTTTCTGATGTGTGGTTTCCACTCCCCACCTTTTGCAGCAATTCCCTAAATATGTTGCTCATAGTAGTCGATGGTCAAGGGTCAACTAAAGGCTGAAGGCTGAAATCTGAAATCTGATCCACTCGGTTTGTACCAATTTTTACTTCATCCTTTCTTTAATCAAGGGTCTAGTTGCAGAATTGAACTGTTGACTTTCGACCGTTGACTTTCGACCTATGATACTTCAACAAGCCGATCGCTGTTGACCAATTTGGGGGGGAATATTTTCTCGCACCAATTGCCAAAAATGCTTGATGGGGGGAATTTGCAGCCGATCTTGAGTTGTTACCATCACCACTCGCCGGGTTAAGCTCGAACCTTCAGCCACAGCACCCATGCTGTTACTCGCTAGGGGACGAATTGCCAAGCTGGGGTCATGACGTGCTTCCACTAATGCTGATTGCGGTAGCAAGGCGATGAGTTCTCCTTGGCGGACTACTCCCCGAAAGGCGTCTAGGGTATTCACCTCTAAAGCGGCGTGGAGTGTAGCTTCTAAGCGCTCAAATCTGTCTTGAATTAAGCGCTGCATCCCATAACCATCTTTAAAAACTACCTGTGGGTAGCGAATCAGTTCTGACCAAGGGATATGTTCATATTTGGCGAGGGGATGACTAGCTGCGCTGAGAACTTCTATGGGTTCATCGTATAGTGTTTCCACCACCATTTCTCTGCTCGTAGTCAAAAAGCGATTATTCATGACAATTGCCAAATCAACTAAACCATCTTTGAGGACTTTGAGGGCGCGATCGCTTCCTAAAGATGTAATCCGCAATTGCACATCAGGATAATCATGACAAAATTTCTGCAACACTGGTGGTAAATAAGAACCGCACAGAGAATGGATCGCGGCGATACAGAGTTCCGGTTGCTTACCTGCGATTAGATCTGCTAATTCGTCTGTCGCGCTTTGCCATTCTTGGCAAATTTTGCGGACACGGGGTAGCAACCTCTCACCTCCCAACGTCAGCTTGGCGTGGGTTGTTCTATGAAATAGTTCTACCGCCAAATCTGCCTCTAATGACTGGATTTGGCGACTAATTGTCGATTGAGTAACACCACACCTTCTCGCAGCTTGTTGAAAGCTACCGGTTTCCGCGATCGCCAGAAAGGCTTGCAACTGTTCTAGTCGCATGTTTTATGTAGCCTGAATTACATTTATAGCTTTTATTAACTTACTGGATTTTTAGCCATAATTTGGTAGAGTTTGCTACAAGTCTTTTTTTATGTCAGCGTAAAAACAGTATGGATTCAGATATAGGTGCATATCATGTTCCAGTTAAAATAGAAGGAGAAAAAGTAAAAAATGCGCTGTTATCTCCTGCTCAATTATCTGATATGCCGAAAAATTGGACATATCCTTGGACTGAAATCTGGAATAATAACCGCACAGAAAGATTAACTATTGTCAAAATGAGTGTAGAGTCTGAACTATGGGGACTGGTTCAGTATGGTATTTTTCCTAAAAATAATCCTTCTATTGTAGTAATTGATAATTTAGAAACAAATCCTCTCTGTAGAGGTAAAAAAACTATTAGGTTGGTAGAACCTGTTGGTAAATGGTTAATTTGGTATTGCGTAAACGTAGAACTAAAAATTGTATCATAATCTGATTTAGGCAGTGAACCATTAGTTCTACTATTTTCCAAGGTCGGAGCTTTTGAATATTATGATAGTAAGGTAGGAATGAGCTGCCGGGGGATACGGGATCTAAGTGCAGGAGAAAAAGTTTATGAGTTTGTCTTTACTCGAGAAGAAGCGTTTGAATATTCGTCTCGCCAACAGAAAATTTGGGGTAATTCAACGCCCCTTAACCCGTGAGCAAGTGAAAGCGGGTACTGGCGAGATTCGCACTTATGAGGATTGGGAAAAAATCTTAAAAAGGCCTGAGTTTGGTGTATCACACTTATTTATAGAGGATTGCTTGTCAAGCAAATAGCACTATTGGAAATTTCCCTCATCTCCCCCATTCTGCGAGGGCGATCGCTACAAAGGCTTGCAACTGTTCTAGCTGCATGTTTTATGTAGCTTTAATTGCATTTTTGGTTTTTATTAACATTAATAGTTCGCAACTCTTAACTCTTAACAGGGAACTGTAAACTGTTGCCAGTAGCCTATCCCTTATTCCCTTTTTAAGAGTTTTTAGAGCTATTTAATTAAATACTTTGTCTTTTTAATTCTTGTATTAATAATTGGCAACGTTTACTAGCTTCTTTAGCTTGTTTCATTAAAATTTTGCTTTGTTCACGATTAGTTTTACTAACTTCAATCGCTTGCTGACTAAAGTATGCGGCTTGTCTACCTAGTTCTAGAATCCGAGTTTTTAATTGTTCTACAGTTTTCATTCGTCCTCCAGTTCTAAAATCAAAGTATCGATATTTTCGGCTTCTTCATAAATTTTATCTGCTCTGCTTTGAAGCAAACTAGCATCATCAAAATCATTATTTTGTAATGCTACTTCTGCATCTGTATACAATCGCGCTGCTATCTGTTGTAGTTGATCATAGACATTCGACAAAATAGTAAATGTTTCTTGTTTCATTATTATGCTAAAGGTGAAAATGAGCAGTGACCATTGCCATCGCTTCTAGAGAAATTATTTTTTGCTCATCTCCCCCATTCTGCGAGAGCGATCGCTATTCCTTGTTGTAAATCTGGTGTGAGTGTGGTATCTGCTAGTTGCTGCAATTGTTGATGTGTGGCTTCTGGGGCGAGATTTTTGAGGGACGCGATCGCATGTAATCTCACTGACGCATCTGCATCTGCTAGCAGTGAAATCAGCGGCTCGATGGCTTCCATCGCGCCTAATTGTCCTAAAGAAAGGGCGATCGCACTTTTAATGTTGGCAAAATTTGTCGCTGGATGCTTTGATTTGAGCATATTCAGCAAAATTTCCCCAGCCAATTTAGTCAACTGTGGCTGTTGCACTCTCCCGAAAACGGTGACGATTTCTTGACAAATTACTTCTGTTGTGTATATATTCAGAACCTGTTGTAAATATTTCAAAGTCGCAGCAGTCTCCAAACGACTCAAGGCGCGGATAGCTTCGAGTTGCAATCGCAGCGGTGCTTGAGGTGAGGTCAGGACTTGAAATAAATGTTCAGCGGCGTCAGCACCACCAATTCTTGCTAAGGAAACAGCCGCAGCACAAGCGACGTCCTGATTCAAATCATAAAGTTTGGGTTGAATTTTCTGGACTAAATCTAAATCTTGGTGGGTCTTTGAGCAAAAACCTAAACCCAAAACAGCGACACGGCGGACAGTAGAGGCTGAATCATCTAAAGCATTTACTAGTATAAATGAAACTTGCTTGTCAGGAAAATTACTGATAGCTTCAATCGCTGCTGTTCTCACAGATGCTTGGGAATCTTGTACCAGAGCGAGTAAGGGTGGGATAATGTCTGGGTGTCGGATATAAGCTAGCGATCGCACCGCCAACAACTTTGTATCATTTGCTGCTAATAATTCCGTGAGAGATGCGATCGCCGGTGCGCCGATTTGTCCCAGAGCAGTAGAGGCGATCGCTTGGAGTTCTTCGCTGTCAACATTTCTTAACAATGATATCAAAGGAGCGATCGCCTCTGGATGCTGAAATTCACCCAAAATCCGCACCGCATACCACCGCACCTCCTCCTCTGCATCTTCATTTTCTATGATGTCGATGAGTGAGGGAATAGCCACCTCGCCCAAATTGGTGAACACCTTAGCAACTTCCCAACGCTGTTGAAAATCCCCCATTTCCAGGACTGACAGCGCTAAATCTAGAATTTGCTCTCGATTTTGAGCTATATCTGCACGTGTCCCCTTCTGATGCAAAATCAATTCTTGTAGATACTGAATCAGCAATGACCAATCAGCCGCATCGCAGGCTATTTGCGCTTGTACCAAAAGTTGGTTGATATTATCCACGATTTTGAGTGCACCTTACTCTCGTAAATTGCATCTTCTCACAATAGACCTCCTGTGAAAACGTAGAGACGCGAAAATTCGCGTCTCCATTCTAGTTGCGTCAGTCTTATCAAAGATAACCCAACACATAACAAGCAGGTGAATTAATCCCCAAAACACCACACAGAGAAATTGCGATCGCTCGATGAAACCAAGAACCAGCCGCTATGGAAAGAAAGCTGATTAAGCCGATAATAATTAATCTAATTTGGCGCATATATCTTTACAATAATGGATAATATAGCGGTTCCCATTCAGATGCGGTACAACATTATATCGTCGCCTCTAGGGGCACGGCGGTGCCCATTGGTGTCAACTTAAGCTAAAACCTTTGTCCCCCAGGCGTTTTACCCCACCCCTTCTTCCCCTCCCCTTAGCAAGGGGAGGGGAGGTTTTGCGCCAGCAAAGCCGGGGTGGGGTAACGCGGATTGTCATGGTAAGTGAGTGAATCCAAAATCGAGTTTTGACAAGGGTTTCACGTTAAGTTGACACTAATGGGCGGTGCCGTGCCCTTACGACTGTGTACCTCATATGACCGAGAATTGCTATAACAATAATTCGCTATTTTCATATCCTCGACTTGTTAAAGAAGTCGAGGATATTATTTAATTTTTTGGCTTAACAAGCATCCTCTAAAAAGGGAGGATGCGACGAATATTTTCAATCGTCTTCACAGTATCATTGATCGTATTTAATACATCTTTGATATCCATCTTGTCTCTAGCATCAACTTGATTACTGGCTACATACTTCTCTTTCGATTCTTGTGGCGGTGAATTTTCTACTTTTAACCCTAAATAAATTCCTTGTTGGGGTGCTTTGCTTAAAAAACTGTTGATGGGAATTCCCAAATTAAAACCTACCTTACTCGCAGTTGCTAATATGTTTCCTGCTCCTGATTCTTGGAGTTTCTGTTTTTCTTCATTTGAAATTACTTCCCCTTCACCGCGTCCATGAATCGCAATTACGCGCCCCATTGTGTCGAAAACAGGGCCGCCGCTCATCCCGGCTCTGGTAACATTTGTATACACCACTCCATAACCATCGGCTAGGGGTTTTTGGGGACGGGAAGAAATTTGACCTGTGGTAAATTGGCGAATTCTTTCTGTAATATTCTGTCCAGGATTAGGCCAGCCAGAAATATATATTGTTTTGCCTTCTGTGGCTAAATCAGAGTTAGCAAGGGTAGCAACTTTATAATCTTTTTTGCTACTAAATTCGACTAATGCTAAATCTAAGCCGGAGAAATGTTTGATTTTTTTGTAATCAATTTTATAAGCTTGTTTGTCGTGGGTAATTATTTGATATTCGTCTTGTGTTTTAACTACATGGTTGGCTGTGAGCACGTAATAGGTGCTGCTATCTTTAGCTATAATTACCCCGGAACCTGGGTTAATTCCGTTAACTAAAACTGTAACTTCACGAGCGATGTTATTAACTTCTTCTCCTGAAAGTGCTGCAGCTATTTGTGGTTGAGTAATCACAATTGCACTAGCGAAAAAGGCGCTACCTAATATTACTGGCAATTCGTTTCCTAATTTCATAATTCGATTTCCTAATAGTTCAACAAATTGGGTTTAGTAGGGGTTCGTAGTAAGGACTTCAGTCCTTGAATCTTAAGCACTAGAGTGCTTACTACGAACTAATCTAAAGAGCAAATTGAGTGATTAGTTTTAAAAAACTCTGCATGGGAATCGCCCAACTCAGTTGATTTATCTGTTGTTGGAGGTTAGTTGATGGTGTGGAACCATCAGCAAAAATATCGGGATTGTTCCATAATGGGTAGGCGTGTCTACCATTAATACCGATAACTTCACCATGCAGATTTAATAATGCTCCTCCACTCATTCCTTTGTGAATTTGGTTGGTGTAACCAATCTGATATCCGTCATTTAATGGTTTGTCTAGTAATAGGGAAATTCGCCCAGTTGTCAGCACTAATCCTGATGAATTGATGGGAAAACCGGCTGCAAATACTGTTGCTTCTGCTTCAATATTTGCTGAAGTATTGAGTAATGCAACTGAGTAGGTTTTCTGGCGACTAAAAAACTGTAGCAACCCTAAATCTTGACGATAAATTTGATTTTTTGACGGCGATACAGTTGCTGGATAGATGCGACCATCAGGTGTTTGGATGCGATATCTGCTACCCTGTCCTGGTGTGAGGACGTGCTGATTTGTAATAACTGTATAAGTTCGTCCTTGTCGCTGAATTAAAGTTCCAGAACCTGATGTATCCCCTGATAAAACTTTGACTGTAATTGCTTGTGCTTGTTGATAAATTTGTGGTGATGTGATGGGAAGCGCTTTGACTGAAACTGAGAGAAAGATACTACTAAGACAAACAATTAAAAAGACGAGAGTTCTATTTTTCACTGTTAAAACAGTGGTTGGCTATTTCCTGGTGTAGGTAGCTTGGGTTTTTCGTTGGGTGAGTTATTGTTTTCTGTCGCAGAGGAATTTAGCAGTTGGTTGACATCTATATATACACGTTCTGAACTCTCGTTTAATGGCCCAGAAGCACCCACGCGGACATTAAACAACTGTTGAACGACTTTGCTGGCGTTTTGTCTCGGCTTCAGGGTAAACAGCAATCCGTTACAACCACCACCGTTGGTACTGCTGACACAGACAACTGGTTGACTATTCATGATACCTGTGGTGATGTAATTTAAAGTACCGTTGTTTTTGTATGTTTGGAAACGTCCAGATACTTCTTCACAACGCCTCTGGGGGTCGTAACCAGCTTCGTCGAAGTGGGCCGAAACCCAACGAATAACTGTGATGTTTCCGTTGGGTGTTCTGGCTATGGTTGCTGGTGCGCCTTGACTCACACCGCAGTAGAAGGTAGAGTTTTGGGCGTAACTTGGTTGATTGAAGTTGGCTGTGAGAGCGATCGCTCCCATCATCGCACCAACTGTTAATGACGCTAGTTTGATTTTCATGATTAACTCCCGCAATTTCAGTAAAATTGCTTGTGTAACTTCTAATATTTCATACAGTAATTATAGGTTTGATTGCGGTTAAGAATATAAGTTAATTCTGTAAAGATACGTGTTATTTGCCAGATATAACCAAATTTCACGCTTTGTGGGTTGGGTACCGAAAATTTACCGACTACTCGTACTCCATAAGTACTTAGAGAAAATTAATTACATATATTGTTTTTTGTTCCCCGTTCCCTGTTCCCTTTTAAAATGCTTTGAGTCGCTTAATTAGCTGAAGTGAATGCAAAAACTGCATACGAACAATTCAAATTCAGCATTTTTACATTTATTTCGTAGCTATTTATACGATTTTAGCGGAAAAATGCCATTAACCTGAAAATCATGTAAATCGTTACACATTCAGTAACTGCTCAGTATTGACAAATAAGCATTTAAGTAAATATACAAATGACCTGTGAAGTAGACCCAAGCCCATAATTCCAGTTTCAGTGAACCCCTGGCCGTGTAAGAATTACGAATTATGACAGACACAGCAACTACCACAACCAGTCTGAACAAGTTTGAAAAATTCAAAGCCGAAAAAGATGGACTCGCCGTCAAAACAGAGATTGAAAAATTTGCATCTCTGGGATGGGAAGCAATGGACGCGACCGACCGCGAACATCGTCTCAAGTGGGTAGGTGTATTTTTTCGCCCAGTTACACCGGGTAAGTTCATGATGCGGATGCGCTTACCAAACGGTATTATCACCAGTCAACAACTGCGTGTATTAGCGGAAGTAGTGCAACGTTACGGCGATGATGGCAACGCTGATATTACCACGAGGCAGAATCTGCAATTGCGGGGAATCAGGATTGAAGATTTACCGGATATCTTCAATAGATTTCATGCTGTTGGTTTAACCAGCGTCCAATCTGGGATGGACAATGTACGCAACATCACAGGCGATCCCGTCGCCGGGTTGGATGCAGACGAGTTGTTTGATACGCGGGAATTGGTGCAGCAAATTCAAGATATGCTGACCAATAAAGGGGAAGGAAACGCAGAATTTACCAATCTACCCCGTAAATTTAACATAGCGATCGCTGGTGGTAGAGACAATTCTGTCCACGCCGAAATTAATGATTTGGCTTTTGTCCCAGCGTTTCGAGAAGAGATGGGGAGATGGGAAGATGGGGAGACAGGGGGAAATCCTGTCCCCACCACCCAAAAAATATTCGGCTTCAATATCCTTGTGGGTGGCTTCTTCTCAGCCAAACGCTGCGAAGCGGCGATTCCCTTGAATGCGTGGGTAACTCCCACAGACGTAGTTGCAGTATGTAGAGCCGTATTGGAAGTTTATCGGGATCACGGCTTAAGAGGCAATCGCCAAAAAGCCCGCTTGATGTGGCTGATTGACGAATGGGGTTTAGAAAAATTCCGTGCAGAAGTCGAAAAGCGCTTAGGGAAAACATTATCACCCGCAGCCCCGAAAGACGAAATCGACTGGGAAAAACGCGACCACATCGGCGTATACAAACAAAAGCAATCCGGGTTAAACTACGTGGGTATACATATACCCGTTGGTCGGCTGTATGCAGAAGATATGTTTGCGATCGCCCGATTAGCGGAAGTTTACGGTAGCGGTGAAATCCGCATCACCGTAGAGCAAAACCTGATTATTCCCCACGTCCCAGATTCCCGACTAGCGACATTCTTATCAGAACCTCTCCTAGAGAAGTTTGCCATAGATCCTGGTTTATTAACGCGATCGCTCGTTTCTTGTACAGGCGCACAATTTTGTAACTTCGCCCTCATCGAAACCAAAAACCGCGCCCAAGAAATGATCAAAGCCTTAGAAGCCGAGTTAATCCTGACTCATCCAGTGCGAATTCACTGGACTGGTTGTCCTAACTCCTGCGGACAACCCCAAGTTGCAGATATCGGCTTAATGGGTACCAAAGCCCGCAAAAATGGCAAAGCTGTTGACGGCGTTGACATCTATATGGGCGGTAAAGTCGGTAAAGACGCCCAACTCGGAACCTGCGTCACCAAAGGCGTACCCTGCGAAGATTTACAGCCAGTGTTACGGAATTTATTAATCGAACATTTCCAAGCCCAACCAAGGCCAGAAGCTTTGGTATCAACTGCAGTTTCATAGCTGACATTAATTTTGATCAGTTTGTGGTGAGCGATGAAGCACTCAAAAAGAGGACTAAAGTCCTCGCTACAGACTATTTCATTAATTTTGCAAGGCTGCGAAATCTGGAACTTCAAGGGAGAAGTTCCGAAACTGACACCAACAAACCCAAAACAATCATCACCCCACAAATGACCAACTTTACCCGCAGAAAATTCATCATCACCGCTGCATCTGCATCTGCTGCTACTATCTTGGTGCATGGTTGCTCATCCAATAACTCTAGTGCAGACAACACTGCTCCTAGCGGCGGTACAGAGAAAGCAGCTAATGTGAGTGCAGTCAGTAATGCACCGAAAGTCGAAACCACCAAAGCCAAACTAGGATTTATTCCCCTCACCGACTCCGCACCCCTAATTATTGCCAAAGAGAAAGGCTTCTTTGCCAAATATGGGATGACTGATGTCGAACTCAAAAAAGAAAAATCATGGGTAGTAGTCCGCGAAGACTTAAAAATCGGTTCTGCAGGTAATGGAATTGATGGCTCCCATATCCTTAGCCCCATGCCCTACCTGATCACCATCAGCGATAAAGTACCTCTATACATTCTCGCCAGATTAAATGTGAACGGTCAGGCTATCTCCGTCGCCGATAAATATCAAGACTTGAAAATTTCCGCAGATAGCAAAGCACTCAAAGCCTTAGCAGATAAAGCAAAAGCTGCTAAACAAGCCATGAAAGTAGCCGTGACATTTCCTGGCGGTACCCACGATTTATGGATGCGTTACTGGTTAGCCGCTGGCGGTATTGATCCCGATCAAGACGTAGGCTTAGAAGTAGTTCCACCACCACAAATGGTAGCCAACATGAAAGTGGGTACAGTAGACGCCTTTTGTGTCGGTGAACCGTGGAACGCCCAACTAGTTAGCCAAAAATTAGGTTACACCGCCTTAGTGACAGGCGAATTGTGGAACAACCACCCAGAAAAAGCCTTCACCATGCGGAAAGATTGGGTTGATAAAAATCCCAATGCAACCCAGGCTTTGTTGATGGGACTTATGGAAGCCCAGCAATGGTGCGATAAAGCCGAAAATAAAGCAGAAATGTGCAAAATTTGTAGCGATCGCAAATATTTTAACGTCGCTGCTGCAGATATTCTCGACCGTGCTCAAGGTAATATTGACTATGGTCATGGACGCACAGTTAAAGATTTTCCCTATCGCATGAAATTCTGGGAAAATAACGCTTCTTATCCTTATAAGAGTCATGATATTTGGTTCTTAACAGAAAATATCCGCTGGGGTAAACTTCCAGCTAATACTAAGGTCAAAGAAATTGTAGACCAAGTAAATAAAGAAGATTTATGGAAACAAGCCGCTAAGAGTCTTGGTGTTGCAGAAATTCCTGCTAGTTCTTCCCGTGGAATTGAGACTTTCTTTGATGGCGTTAAATTCGACCCAGATAAGCCGGAAGAGTACTTGAAGAATTTAAAAATCAAGAAAGCTTAACTAAAAAATCAAGCCGAGACGTTATTATGTAACGTCTCTTCACACAGTTGGTAAATCTTAGCAATCAAGTTGAAACAATTAAAACGGGAGAATCTATCCAATGACTGCAACTCTTCAGGGTCGAACTAAAAAAAGAAAGTCATCAAATAAAAGCACAAATGTGTTTTTTAAAAAAATTCTGCCTCCCATAGTAGCACTCCTCATCTTTTTAATAATTTGGCAACTGCTTTGTATAAATCCAGGATTTAAATTACCTGGGCCGATTAAAGTCATTCAAGACACATGGAATCCTTTTATTATTAATCCTTTCTTTGATAATGGTGAAAATGATAAAGGTTTAGGTTGGCAGATACTGACTAGTTTGGGAAGAGTCGGACTAGGCTTTAGTTTATCCGCCTTAGTGGGGATAACTTTGGGAATTTTAATTGGCGCGAATCAATTAGTTTATAGTGCCGTAGATCCGCTCTTTCAAGTACTAAGAACTGTACCGCCGCTAGCGTGGTTGCCAATTTCTCTAGCAGCATTCCAACAAGCAAATCCTTCAGCTATTTTCGTGATTTTCATCACATCTATTTGGCCGATTATTATCAATACCACAGTTGGTGTACAACAGCTACCCCAAGACTATAGAAATGTCGCTAAAGTTTTACGTTTATCGGGGGCAAAATATTTCATTAAAATTCTTTTACCTGCTACAGTTCCCTACATATTTACAGGTTTAAGAATTGGTATTGGTTTATCTTGGTTAGCAATTGTGGCAGCAGAAATGTTAGTCGGTGGTGTAGGAATTGGTTCATTTATTTGGGATGCTTTTAATTCCAACACTGAGACTAATATGAGTGAAATGATTTTGGCACTAATTTATGTGGGTTTAGTGGGCTTAATGTTAGATAGATTAGTTGGTTTGATTGCTAGTAAAGTTGTCCCTTAAAAATTTGTCAATAATTAACGAAGGATAGGTCATTAGTCGTTAGCCATTTTGGCAAGTATGAATAAAAAGGACAAATAAAAATGACGACATTTGTGGAAATTGACCACGTTGATCGAGTATTTGCACTACCCAATGGTGGACAATATATTGCTCTAAAAAATATTGAACTAGAAATTAAACAAGGGGAATTTGTTTCTTTAATTGGACATTCTGGATGTGGTAAATCGACCTTATTAAATATCATCGCCGGTCTAGATAGAGCTAGTACGGGCGGCGTGGTTTTAGAAGGGCGTGAAGTCAGAGAACCAGGGCCAGATAGGATGGTAGTATTTCAAAACTATTCCTTGCTACCTTGGCTAACAGTGCGAGAAAACATCGCCTTGGCGGTGGATGAAGTTTATCAAAATCAGCCAAAAGCAGACCGCAGAGCCATTGTGGAAGAACACATTGACATGGTGGGGTTGCGTTTAGCGGCGAAGAAACGCCCCAATGAGTTATCTGGTGGGATGAAACAGCGGGTATCTATTGCACGGGCTTTAGCAATTCGTCCTAAATTGTTATTGCTAGATGAACCATTTGGTGCATTGGATGCGCTGACACGGGGAAGTTTGCAAGAACAACTGATGAAAATCTGCAATGAACATAACCTCACCTGTGTGATGGTGACACATGATGTCGATGAAGCGTTATTATTGAGCGATCGCATCGTCATGCTCACCAATGGCCCAGAAGCTCATATCGGGCAAATTATCGAAGTCCCCATCTCTCGTCCCCGTCGGCGTTTAGAAGTAGTCAAGCATCCCAGCTATTACAATCTGCGGAATGAAATGATTTACTTCCTCAATCAACAAAAACTCGCTAAAAAACGTCAGGCTTCGCGAACCACAACAGCAGTCACCGCCCGCAACGGGTTAGAAAAACTCAACCTCGACATCGGCTTTTTACCTCTTACCGATGCAGCCCCGTTAATCGTGGCTCAAGAAAAAGGTTTCTTTGCTCAGTATGGTTTAGAAAACATCACCCTCAGCCGCGAAACTAGCTGGAACCAAATCGCTAAAGGTGTGGCTACAGGTAGATTAGATGCAGCCCAAATGGTCGCAGGAATGCCCTTAGCTCTGACTTTGGGCGCTGGCGACAAAAAACCGATTCCCATCGTCAACGCCCTCAACCTCTCTCGTAATGCTAACGCTATCACCTTCAGTAAAAAACTCTACGACCAAGGTGTGCGAAACTTAGGTGACTTAAAAACTGTAATTAACGCCTCTCCCGACAAAATTCTCACTCTGGGAGTAGTGCATCCCACAGCCATGCAGAATTTAATCTTGCGTTACTGGCTAGCGGCTGGAGGTATTGATCCTGACGTTGATGTCAGCTTGACAGTATTACCACCAACAGAAATGGTGTCCCAACTTAAAGCCGGCAAAATCGACGGTTACTGCGCTGGTGAACCTTGGAATTACTGCGCCGTTCATGAAGATGTGGGCTTTGTCGCGGCTACCGCTTTAGAAATTTGGTCAGGACAACCGAAAAAAGTCTTGGGTGTGCGGGAAGATTGGGCGCAACAATATCCCCAAACCTATCTGGCTCTGATTAAAGCTCTTTTAGAAGCTTGCAAATACTGCGACGACATGCGTAACCGCGAAGAAATTCTGCAATTAATCTGTCGTCCTGAGTATTTGAATATCGATCCTGTATACATCCGCCCTGGTTTTACTGATCCCTACGATCGCGGCGACGGTTCCAAACCCCAGGAACTAACAGCATACAACCAGTTTTATCTCCATCAAACTAATTATCCCAATCGCACAGAAATTTTGTGGATGACCACTCAACTAGCACGTTGGGGCTTAGTCGCTTTCCCGAAAAACTGGGTAGATGTGATTGATAGAGTTTGTCGGTCAGATGTTTTTGGCGCCGCAGCACGGGATCTGGGCTTACTCGATATTGGGGAAGATAACCCGATTCATTTATTTGATGGTAAAGTTTTTAACCCCTCAGAGCCGATTGAATACCTCAAAAGTTTGGATATCAAGCGTCAAATCCGAATTGAGGAAGTGTTTATTTAGTAGACTTTCAACGCGGAGGGGCGCGGAGGGTTTTTGAGGTTAGGAGTTCTGTTTAGTAAGTAAAAGTAAGTGTTATGCAAGCAGCTAAGAGAAATTTGGACACCACTAAATTGAATCAATTGCAAGCTACTAAGGCTGAGAATTTTTTGGTAATTGAAGGGGTGAGTAAGGTTTATGCAACTCCTGATGGCCCTTATACGGTGTTGGATGGGGTTGATTTGCAGGTGCGAGAGGGTGAATTTATTTGCATCATCGGTCACTCTGGCTGTGGAAAGTCAACTTTGTTAAATATGGTTTCTGGGTTTAATACGCCTACTGATGGAGTAGTCATTTTGCAGGATCAACCCATCACCGAACCAGGGCCAGACCGGATGATGGTATTTCAAAATTATTGCCTTTTACCTTGGTTGAATGTTTTTGAAAACGTTTATTTAGCGGTTGATTCAGTGTTTCCTAAAAAACCTGAAGCCGAAAAAAGAGCGATCGTTAAAGAACATTTAGCAATGGTAGGGTTGACAGAAGCGGCTGAGAAAAAACCTAATCAAATTTCTGGTGGAATGAAACAAAGAGTAGCGATCGCCCGCGCTCTTTCCATCCGTCCCCAAGTCCTCATCCTTGACGAACCATTCGGCGCATTAGACGCCATCACCAAAGAAGAATTACAAGAAGAACTACTGCAGATTTGGCGCGATCATCAAGTCACAGTGCTAATGATCACTCATGACATCGACGAAGCACTTTTTCTCGCCGACAGAGTTGTCATGATGACAAACGGCCCCGCTGCGAAAATTGGCGAAATTCTCAACATACCCTTTTCCCGTCCCCGTAACCGTCAGCGGATCATGGAAGATCCGCAATTCTTCGACCTCCGCAACGAAGCTCTGGACTTCCTCTATCGCCGATATGCTCACGATGAAGGAGCTGGGAATTAGGCTGCGGCTTTGTTTAGTTGAACAGTGAAACGCACGCCCCTCCAAGAGGCGGGGTTTGCACAATTGCATGACCGAGGAGAGTGACAATGCTCAAAGAATTATTTTCCTTCAGAAATCGCTATCGCATCTTACATCAGACTTGGTTTGCTTTCTTTCTCACCTTCGTCTGTTGGTTTAATTTTGCGCCCTTCGCTACAACTATTGGTAAGCAGCTACAACTAGCACCTGAACAAATTAAAACTTTGGGCATTTGTAACCTAGCTTTAACGATTCCGGCGCGGATTATTATCGGGATGCTGCTTGATCGTTTTGGCCCCAGAATCACCTACTCAATGCTGCTGATGTTTGCTGTGGTTCCCTGTCTGGCTACAGCATTTTCACAAGACTTTAACCAATTAGTCATCAGTCGTTTGTTAATGGGGATTGTCGGCTCTGGGTTTGTCGTCGGTATCCGCATGGTAGCCGAATGGTTCCCGCCGAAAGAAATGGGAATTGCTCAAGGTATTTATGGCGGTTGGGGTAACTTTGGCGCTTTTGGTGCAGAGTTTGCGCTACCAATGGTTGCAGTGGTGACTGGGTTTTTAACTGGTGGTGCTTCTAACTGGCGGTTAGCGATCGCCCTTACAGGTATTATTGCTGCCGCCTATGGCATCATATATTACAATAGCGTCCAAGATACACCCCCCGGAAAAGTCTACAAACAACCTAAGAAAAATGGCGCCCTAGAAGTAACCAGCATTAAAAGTTTCTGGGCAATGATTATCTCAAACTTTGGTTTAATTTTCGCCTTGGGTTTATTAGCTTGGCGCTTAGAACAAAAAAACATTCACTTTTTGACTCTCACCCAAATGTATGTAGTTTGGATACTTTTAGCAGGATTATTTGCTTACCAAACATACAAAGCCTATCAAGTCAACCGCGAACTGTTAACAGGAAAGAAAACTTATACCCCGTCACAACGCTATCAATTTGGTCAAGTAGCATTACTCGAATTCACCTACGTTACTAATTTTGGTTCCGAACTTGCAGTCGTTTCTATGCTCCCCGCCTTCTTTGAAAAAACCTTTGGTTTAGAGCATGTAGTTGCAGGAATGATTGCTGCTACTTATCCTTTTTTAAACTTAGTTTCTCGTCCCAGTGGTGGCTTAATTTCTGATAAATTTGGCTCGCGTAAATGGACAATTACAATCATCAGTGTAGGGATTGGCGTCGGCTATTTGATGGCACATTTTATCAACCGTAGCTGGCCCATTCCTTTAGCGATCGCTGTCACCATGTTCGCTGCTTACTTCGCTCAAGCTGGTTGTGGTGCCACCTATGGTATTGTCCCCCTCATCAAAAAAGAAGTCACAGGACAAATCGCCGGGAACGTCGGCGCCTACGGTAATTTTGGCGGCGTAGTTTATCTCACTATCTTTAGCTTAACCGACGCTTCAACCCTCTTTACCACAATGGGTGTAGCTGCCCTAATTTGTGCCTCTATGTGCGCTTTCTTTCTCCAAGAACCAAAAAATTCTTTTGCTGCTGATGAAAAGGAATTATCAACAACAAAATCTGAATCTTCTTCCGTTTTAATAGAAGATTAAATCAAGAAAAAAGATTGATAACTGTTCATTAAAAACAAAGGATAAAACCTGAAATATTTTATCCTTTTTACTCCTCTTTCATACAATCAACCATCAATAACCAATCATAAACATCATTAATAGTTGCTGTTTTTATTAGTATTTTTCTTTGCGCCTTTGTCTTGAAAAGTTTGCTCAACGGGGGGAACCCCCGCACGCAACTTTTCGCTGCGCCTACTCTACGAGAAGCCGCTCCGCGTCTATGCGCGAAACAAAAAATATGACTGAATTTACCAAAACCCTTTGTCCCTACTGTGGTGTTGGCTGCGGATTAGAAGTATCACCCCCAGCGCAACCGGGAAAAGCAACTAATCGAGACAGTGAAGGAACTCCCACTTGGCGAGTGCGAGGTGATAAAGCTCATCCATCCAGTCAGGGTATGGTTTGCGTTAAAGGTGCAACGATCGCCGAATCTCTCGATAAAAACAGACTACATTACCCGATGCTGCGAGATTCTTTAGATCAAGAATTCCGCCGGATCACCTGGGATGAGGCTTTTGAGCAAATCACTAACCAGATTCAAAAAGTCCGCTGTACTCAAGGGCCAGAAGCTATATGTATGTATGGTTCCGGTCAGTTTCAAACCGAAGACTATTACACAGCCCAAAAACTCTTAAAAGGATGTCTAGGGACAAATAACTTTGACGCCAACTCCCGCTTGTGTATGTCTAGTGCGGTATCCGGTTATATTCAAAGTTTTGGTGCGGATGGGCCCCCTTGCTGTTACGAAGATTTAGAATTAACTGATTGTGCATTTCTCATTGGTACGAATACCGCTGAATGTCACCCCATTGTGTTTAATCGCTTGGCGAAATACCACAAAAAACATCGCCATGTGAAAATGATTGTGGTGGATCCGCGACGCACGCCCACCGCAGAAGTAGCTGATTTACATTTAGCGATTCGTCCTGGTACGGATATTGATTTGTTAAATGGTATTGCTCATTTATTGATGCGCTGGAATCACATTGATGTCGGGTTTATCGACGACTGTACCAGCAATTTTCCCGCCTACGCTGAGGTGATTCGCCACTATTCCCCGGATATTGTCGCTCAACGCTGTGGAATCAAGGTAGAAGATTTAGAAACAGCTGCTCGCTATTGGGGAGAATCCCAACGGGTGTTATCTCTGTGGTCGATGGGTGTGAATCAATCCAGTGAAGGTACGGCTAAGGTGAGAACGATCATCAATCTGCATTTGATGACTGGACAAGTTGGTAAACCTGGGGCTGGGCCTTTTTCCCTCACCGGACAGCCAAATGCAATGGGAGGAAGAGAAGCTGGCGGTTTATCTCATCTTTTACCCGGTTATCGCAGTGTGAAAAATCCAGCACACCGCGCGGAAGTTGAGGCGTTTTGGGGATTGTCATCTGGACAAATTTCACCTGATCCTGGGATGACCGTTTGGGAAATGATGATGGCTTTAGAAGCGGGAAATGTGGGTCTGCTATGGATTGCGGCGACTAATCCTGCTGTGAGTTTACCAGATTTGGAACGAACTAAAAAGGCGTTGCGGCGATCGCCCTTCACTATTTACCAAGACGCCTATTATCCCACGGAAACTGCTGCTTTTGCTCATTTGTTACTTCCTGCAGCCCAATGGGGTGAAAAAACTGGTGTGATGACTAACTCTGAACGCAGAGTAACTCTGTGTTCAGCATTCCGTCAACCGCCACGAGAAGCAAAAGCCGATTGGGAAATCTTCGCCGAAGTTGGACGCAGATTAGGTTTTGCAGACAAGTTTACTTTTGCTAGTTCTGCTGAGGTTTATGGGGAGTTTGTGCAATTGACTCGCCATCGCCCCTGTGATATGTCAGGTATCAGTCATCAGCGTTTAGCAACCGGCGCGACGCAATGGCCGTGTCCCGGTGTGGGAAATGATTCCTCATCTTCCAAGCGACTCTATACCAATCTCCGCTTCCACACTCCCGACGGACGCGCCCGATTTGGTGCTTATCACTCGCGGGGATTAGCAGAACCACCAGACCCAGATTATCCTTTTGTATTGACAAATGGGCGACTTTATGGTCATTGGCACACACTGACGCGCACCGGTAGAATTGACAAAATTCGCCAAATGCACCCTGAGCCGTTTATTGAGATTCATCCCCGTGATGCGGCGAAGTTGGGGATTACAGACCAATCTTGGGTAGAAGTGCGATCGCGCCGAGGTAAAGCTCAATTTCCGGCTAAAGTTACAAAAGCGATCGCCCCTGGGACGGTGTTTGTCCCCATGCATTGGGGTACACTGTGGGCAAAAGACGCCGAAGCTAACGCCCTCACTCATCCCGAATCTTGTCCCGATTCACTCCAACCAGAATTAAAAGCCTGTGCAGTGCAACTAGGGTTGGTATCTCAAACAGCCAGAGTTAATAATTATCAACTCCAGTCTTCTCAATGGTAAGCTACTAAGTATATCCTAAGTTCGACAAAGATTAGTAATTTGATTAATCAGCTATAGTCAATAGTGACAATTATTTTTGTCTATTGTACAAATGCTATTCATGGCATTTATACTCATGACTATAACGATTAATTTTGCACAATTGCCATCATCCAAAAGTTTCAACCTCTGAATCAATCAATTCTGTTGTGTAGAGACGTTGCATTGCAGCGTCTCTAAAGGTTTGGGTGGTCAAAACATAATTTTATTGACCAAAATTTCCAATTGATATCCAATATTTTTTATTTAAACTAATTCTCCCCAAGGGATGATGTTTTTTGAATTTTGTATTAAACATATGGGGTGTGAGCAATGAGAAAGCTACTCAAAAGATTTATACAATCTACCGAAGATGAAAACTTTATGCACTTGATTGAAAATATCGAGGTGATAGTTTCTAAAGTGCTTTCTGTATTTATGGTGATTGTAATTTTAGTGGCGCTTGGTGATTTAGCGGCTTTTCTGGTCAAGGAATTATTTACAACACCATACGGTAAATTTAATACTACCCTATTTAAAATATTTGGATTATTTTTAAATATTTTAATCGCTTTAGAAATTTTAGAAAATATCACAGCTTACTTGCGAAAACACGTTGTGCAAGTAGAATTAGTAATTGTTACTTCTTTAATCGCCGTTGCCAGAAAAATTATTATTCTCGATTTAGAAAAGGTATCGGGAATTGATATCATTGGATTGGGAATTGCTGTTTTTGCACTATCAATTAGTTATTTCGTCATTCGTATTAGTAATTCCCGACATACTCGTTAAACTCAAGCAACACCCTTGCTGGATTTTTTAATTGATGTAATTAAAATTGGGATTTTGCAACTATTAGTTATGGCAGATTTCTTTGAATTTGAAACAGATTTTGTCAATTCCCTACGTTGTATACCTATGCAGGTACGTTACAAACTAGATACCTGCGGCATTAAGCTAAAATTATCTGATTGGCATCAGATGACTATTGGTGAACGGAAAAGTTTAGTTGAACTAGCTTGCACTACGGCAGCAGACATCCAAGCTTATCGCAAGTATCTCCAGGATTTAATCATACAACACACCGGTACAACTGCAACCAACCTGGCTGTAGACCCCCAGCCACCATGGCTGGACTCTGAGAATATCCCAGCCAGTCTCACAGAAAAGTTTCAAGCCATAGGCGTGACACTCACTTTGCAACAGTGGGCTGATTTAAGACCTTTGCAACGTTTTGTCCTGATCAAACTCAGCCGTCCTGGACACGAAAATCAAAACTTTCCCAGAGCGATCGCCGAATTTAATTTAATCTGATTATTAGTGCAAACTGGGGAATATTAACTATTGACGCAGGATTACGGAGATTAACAAAATGGCTGCTCAGAAAATTTTAATGCTCGTGGGTGACTACGTAGAAGACTATGAAGTAATGGTGCCTTTTCAGGCTTTGCAAATGGTGGGATATACAGTTGACGCGATTTGTCCAGATAAAAAAGCTGGCGACAAGGTGCGAACAGCAATTCACGATTTTGAGGGCGATCAAACCTACAGCGAAAAACGTGGTCATAATTTTACTCTCAACGCCACTTTTACCGAAGTCATAGCCGACACCTACGACGGGCTAATTGTCCCTGGTGGAAGGGCGCCAGAATATCTCCGTCTCAATCCACAAGTGCTAGAAATTACTCGCCATTTTGCTGCGACCAATAAACCAATCGCCGCTATTTGTCATGGTTTACAGTTATTAGCCGCAGCTGATGTACTCCGAGGTAAAACTTGTACTGCGTATCCGGCTTGTGCTCCAGATGTACGTAGTGCAGGTGGTAACTATGTTGATATTGGTGTAGAGCAAGCAATAGTTGATGGTAACTTAGTCACAGCCGCAGCTTGGCCCGCACACCCCCATTGGCTAGCTGAATTTTTGAAAATTTTGGGCGCTAGAGTCGAGTTTCTAGAGGTAGCTGCTCTCAATTAACTCCCACTCTTAGCGAATGGGGCGCTTGTATCGTGACATTAGTAAGCCACGACGCAAATAAAGCACCCGTTATAAATCTATGAAAGACTGAATATACAAGTTTATTGGTTTCATACTTTATACTTCAGCCTTTTTGTACTAGCCCCTATTCCTAGTACACCACGGCGGAAATAAAGTACCCATTAAAAATTGCCCAAAGGCTTATCATCTAAGCTTCTTCATTTCATACTTTATACTTTATACTTCAGCCTTGTTGTACTAGTTGCCTATTGCCTTCCTTGGCAGGAGAAAAAGCATGACATAAAGTGATTTTACATTTTTTGAATTTGACTAAATGTGGTTAAAACTACTAATTTTCTATAAAACAGTACACATTAAATTTGTGCCATGGTGTCAGGAATTTATAACGCCGACGACTAATAATTTATCAACCTGATCAATAGCCAGAGTGGGATGAAAACAACGTGAAAATGATTAATCTCACAAATTTTGAATTCCTGAGCAGAGAGTAAAGTTATAGTTGTATTTAGCAACGCTGCTGCTAATTTGGCTAAACTTAAGTTCTACTGCCAAAGTATTTGAATAATTAGCTGAGACACGCACTTGAACTCGATGACAGGCAAAAACGCAAGACATAATGCATTTCTGCGGCTAGTGTCTGGTAATGGAGCAACTTTGAGGTCAGAACTCCGCTACTCACTGCTCCCAGGTAAAGATGTGGTAATTGGACGCGACCCCAGCTGCCAAGTTGTCTTGGATGCTATGTTGTATCGGATGGTATCTCGTCGTCATGCGGTGGTTCGTTACCTCTCTTCATCTCCAGATAACAAACTCAGCTGGGTAATTTGTGATCTCAATAGTGCTAATGGTACTTATTTAAATGGCAAACCTTTACAAGGTTGTCAGGAATTACACCCAGGCGATCGCATCTCTCTCGGCGCTGACGGGCCGCAATTCTTATTTGAAAATGAATTCGTCTCTTCAGCCACGGTTATGTCCAGACCAGTCAGCGCCCTACCATCAGCGCTGCATACTCAAGGACAGTCTAAGCCTGATTCGGTGAGTTTCACGCAACTGTTTCCGATTATTTCCACTGGTAAGGATTTGACTCGCAAAGCATATCTGATCCCAGGTATTCTTACTGTGGTGTTTGTGGTGTTGATGTTTGCTACGGTGGGTCAACCGCAAGCGAACCAAGTGATTGTGGCTAGCTACATCGCTTTTGCTGCTTACTTTTTTGTTTACCAACTTTGCGGTAAACAAAAACCTTGGTGGGTGCTGATGGCTGTAGCTTTAACAACAATACTGATTTTAAAAAGTCCGCTGTTAAGTTTATTTATTTTTGTGTTCCGAGATGGGGGTATTTTACCAGGAAATATCCCCTCTAGCAAAGATTCCATCACCTTAACTGAATTATTAATTCGCATGTTTTTTGGTGCGGGGTTGATGGAAGAGTTACTCAAAGCATTACCTGTGTTGGGAGCAATGGCGATCGCTAGTGGATTACCTTCACCTTGGCGAGAGCGTGTGGGTGTCCGGGAACCTCTAGATGGTATTCTTCTCGGAACCGCCTCGGCTGTGGGTTTCACCTTGTTAGAAACTCTGGGACAGTATGTGCCGGTAATTACACAAAATGTTGCCCAACAGGCCGGGGTAGGAACTGGTCAATTAGTCGGTTTGCAATTGCTAATTCCCCGGATTCTCGGCTCTGTGGCTGGACATATGGCTTATAGCGGCTATTTGGGATATTTTATCGGCTTGGCTGTACTCAAACCGCGTCTTAGCTGGCAAATTCTGCCTATTGGTTATGTCAGCGCCGCTGCGCTCCATGCTCTGTGGAACGCCACTGGCTCAATCAATGCTCTGCTATTGGTAGTGGTGGGAGTATTATCTTATGCCTTTTTGATGGCAGCTATTTTGAAGGCGCGGGCTTTGTCACCGACGCGATCGCAAAATTTCGCTACTCGCTTTCTCGGCCCCAAATAATTACATGGTCACGGAAAACTCTACAGGGAACCTTGCGTTCCCTATTCCCAAATATTTTTGCACATCCCTCTGGGGATAGATGACACCATCGCGGCAATCACTCTATGTTTATACTGTGGGTAATTATGTTTCAATAACTACCACTCTTGCCAATTTTAGATTTGGGACTTGAGACTAAAAATCTTGCTCAACCTTAACTCCTGCTTTGCATCCCGGTGCGTTCATCTGTGCGCGATTGTGGCTCCAATTTTATTGGTCAGAGTTATTTAATTGTCTTAATGCGTAGTAAGAGATAGCCAAACTTACCTTTGCTTGTTCAATTTCTGATAAAGTTGCCCAATCACGATTCCCCACATTAGGCAAATTTTGTGATTCACTGCTACGCATAGCATAAGCATAGGGACGAGCTAAAACTAGGAGGTCTTCGACTTCCCAAGTAGGTAGTACAGTTTGAACACACTCAACTAGTTGCTCACCGATTGATTGTTGAGTAGAAAAAATTTCTGTAGCTTTTTGGGCGATCGCCTGTAGCCACCCTTGAGGTACGCTAGCAGCAAAAGCTGTTTGTAATGTTTCTTGAATATGACTGACTAAAGATTGACTATCATGATTTTCTCTGGTATTGACATTACTCAATCCATCCCAAAGAGTATCAAGTTGGTTATAAAAGTTTGTCGAGCGTGCTGTTAATTGTTCCTCTAGCAAATCGTCAATTACAAACTGCTGCTCTATCTCAGAAAAATAAGCTTCTGATTCCACATCAGCCGGATTCCAAGGATAATTAGCATCTTCTGGCTCTAGTAACGCCGCTATAAATTCTAGTTCAACTGCAGAGGGTAGAGATGCAAAAGTGTCTAAAGCATTGATTTGATAAGTCATTTTTCACCTTCCGGTCAATTATTTAACAGTATTGACAACTACAGATTTCTGCATGATATTTCCGCAAAAAAAAGTTAATTTTATGGATAGAGTGAGAGCGTAAGCAATGGCAAATAATGAATGACAAATAACAAACGATGAATGACAACCCTAAGTATCTTCAATCACAAACTCCCAGATATCACCTTTAGTTGAGCTACCAAACTTTAACCGCATCCCTGATTGCAATGGGACTTCCTCTCGAAGGATTTGTTGCCAACCGTTAGGGCTGAGAAACCAAGTGGTACCATAGGTAGAGAAATCTTGTAGGTAATAAATCCGCACCGGAGTAGCGCCTGCGAATGTATTTCGGCATAAAATTTCGGCATGGCGTTTAGAAACGGAAGGTTCGGGAATGACAATATCGTTATCTCGCGTACGACCGATGCGGGTAACTCCAGAACGTAGTGGCCAAGTTTGACCTCCTGGTGTCAGCGATCGCAAACAAGCTTTGGGTACTCCAGAAGCTATACTGGGAATTGTGGTATTTGGGAACTCTGTATTCCCTTCATCAAAACTCTTGATCAATTCACCATCAAAGTCTGGATGTAAATACAGCACTGGCAAAGTCCAGGCTGGTTGATTAAATTTATATACCGTTAACAATTCTTGCCTAGCTTCGGCTACAGCTTCATCAATTGATTTACGCGATCGCAAAGCTTCAGCAAATGCTTGAATAAAACTGTGACTTTCTTGGTCGTTGATTTGATCGCGCATTCCCAAAACGGCTGGTACACCATGACGAATCAGTACTTCTGCCAAACTGCTGTGGGGTATAGCTTGGTTATTCACCGCGGCTGGTTGCGCTCCCCAGCAAGCATTGAAAACCGCTAGTTTCACACCAGTACGGGTCAAGACCTGGGCTAATTCTATCCCATTCTGGGTCATCCCTGGACGCAAAAATAGTAATCCGCCATCTGGATCTGGAAGACCATGACCAGCGTAAAAAAAGACATTGTAGACTTTAGTTTCTAATTCTTGGATGAGTTGCTGTGGAGTGGGATGCAGTAAGGTTTTCACCATACAAGGTGCATATCCCTGGGTGTTATTACCCACAGGGCCGCCATGAGCCAAGGCCTGGGTTAAGATTGCAGCTTCTTGTTCCAGTTGCAGATTTTTATCTTCCCCTAAAATCAGCAAAATATTTAAAGCCTGGGTTGTGTGTAGATATGGTAGCGGTTCTACTTCGCTGGTAGTGCGGCTAAATAGTAAGTCTTGGGATAGGGACATAGCTGATTGTCCATCGCGTTGCATTATTTCCCAAGGGAGAGCGATCAAATCAGGGTCACGAATTTCCACTTGAAAACGCAGGCGAGTACGCTGTCCCATCGCAATTCCGCGACTGCGTTCTAAACTACCCAGAATTTGACCGTCAAATAACCACCGCCACAAACTAATACCTAAGTATTGCATTAAACGACTGCTGTAACCAGCCGTCTGACCAGAAGTCGAGACGGGGTGGATTGGTAGCGGTGTTGTTTGTATGGGTGTAATCGGCGTCGATCTTGGGGTAATGTTTAAAGGGCTATGACCAGCAAACATTTGCTGCCATTCTTGCCAAACTTGAGTTAGTTCATGAGGCCATACACAATCATGCAGGACATAGCCACTGGGATAGGGAGCTTTAACCACCCAAATGGCGAAGTTATCAGTGCCAGTGTTGATCAGACGAGCGATCGCCAAGTTTAGGGATGGCAATGGATTCATTCAGCTAAAAGTTAAAAACAGATAATTTTTAATAGTAATTTTTCAAGGTCTAAGTTTCTACCTTGTGAGTTTCTTATCTTGATTATTATAAAGGAAATGCCGAAAACCCCCTAGTGAAATCTTTTTTACCTTGCATTGTCTGAACAAGTATAATACTGTGGGAATTTATCTACATAGTAGCCGAAATTACCCCAACTAAATTTGAAAACTGACAGCATCTTTTATCGCATCTTCCAAAGCTTACCCAGCACATTCTTTGAGTTGATTAACCAACCTCCACAACTCGCCAGTGTTTACCAATTTTCTTCAGTAGAGGTTAAACAACTCGCATTTAGGATTGATGGCGTATTTTTGCCCAACACTCCAGAATTACCTATTTATTTTGCTGAGGTGCAATTTCAAGCCGATAAAAAATTTTACGCGCGGTTGTTCGCAGAAATTTTTAATTATCTTGATAAGACCGAATTAACCAACGATTGGCGTGGTGTGGTGCTTTTGCCTAACCGCAGTATTGATACCGGAAAGACACAAAGATATACTGAATTACTAGACTCACAACGAGTAACTCGCGTCTATCTGAACGAATTAACGGCAATTGCAGCACCATCCATCGGCATTGAAACAGTTAAACTGATTGTTGAGCCAGAAGCAACAGCGACGTCAAAAGCTGTAGAGATAGTCAACAGCGCCCGACAACAAATCATCGATGTTGCCCAACAAAGGGACATTATACAATTAATAGAGACAATATTAATCTATAAATTGCCCAACTTGAGCCGGGAGGAGATGGCAAAAATGTTTGGATTAAGTGATTTAAAGCAAACTAGGTTTTATCAAGAGGTTTTTGCTGAAGGCAAGGAGGAAGGCAAGGAAGAAGGTAAGCTAGAAACCATACCTCAGTTATTGGCTTTAGGTTTGAGTATTGAACAGATAGCTCAAGCGTTAGGTTTGGATGAACAAGTTGTGAGACTTGCTGCACAGCCAAAATCTTAACAATTCAAAATTTAAACACCTTTGTTGAGGATAGAGCGATCGCCTATTCCACCGCTACCATATGGGCGAACGACCGGAAAGCCCTGACAACAATCCGTACCTCTGTACTAATTTAGACCGCTCTACGTTTTTCGTGTAGGCTGTTTGTTGGTTGGTTCTGAAGATTTTTGACATGAATTTTGTTCGTCAGCTTGTAAGACAGCGACTTTATGGGTTTCTAGTTGAGATTTAGCCAAAATAATCGGTTTTTGGTCTGCTGTAGCTGATTTAATATTGGCACACCGTTGCAAATGCACTAACAACTCTTGAGGTTTTTGAGGATCCTTCTCTGTTTTAATAACTTGCAAAAGAGTGTTATTGGTCAAAAGGAGGAGGGGTTGATTTTTATCGTTGTAAAACTGTGTGTCTTTCGTAGTTTTGATCACCCAATCAGGAGCGAGATTCCCAAGCGATCGCTCTACTGGCGCTTGTTCTACACTAGTTGGTTGCGGTGGAGTAGGTTGCTGGGGGGTGGGTGATGGAATTATGGTAGGCTGATTTACGGCTAGAGGCGATCGCGATCGTTGTATCCAGAATCCCAAGAAACCAGCGCCGACGATAAATAAAAACGGCGCTATCAAGTTGAGAGGTAGTCGCCCAATCCCTGCTGATTTATTTTCTTTGATGACTTTGGTTTTTTGGTGAGCACCATCTAAAATTGTTTCGGGAACCCCCGCAGAAATCACACCCGTATTGTTATTGAACCGCTCTGGAATGACTGCTGTTAAACTTGACCCTGGCTCCGCATACTTGACTTGACAATGTACCAAAGCAATGGTGACATTATCATGGCCATTTTTTTCGTTAGCTATTTCTATCAATTTTGGGGCAACAGCGGCGACATCTCTTTCCCCTGTTAAAATTGGTAATATTTCTGTTTCCCAATATTCCTCAACCCGGTCAAAGTCGCTTAAACCATCGGATGTGAGGAGAAAAACTGCATCTTCATCCAGAATAAATCTTTGGGAGGTGGGGTGTAACGAAACGCTAGGATTCATTCCTAAAGCTTGGATCAACGACCCCGCACCGCCTTGTTGTACGGCTTCCCGATAGACTGCGTAACCTAACCTGACCTCACGGGAAGCGACGTCATCATCTAAAGTCACTTGATAACAGTTGTGGCGTGTGATCCAGTAAGCACGACTATCACCGACATGGGTAATATACATTTCATGAGCGATCGGTAAACCCATTACTAAGGTCGTACCCATGCGTTGACGCCCTTGACGATTTTCGCCGTCGTTGCGCTGGCTGATTTTGTCGTTAGCAGTTGCTACTGCTTTTTCTAAATCATCAATCAACTGTAAGGGGTCTATGTGGTCAGCAGGAATTTTTGTCAGTTCCTTTTGCTGTACTTGCTGCTGGATGGTTTCAATTGCTAAATTGGATGCGACATTACCACCTTCGTGTCCACCGATACCGTCGCAGACAATAGCTAAGGCTGTCTGTTGGGGAGGTTTACTGACTAGGGTGTCACTGGGAGGATAACAAGCATCTTCATTCCTTTGGCGAGTGCGCCCAGTGTCTGTTTTGGTGAAAATTTTGATAGTCGAAGGTTGAGAACGACCTAATTCTGCCAGTCCTGAATCTAAAACTGCAATTAATTGCTCACTGGAGCGGATTTCTTCTTGAATTAGATAATTACTAATTTGGTTAATAAATTCTGCCACTGCTGGTCTAGCTTGTGGCAATAATTGCTGCCAAAATTCACCTAGTTGGGGTAAATTTGGTGCTTTGGCGGCGTCGGAGTGCAATTCCAACAAGCGCACTAACGATCCTTCTACTCTTAGCAGATGTGGATCGAGTAAGCTTGAGGCTACTCCTTCTTCTAAAAGCGATCGCCACAAATGAGCTATTTGCCATAACCAGTTTATCTGGCGGATTGATGTTGCGTCACGCCAAGCAGTAGTTAATTCAGGGCACAGTTTTACTGTTTGTTCTGTATCGTTGATGACAATAGGCGGTTTTTCTAAAAGAATTTTGTCTTTCTGGGACTGCCCATCGCTCAAGGGCAGGATTCCGTATACTTGTGGTATGTGTATTCTATGGGGTATTAATCTGAGATAAGCTCTGATTGCCTGTAAATTTTGTGCCCCAGGCATTTCTGGTAATAGCCGTGGCTGAGTATCGAGAACTATGGATTTATCAATAACTAAATAGCGTTCAGCTAATATTGCTCCCGGTTGAGTCATACTCAAACCTTCTTTCTCCACCCAAAGATAGCGCTTGGTCAAGGGTGTGCGACATTGTTGGCAAAATTTGTGGGTTAGGGGGTTAGGAGCTTGACAAACTTCATTGGGACAGTAGAGGAGCGCTGCATCATTTTCCATAGTTTTCGCATCGATCAGCAATTGGCAATTTCTTTAAGTCTTTTAATAGCGATAATCTAGACCGTTGATGTTTCTTGAACTTGACATATCCAACTGGGGATGATGATTTTAGCTGGTAGATACCAGCAGGTGCTAATACTTATTTGTCTACTTATGCAAAAAACCTGCTCCTCGATTCATCCTACTGCCTCATCATAGCTTTTATTGCTCTGCAACTCTGCATAGCCAGTGCTACTAAATTTAATCCTGTTATTAAAGCATAACCTCTGCACAAATGTGGTGTTTGCTGCTCAGAAATTACTTCTTCGTATTCTAGCGATCGCACTTGAAATTAACTGTGCTCATCAAAACAAGCGATCGCTAAAGCAACTAGATTAAGCAATCAACAAGGGAATTTTTATTTCTTCAATGGGTCGCCCGGGATTCGAACCCGGAACTAATCGGTTAAAAGCCGAGTACTCTACCGTTGAGTTAGCGACCCGTTTATTTATTTTTCGCAACTTTGTAAGTATATCACAAACACCTGTAGATTTGTAAAGGGCTTTAGAAAAAATTCGCGGTTAACTTTACAGATGCTGTGCGGCTAGCTCCTGGTGCTAGGACAGTCAAATTATCGCCGGTGTTGAGGGCGTTGCGGGTCGCGCTCCAAGGCTCTAAACAGTAGAAATCTTTGCCTTTCACAGTCCAAAACACTAGCCAGGTAGAGAAGTCATCATAATCTACGGTAAGCTTTAATTTTCGGCTGTTATCTGTGACTGTGGCAGATCGACTAGATAATTGTCCAAAAGCAAAATCAATTTCATCCTGGCTAAAGTCAAAATTGCCGTCAAAGGTGCGAAATTCTTTGGTTCTGTTGTCCTGATAACGTGTTGAAGGAATTTCAATCTCTAGTTGAGTTTTATCACCACAGAGAAAGTAAGGATGGAAACCAGCCGAAAATGGCATTGACTCTGAGGACAAGTTTTGATATTCCTGACGAACCTCTAGAGTATTACCTTGCAATTCGTAGGTAAAAGCCAGTTGGAAATCAAAAGGATAAACTGCCTTTGTTTGTTCGTTGCTATTAAGGACTACAGTCAGACTAGCTTTCTCATTTGTGTTTTGCTCAGTCGCTTCCCAAGGCAATTCGCGGGCAAAACCATGTTGCTTGAGGGTATACTGCTTATCGTTATGGATGTAAGTGTTATCTGGTAAGTTGCCGCAGATGGGAAATAAAATCGGATTTCCACCTCTAACACTCAATTCGGGATGTGTAAACCGTTCCGTGTCTAGATAAAAGACTTCTTGTCCCTGAATGCGCCAACGGGTAATAATTCCGCCCCGTTCTGGTACGACTTCCACTTGGGAATCAGTGGTTTCGTCACAGAGGATATAGGTTTTGTATTGTTGTTGTTCTTGGGTAATGGTAAACACAATTTTAATGTTGAGGGGTTAGGGGTTAAGGGCTAGGGAGTCCCTAGCCCCCATAATCTACTCATCCTCTGCAAACACGAAGCGATATAACTCGCTAGGGTCTGGTTCGGGGCTACTCTCGGCGAATTTCACGGCGTCGTCGATTACTGCTTGAATTTTATGTTCAATCGCTTTCAATTCTTCCTGATCTGCCAAGTTTTGTTCAATTAGGTAAGCACCTAACTTTTTAATCGGGTCACGAGCAAACCAAAATTCTTTCTCGGCTTTGCTACGCATTTCGTCAGGGTCAGCTAGGGAGTGACCCCGGAAACGGTAGGTTAGGGCTTCAATTAAAGTTGGCCCTTCACCAGCACGGGCGCGGGCGACGGCTTCTTGGGCGACGGCGCGGACTGCTAACACGTCCATTCCGTCTACTTCCACGCCTACCATGTTAAATACACTGGCTTTTTTGTAAATCTCCGGGTCAGAGGTGGCGCGCTCATGAGACATGCCAATTGCCCATTTATTATTTTCTACAACGAAAATAATTGGCAGTTTCCATAAAGCTGCCATATTTAGTGTCTCAAAAAATTGACCATTGTTAGCGGCACCGTCGCCAAAAAAGCAAGCGGTCACTTGGTCGGCGTTGGGATCTCCTAGTACCTCGCGGCGGTATTTACTTTGAAAAGCCGCACCAGCCGCAACGGGAATACCTTCAGCCACGAAAGCATAGCCACCCAACAAACCATGTTCAGATGAGAACATGTGCATGGAACCACCACGACCTTTACTACAGCCTGTGGCTTTACCAAATAACTCTGCCATTACCTCTCTAGCGGGGACGCCTGCACTTAGTGCATGAACGTGGTCGCGGTAGGTACTGGAAACAAAATCTTCTCCTGGTCGCATCGCTTGGATGACGCCGGTGGAAACTGCTTCTTGACCGTTGTACAAGTGGACAAAACCGAACATTTTGCCTCTATAGTACATTTCAGCGCATTTGTCTTCAAAAAAGCGCCCTAAGGTCATATCCTCATACAACCGTAACCCTTCTTCTTTAGAAATTTGGGCAGTAGCGGTGTCAAATTTAGGTAATGTGCGTTCTTGAACCATTATTTTTTTAGGATTCCTGTCGTCAAGCGGAAATCTGCAAGCTTAAATAAATTACTTTTATACGGCACTGATTGTTACTCAGATGTGGTTTCTGGAATCAACAATCAAGCTCAATGCACCACAGGTGACGTTGTGGGAGTAGGTGAATTTTTCATATTTGAGCTTGGACTCTGCCAAACTAGCACCCTAAAGATATCAAACTGCCCTGACATTACTCCCTTACTACGCACTTTCTATTCTAGGCTACCAGTCAGAGTAGCTTGTTTTCTGCATGTTTCTGTACAATTTTAAAAAAAAGGGGACAAATAACTTTATTTATACCCAGGTGATTGTAATTAAAGTTTAGTAATGATACAATTTCGTTCTCTATTTGTTAGGAGCTTCCCTCTAAAGTAGTGTTTTTCCCATTACGTAGCGGCGGAATTCCCTGAAATCAGACCAATATAGAATTATGTGTTAAGTATTCACACTGCCTTTAGCAGCAGTGTTTACACTTAATGGTGTCGAGGTTGATGCCAATGATGAAAAATAAATTACTAAGAATTACGACAAACAGCTGACGCTTTCTAGGCGAAGGCAAAATATAGGTATTAAAATATGACTCTAATTTCGGGAAAGCGCAAAACGAGTTGTTGCAATATACACTTGTAATGTTAAATCAACACGGTATTATTATGGCACGGTTTCACATGACTGAAACACTCTAGGTGAATTATGTCGATCACGGTGCAGAGGAAGTAGGCTGTGCGAATTCCGCTAGATTACTACCGAATTTTAGGACTACCGTTAGCGGCAAGTAGTGAACAATTGCGGCAGGCATATAGCGATCGCATTGTACAAAAACCGCGACGGGAGTATTCTCCAGCAGCAATTTCTTCTCGCAAACAACTCATAGAAGAAGCTTACGTGGTTTTATCAGATCCCAAAGAACGCAGTACTTACGATCAGCTCTATCTTGCTCACGCCTATGATCCTGATAGTAATACCTCTGCGACCGTAGCAAATGAAAATCGCCCAGAGCCAAACAACAGAGGTCTTGATACTCAAAGTCTCAGTATTGAGATTACTCAAGACGAATTAGTTGGTGCTTTATTAATTCTCCAAGACCTAGGTGAGTACGAAATTGTACTGAAACTAGGCCGCCCCTACTTGGTGAATAAAAGCGGCACGTCTTCTGGAAAAGGCCACAATTTAGCCCAGAACGAAGACCCGGAAAATCCCAGTCGTCCCGATGTCGTCCTCACTATTGCTCTCGCCTGCTTAGAACTGGGTCGTGAACAATGGCAACAAGGACATTATGAAAACGCTGCCAATTCTCTAGAAACTGGGCAAGAAGTTTTATTCCGTGAAGGTTTATTTGTGAATGTACAGAATGAAATTCAAGCAGAACTGTACAAATTGCGACCATATCGCATTTTAGAACTACTGGCATTACCAGAAACTAAAACTGCCGAACGTCGCCAAGGTTTAGAATTATTGCAAAATATCTTAGAAGATCGCGGCGGCATTGATGGCAACGGCAATGATGAATCTGGCCTGAACATTGATGATTTTTTGCGCTTTATTCAGCAGTTGCGAAACTACTTGACAGTAGCTGAACAGCACAAATTGTTTGAAGCCGAAAGCCAGCGTCCCTCTGCTGTCGCCACCTACTTAGCTGTCTACGCTTTGATAGCCAGAGGATTCGCCCAGCGTCAACCAGCGCTAATTCGCCAAGCCAAGCAAATGCTAATGCGATTGGGCAAGCGCCAAGATGTACACTTAGAGCAATCGCTGTGTGCTCTGCTGTTAGGGCAAACCGAAGAAGCGACCCGTGTTTTAGAACTGAGCCAGGAGTACGAAGCTTTAGCATTTATCCGCGAAAAATCACTGGATTCTCCAGATTTGTTACCAGGGTTGTGTCTTTATGGCGAACAGTGGTTACAACACGAGGTATTTCCTCACTTCCGAGATTTGGCTAAACAGCAAGTTTCTCTGAAGGATTATTTTGCCGAACAAAAAGTACAAGCTTATTTAGAAGCTCTACCAACGGATGTAGAGACGAGCGGTTCATCTGTTGTCATTAACCAGCAGTCATTCCCTGCTCTGAAAAATGATACTAATCGGTACCGTAATTCTACTGCCACTGGGCGACAATTTCATCAAAACCACACATCAGATCCAGAATTACCAGGAACACCCGCAAAAGAAAAATTTGAACCGCCAAAGCCCTCATCACCTAGTTGGAACTTATCAGCTACTCATGTATCCGCTGGGATGAAGACGCCAGAAATACCACCAGCGCAGATACCCAGTACAGAACGCTCAGCAAGGGAAATTAACCATAACTTAAATGGTTCTGCTAAGGTTTCTGCTGCTGAGAATAGCCAAAAGCGGCGTCGGCGCAAGCCAATTTCATCTACTAGTCGTCATCAAGGATTAGAAAACCGTCATCGTTCACCCCAGCGTCGGCGAATATTTGCTGGGACGTTGGAGGGAAAAACCCGGTTGGTGTGGACTGTGCTTGTCTCTTTGGTGGCAATATTAGTTCTGTGGTTGATCATCTCCACAACTTTTGGTTGGGTAAAAAATCTCTTTTTCCCTCGACCATCTTTGGTAGGCGAGCAGTTAACTGTACAAATTGATCAACCACCAATATCTATTCCTGGCCGCGATAGTACACCGCAGCTACCAGAAGGGCCGCTAAGTAATGCGGCTGCAGAAGAAATTATTCTCAATTGGTTGTCTATTAAAGCCGCAGCCTTGGGCCCAAAACATGAAATTGATAGCTTAAAAAAGATTTTAGTTGGTTCGGCTCTAAATCAATGGCGGTTAGTTGCTCAACAGGATCAATCTGATAATCGCTATCGAAAGTATGAGCACAGTTTGCAGGTGGAATCTATAGACCAAACTGAACCTAACTCAGATCAAGCAACTGTAGAAGCTAAGGTCAAAGAATCAACGCAGTTTTATGAAAATGGTCAGATGAAGAAATCTGCTGATGAAAATTTGCGAGTTCAGTATGAATTAATTCGCGATGAAGGTGTGTGGCGAATTCGGGGTATGTCGGTTGTCAATAAAATCACTATGAACTTTTAGTTAACGTCTACAAAAGGAAATAGCGATTAAATATCCCAATGGTAGGACACGGCGTCCAAAACTCTCATATCTGTGAGAGCCTGACTGATGCCGTGTCTTTGAGTGTGTACGTCTACTGTGTTCTGGTTCTGTAGATGGCGGTGTTTCAGCCGTTCACGAGTATTGTCAGGAAATCTTGATATTATTAACCCTTGCTATGACTGCATTTTCGACTTAATGTCATGTTTTCCTGACAAAACGATCCCCGCAAAACCGATAAGTTCGTGAAAAGGGTAAAAAAACGTTTTGCAACCCCTTGATCCCAACCCAGGTTTACTGGTTAATATTTATTTAACAAAAGCGCTCCGCCGAATCCCAAAAAATGCTGACCTTGGCACAAGTAAGGAATTAAAAGGGAGTGAATTTTAATTTAACAACAAATTAAAAAACTAAAAGCTGGGCAATGCCAGGAGTCAGGAATAAGAAATTCATCTGGGGTGGATGACACTTTATATCGCATTCTTTAACCAGGCGAAATCAATTACCTTTTAATACTACTGGAGGCCAAATTAATGGCAAAAGAACGCCCGCCGCTAGAAGAGATGACCTTGCGGCAATTACGCAAAGTTGCCAGTGAATATAGCATCTCTCGCTACAGTCGAATGCGTAAATCGCAATTGCTAGCATCAATTCAAGAAGTACAGCGAAGCAAATTCTCGCTCACCCCATCTCGTTCACTGGAGGCACAGGAAACCGTGGAAGCAGCAAAATTCGAGTTAGGTCAAGTAGATCGTAATGGTGGTTCTCTGGCTGATGTTGATGAAGAATTAGCAGATTTACCTGCTGGTTATGGTGAAAGCCGGATTGTACTTTTACCTCGTGACCCGCAGTGGGCTTACACTTACTGGGATATTCCCAATGATCACAAAGAGGAACTGCGGCGACAAGGTGGACAACAGCTAGCGTTGCGGATTTACGATGTTACAGATATCAACCTTGAATACCAAAGCCCCCACAGTCTCCAGGAATATCCTGCTGATGAGCTAGCGAGAGAATGGTATTTACCAATACCAGTGAGCGATCGCGATTATGTGATCGATATCGGTTATCGTACTGTTGATGGACGTTGGTTAGTGTTGGCTCGTTCTACACGAGTACATATCCCTCCCGTCTATCCTTCTGATTGGATTGAAGATGTCTTCGTCACCGTCAACTTTGAAGAAGAGTTGCGCGGGAAGACTGTATATGAATTGGTTCCTCCTGCAAAGAAAATTGCTACAACCGCTAATGGTTATGGCGACGGGAACCCCATCTATGACCAAATCTTTGGTATGGCGGAATCTGCTGAAGCGCAAAGGATTGCAGGTTCTCTGTTCGGTTCTATGCAGCAAGTTCCTGGTTCTGCGCGTCCAGAACAGGCTCTTAGTTCCTACGTTTTCCCCTCTGGTGTAGGTATGTGGGCGGTTCCCACTGTATCCGGCTTAACCGCTTCTGGTGTGGGTATGTCAGGCGTGGGCTTCTCTGCTTCTGCAGTACCTGTACGCCCTCGCAAGTTCTGGTTAGTTGCGGATGCTGAATTGATTGTCTACGGTGCAACTGAGCCTGACGCTACTGTAAGTATTGGTGGTCGTCCTATCAAGTTGAACCCAGATGGTACTTTCCGCTTCCAGATGTCATTCCAAGACGGCTTAATTGATTATCCAATTTTGGCTGTGGCTGCTGATGGCGAGCAAACCAGATCAATTCACATGAAGTTTGAGCGAGAAACTCCATCTCGCAATACCAACACTAAAGAAGATGCAGTTTTAGAGTGGCTGTCTTAATTTCCGATTTTAAATTAACCCCAGATTGAAATCAAAAATCTTTCCCCGCTATAGTGAACCTATGGCGGTTTTTTATATTTACTCAATTAGTGAATTTATTCATGACAAAGTTATTCTTTTTATCTGGCTTAATGTTAATTATGAGTTTGTTATCTGGTTGTAAGGATAGTCAAGCTAAGTCAGCGCTAGTAGTAGCCAAAACTTGTATTGGTAATGATGCTAAGTTTAGTATTGAATTTTTTAAAACCAATAATCAAGGCAAAAGAGACGCAAAAGGTATCAACCATGTAATTGTTTTTAATCCTAAATCTGAATTATTAGATTTTAAAGTTAATGTTGGTTTATCTCATCGACTTTATGTCAAAGATAATCGAGGAAAATTTCGGAAAGAATATATACCCAAACAATTTCGAGAAATTATCACCGAGGAAAATGCTCTATTGAACAGGCAAAAGCCTTTAGCAGCTATCAACGCTGACTATATAGGCACTGATGATAAACCACAAGGCTTAAATATTTCTCGTGGTGTAGAGTATTCTGGAGACTTTAAAAATAAGCGTTCTTCTTTGGGAATCTCAGGGGGTATACCCAGAGAGAGACGCGCCACTATTCAAGCAGGTAGAAGACAAGAAGCAATTCTTAATTACAATTTAGTGGGTGGGAATGGGAGATTTTATCGCGGCGGTGAATTTAAAGATATTTGTCGAGATTTAGGAGAATTGGCTTGTAGAAGTGCCATTAACCGCTCTATGGCGGCGATTACTGATCGAGGTTATGTAATTTTGTTAGTTAACGACAAGAAAGCTAATTCAGATATGCAATTTTCGCAACTGAATCAGGAGTTATTACCAAATATGTTTGACGATGTATTAACGGGTATTGCCAAGAATAATTGTTTAGGAAAAATTCAAGAAGGTATTTTGTTTGATGGGGGTATGTCTCCGGGGTTATATTACCAGAATAAAATTTATGTAGAAAATTTTGGGCCGATTGGTTCTGTGTTTTTAATTTATAAAAAAGCCAGCTAATAAATGTACAATGTGCATTAACTGCAAGTAAATAAAATTGTATGAAACCTGAAGAAATTGCTACCACATTGACAGATTTATTTGGAGCAGAGGCTGTGAATGCGATCGCTCCTGGCTCATGGCAAATAGATACACCTAATTTTCGCTTATTGGTACTATTGTCTGAGGAAGATAATTGGGTGCGAGTTTTGCTACCAATTGTACCTGTAGCAGAAGCCCAACCATTTTTAGAACAGTTTCTAGAAGCGAATTTTGATGACACTCAGGAAGTGCGCTACGCTTTGTATGAAGGCGTAATTTGGGGAGTATATCAACATCATAGCGGTACTTTGGTTAGTGCCGATTTAGCTCAGGCGATCGCTCGACTTATATCCCTCAATCAAGCTGGTTTAGATGATGTCTTCAATCGCATGATTGAAACTCGCATCCGCCAAATTATTCAAGCAGCAAAACAGCAAGGACAATCCCTACAAACCACAATGCAAACCTTAGAACGGTTTTACACAGAAGGATTGTTAGGAGAAATGGAGCAAACCCAAGAAGCTCAAGAACAAGTTCTAGCCGCGTGGAGACGCCAATTAGAGCGCCTCTGGGATGAAATTTAAGATTGTGAAAAATGGGGATGAATAATCAATAAGCAATGCTAAATACTCAAGATGTAATTCAAATTCTGAAACAAGACTATCAAAGATTTCCAGTTAATCAGACTTATAGTATTTACGCGACTGATGTTTATTTTCAAGACCCTTTGAATAAATTTCGTGGTGTTGACCGTTATCAGCAAACTATTGATTTTATTCAAAAATGGTTTTTAAATCCCAAAATGGATTTGCATGATATTCAACTGTTAGAAGACACCATTAAAACTGAGTGGACACTGAGTTGGAATACTCCTCTACCTTGGAACCCACGCATTTCTATTTCTGGCTGGAGTGAGTTGCGTCTTAATGCTTCTGGTTTAATTGTTTCCCATATTGATTATTGGCATTGTTCGCGTTTAGATGTGGTTAAACAGCATTTTTTTCAGTTAAAGGATTGAGTTTTTGTCTAAATATCTTTTTGTCTCACGCCCAGACGCAGAGAAAGAGTGCAAAAATAGGAAATTTTGCCACTAATATAAGCTAAATTGTAAATAAATGTAAATAATTCTCAGACAGGAAAGAATCATCAATGCGCGTAATTTTAATGACAGGGAAGGGTGGTGTGGGTAAAACTTCCGTAGCTGCGGCTACGGGACTGCGTTGTGCAGAGTTAGGATATCGCACGCTGGTTTTAAGTACAGACCCCGCCCATTCCCTAGCAGACAGTTTTGATTTGGAACTGGGACACGCACCTCGTCAGATTCGCCCCAACTTGTGGGGTGCGGAACTCGATGCTTTACAAGAGTTGGAAGGAAATTGGGGAGCGGTGAAGCGCTATATTACTCAGGTTTTGCAGGCGCGGGGTTTAGAAGGAGTACAAGCGGAAGAGTTGGCTATTCTACCCGGTATGGATGAGATTTTCGGCTTGGTGAGAATGAAGCGCCACTATGATGAAGGTGAGTTTGAGGTATTAATTATTGACTCGGCGCCTACGGGTACTGCTTTGCGACTGCTGAGTTTACCTGAAGTTGGGGGCTGGTATATGCGCCGTTTTTATAAACCTTTTCAAAATATCTCGGTAGCATTACGACCTTTGGTCGAGCCACTTTTCCGACCAATTGCGGGTTTTTCGCTACCAGATAAGGAAGTCATGGATGCACCTTATGAGTTTTATGAACAAATCGAAGCGCTAGAAAAGGTGTTAACTGATAATACTCAAACTTCGGTGCGGCTAGTTACTAATCCAGAAAAGATGGTGATTAAAGAATCTCTCCGCGCTCATGCTTATTTGAGTTTATATAATGTAGCCACGGATTTAGTGGTAGCTAATCGTATTATTCCGCCAGAAGTTCAAGATCCTTTTTTCCAAAGATGGAAAGAGAATCAGCAGGAATATCGCCAAGAAATTCATGATGACTTTCATCCTTTACCTGTGAAAGAAGTACCGCTTTTTTCTGAGGAAATGTGCGGTGTAGCAGCCTTAGAAAGATTGAAAGAAACTCTTTATAAAGATGAAGATCCTACCCAGGTGTATTACAAAGAAACAACTATTAGAGTTGTCCAAGAAGATAATCAATATAGCTTGGAACTTTACTTACCGGGGATTCCTAAAAACCAAGTGCAATTGAGCAAAACTGCCGATGAATTGAATATTACTATTGGCAATCACCGCCGAAATTTGGTTTTACCTCAAGCTTTAGCTGCACTTCAACCTGCAGGAGCAAAAATGGAAAATGATTATCTCAAAATTCGTTTTGCTAGTGGTATGTAGGTTTAGTGTTGAGAGTAAGACAACTTGATCAAAATATAATTCAGAAGCCAGAAGTCAGAATTTATCATGAATAAACGGCATTTTTGCATCCCCATTAAATTGAAGATTTGGTGATATCTAATTTAGCGTAGGATGCAGATTCGCCAATAATTGATTCTGAATTCAGAAGCCAGAATTCAGCATCAATTTTTTCATGCTTCAATGTTTTTTTGTATAAAATAATAAATTTTATTACACTAACAGTATTTGCCCGTAGTTTCACTGAGGACAAGGGAATTAGATAAATTTAATAATGTTTTTATAAATTTTAAGTATTTTGACGAATTGAAATTTTTGCTGTGAAATTTTATTGAAGTATAAGCAATGAACCTGATATCAAAATCAGACGTGCGTGTGAGTCTTGAGCAAGAGACTTTATTACGCCGGATTACAAACCGTATCCGTCAAACATTAGAGTTAGAAGATATTATTACAACAACGGCAACGGAGATGCGATCGCTACTTGGTACTGACCGAGTAATGATTTACAAATTTCATTCTGACGGTAGTGGTCAAGTCATTGCTGAGTCGATTGATCAAAATCGCTTACCTTCGTTGCTGGGACTAAATTTCCCTGCTGACGATATTCCTCCCCTGGCGCGAGAATTATTCATCAAATCACGGGTGCGTTCTGTTGTTGATCTTGATACTAACCAAATTGGACAAATTCATTTAAATAATCTGGAAACAGAAGATATACATTATCGACCCATAGCCCCTTGTCATGTAGATTATTTAAGTGCGATGGGGGTTAAATCAACTGTAGTCGCGCCAATTCTCTATCAAGAGCAACTTTGGGGACTATTGGTGTCTCATCATTCTCAATCTTCTGCAATTTCCGAATATGAACTTGAAGCAGTGCAGATAGTGGTGGATCAGCTAGCAATAGCGATCGCCCAAAGTAACTTACTGACACAAGCTCGTGAAAAGGCTAGCAGGGAAGCAATCATTAACCGCGTAGCTACCCGCCTACATTCTCTAACTTCCATTGAGTTACAGCCTGCTTTAGCAGAAATCGTCACTACATATTCTGGTTCTGGTGGTAGACTTTGCATCAAAAATCAAACTTCTCATCTGCCAAATATAACTGTCAACAGCTTCAGAGAATGTTTGGCATCTGGAGAGGAAAATATCAAAATTTATACTTATGGTCAACAACCAATCATTCCCCATTTAGCGAAAAATAAATTTTTAGAGCAATATTTGATTTGGGATGAACATTACCAATGTGGTAAGTATGATATTTGGGCGATCGCTGATATTTATCACCACCCCAACTTGCGAAATTTGCAAGCTGCTTTTCATCAAACTAAAATTCGCAGCATCCTAGTAATTCCACTCCACTACTGTCAAGAATTGCTGGGATTTTTGACTATTTTCCGAGATGAAATAGACACCGAAACTCTTTGGGCTGGTCAGTTTGACTCAGACAAACGGCAATTATACCCTCGTTTATCCTTTGAAGTCTGGCGAGAATCGAAAACAGCCCAAGCACGGGAATGGAACAAAATTGAAATTGAACTAGCGCAAGAAATCAGTCAAGTGTTTGCATTGGCGATTCAGCAATATCAGTTATACCAACAAGTGCAAGCATTCAATAGTGAATTAGAAAATCAAGTCCAAGAACGCACAACCAAGCTACAACAAGCAATAGAACAACAACATATACTATTTGAAGTTGTCATGAAGATGCGGAAATCCTTGGACATGGATACCATCTTTCAGACAACAACTAGCGAGATTCGTCGCGTTCTTAATGCTGACCGAGTAGCAGTATACCGTTTTGACTCAGGTTCAGAATTTAATAACGGTGAATTCATTACCGAAAATGTACTTCCAGATCTTCCCTCAGCCCTAACAGCAAAGATTCATGACCACTGCTTCGGGGAAAATTACGCCACTCAATACACTCAGGGGCGGATACATGTGGTGTCTGACATCGACAACGCCAGGATGCAAGATTGTCATATTGCTATCCTCAGTCAATTTTATGTGAGAGCACAGATAGTTAACCCCATCATGAAAAATGGTCAACTTTGGGGCTTGTTGTGCATTCATCAATGTACAGGAATTCGCCATTGGGAAGATTCTGAAATCCAATTTGCGATTCAGGTTGCTAATCAATTGGGTGTAGCCATTGAGCAAGCTGATTTACTCACTCAAACACAAGAACTGGCGGTCGATTTACAGCAAGCTGCAGATCAACAGCGAGTACTATTTGAAGTCGTTACCAAAATTAGAGAATCTCTGGACTTGAATGTAATTTTTCAAGCTAGCACCCAAGTAGTGTGTAACTCACTGCAAACAGATCGAGTCGCAGTGTATCAATTTAACCCAGATTGGAGTGGTGAATATATTGCTGAGTTTGTGGATGAAGGTTGGGTGAAGCTGGTGGGACTAGATCAAAGAACTGCTTGGAAAGATACCTACTTACAAGAAAACTCTGGTGGGAGGTATCGCCACAATGAAACCTTTGCAGTGCATGATATTTATCAGGCAAATCACAGCAACTGCCACATTCAAATTTTAGAACAATTGCAAGCTAAAGCTTATGTGATTGCACCCATCTTTATCGGTCAAAAACTTTGGGGACTATTGGCGGCTTATCAAAACTCTGCACCCCGTCATTGGGAAGCCTCGGAAATTAAGTTTATGGCACAAATTGCTAACCAACTGGGGGTAGCGCTACAACAAGCGAATTTATTCACTCAAACTCAGCAGCAAGCACAACAGCTAACGAAAGCATTCCATGATTTGCAAGAAGCCCAAACCCAACTCATCCAGACTGAAAAAATGTCTTCACTTGGTCAATTGGTGGCTGGGATTGCCCATGAAATTAATAATCCAGTAAATTTTATTTATGGCAACCTCGCTCATGTCAGTGAATATGCCGAAGATTTATTAGGAATGCTGGAACTTTATCAGCAGCACGCTGGTAACACCAGCCCAGAGATTGAAGAACGGGTAGAAGACATTGACTTAGAATTTGTCACTGAAGATTTGCCCAAAACCCTAGCTTCTATGAAAATGGGAATTGACCGCATCCGGCAAATTGTCTTGGGTTTAAGGAATTTTTCTCGTCTTGATGAAGCAGAAATGAAAGCTGTAAATATTCATGACGGGATTGATAGCACGCTACTGATTTTGCAGCATCGCCTCAAAGCTAGACCGGAATGTCCAGCGATTCAGCTAATTAAAGATTATGGTGATTTGCCTTTGGTGGAGTGCTACGCTGGACAAATGAATCAGGTATTTATGAACGTTTTGAGTAATGCAATTGATGCTTTAGAAGATTACAAGCAGCCTGAATCAGGATCACATCATCAAATTAACATTGTTACTCGCTTCATCGAGACGCAAAACAAAGTAGAGAGCGTCTTGATTCGTATTGCAGACAACGGCCCAGGAATTCCCGAAACCGTGAAAATACGCATATGTGATCCATTTTTCACAACCAAACCAGTTGGTAAAGGTACTGGTTTGGGTTTGTCAATTAGCTACAAGATTGTTGTCGATAAACACGGCGGGATTTTTAAATGCGAATCTCAGCTGGGAAGAGGTACGGAATTTTGGATTGAAATTCCGGTGCGACATGTCAAGTAAAAAGTAATCAGTTAAAGCACGAGGGGTGAGGGGCTAGAAGCTAGGGATTAGGGGTTAGGAGCTAGCCTCTATGCCTTTCCTTAGAGCTCTTGTTATTGAGATACTATCAGTCGGCTACAAGCAACTATGTTTTTCCCTAGTCCCTAGCCCCTAACCCCTAGCCTCTCCCTCTTTACCAAACGGTTTGGTAAATCTGAAATGAGCGACGCCTAATTTCTCAATTGTACAGGCATGGCTAAATAGGTCATTTTCAATCCGCCTAGTGGGGTAAAAATTACTGGCGTTAGGCTTTGGTTTAGGTGCATTTGAATTTCTGTGGATGGCAAAGCCTTTAACCCTTCCATCAAATACTTGACATTAAAGGCAATTTCTATGTCTTCTCCAGATATTTGAGCAGGCATTGTTTCTCTACCACTACCCATGTCTTGAGCTTCGCAGGATAGGGTAATTTGTTGAGATGCACTGTCAATAGTCACTTTGACTATATTATTTTTTTGGTCTGCTAAGACAGCAATTCGCTCTAGAGTACTGAGGAATTGTCGCCGTTCTAGGGTGACTTGTCGCTCAAATTGCCGGGGTATGAGTTGGCGATAAGCTGGGTATTGTCCTTCTAAGGTGCGGCTAGTCAGGCGTTGATTAGCCCATGCAAACACTACTTGACCGGGTGATAGGGATAGGGCTATGGGTTCGTCTGAGGAGGAACTATGAGCTAACATCCGCTCTAATTCCCGTAGGGCCTTGGCGGGAACGGTCACTTCAATTTCGTGACTATCATCGTCGTCAGCTTCGTTAGTGGTTTCGACGACTGCTAGGCGATGTCCGTCAGTGGCTGCAAATTCTAATGCGTCTTGGGTAACTTTTAAATGGACTCCCGTCAGTACTTGTTTGGTTTCATCACCACTGGTAGCAAATAGCGAACCTCGCAAGCCTTCGATGAGAGCTGCGGTTGTTAATTGTAGCGTTTGGGCATTTTCGATCGCTGGTAATTCGGGAAATTCTTCGGCTCCCATAGCTCGGACTTGATAATGTCCGCTTTTTGGTGTGAGGGTAACGGTTAAACCTTCGCCAGTTGCGGGTGTGGACTCATCATCAAGGGTGATTTCTCCGGAAGGGAGGCGAGAGGTGATGTCTACAAGTAACTTGGCGGGAAGGGCGACTGCTCCTCCTTGCTGTACTTCTGCTGTGAAGCTGGTACGGATTCCTAAACTGAGATCGAAGGCTGTTAAGCTTACTTGGTTAGTTTGAGCATCGGCTTGTAACAGCACATTCGCAAGTACGGGGTGTGTCGGTCGTGATGGGACTGCACGACTAACAAGGGAAAGGTTTGTACTGAGGTCGCTTTGGGCGCAAACTAATTTCATAATTAGATTCAGCTGACAAGTGATTATGGTAGCATCCTTTCAACGCCCATAGCCCAGGAGTGCGGCAATCGCACCGACGACAGCGCCGCCTAAAACTAGCCATGCGGCATTAATCCGGAAGCGAATTGCTAAAACTGCGGCGATGGTGGCGATCGCTACTGCCAAAAAATCTAAATATGGGGCTTTTGGTAAACTTAATGTGGCTACTGCTAACTGCAAAGTGACGACTACCATCAGCGCTACAGCACTAACGTTGACTGCATCCAGAAATGCACTTGTCCATTTTGAGGCGCGTAACCGAGGAACAAGGGGATTCAGCAGCGCTGTGAAGATAAATGAAGGTAGGAAAATTCCCGCTGTTGAAATGATCGCCCCAGGAATTCCGGCGATGACGTAGCCGATAAAGGTAGCTGTGGAAAGTACCGGCCCTGGGGTAAATTGACCAATAGCGATCGCATCTAATAATTGCTGTTGTGTCAACCAGCCATACTCCCCCACTAATTCCCCTTGCAGAAAGGCTATCAATACAAAGCCGCCACCAAATAAAACGCTACCAATTTTCAGGAAAAACCAGCCCAATTGCCATAGAGGAACATTCGCTAGGTTAGATGTAGCGGCGGCGGCGCTGGCTACCGTTGCCTTCAAGGTTGCACCAGTAGTTAAACTAGCAATAATCAAGTGAGCTTGTTGACTCGGCGGCGTGTTTTTATCGCCACTACGTAACCAAATCATCCCCAGTAATCCCCCAATTAATAGGGCGATAACTTCATTTAGTTTTAATACCAACAATAAAATTACTACAGCTACAGCAATTAATAACAATTTGCGTGTTTTTACTGCTTTTTTCCCCAAGCCCCAAAGAGCGTTGATGACTACAGCTAAAACCACAGGTTTAATCCCATACAGTACAGGTGATACTTGCGGCAAAGTGCCATAGTTTACATAAATCCAAGCAAAAAATCCCGTAATCAGTACTGCGGGTAAGATAAAACTGACACCTGCAACTATTAGTCCTAGCCAGCCTGCGTAGATATATCCCACATGAATAGCCATTTCTGTGGAATTCGGCCCAGGGATGAGGTTAGTTGCACCAATCAGATCTAGAAAATGCTCCCGTGTCAACCACTGACGCCGCTTCACTGCTTCGTCCTCAATCATCGCAATATGGGCGACTGGGCCACCGAAACCGATGACACCCAATTTGCAGAAAACTTGAGCAAGTTCACTTAAACGACTTAGTGCTGAGTTACTCATAAGTTGACCACAGTCTTATTTTCAGCAACACTGATACTACTTTTAAATTACTGTTGTTGGGTTAAGGTTTGGTTGTTGGGCAGGGGGCAGGAATTTTTGATTGACAATTTACAATTAATGTGTATTGAGCGCTGCTTTTAATTTGCGCGTAGAGATGCAGATAAATATCAAATGCAAACAAAACCTGCGCCAAAATTTGACAAAATCGGCGCAGGTATAAACATTTTGGAATTACAGCAAATTATTTTTCATACTGTAATCAGTAAGGCTCTGAAATTTCCCCATCGAGTCTAAGCTGCAACAGGCTCAAGTAACTGGATATTTGAGAAGATAAATTCCTGAGTTGAGATTTTACCTGCTGTCTCGGTGCGAATTTGCCGACGGTTGAGAATAAAATATTGACCAACCTGTTCATATTCATCAGTGAATTCACTTCTACCACCCTTTTGTTCCCCAGTTTTGGGGTCATGATATACAGAGTCGTAGGTGTGGGAGAGGTAGCCTTCTCCAGTGTTGTGACTGCTGAAGGTGTTAATAGTTACAAAAGTTCCGTGAATTAAACGGTGAACATGGCTGACTTCATTATTGCGGACTTTGTACTTATCACCATCCGACTTCCCACCGACCAAAATTTCTACTTCACCGCTGTCTGCAGTTGCTCCATAGCTAAAAGTATTAGCACTGTGAGTGTCTTCAAAAGCGCGACGGACGCGGTGAATAGCGATTTCCCAAGCTTGGTTGTGAATCGCCTGCTTGGCTTGCTCATCCTCCACATCCAACACTTCAGCTTTCAAATCAGCTTTGATGTGAACCTTAGCTGTGAACACTTTGTCGTCATATTTATATGTAACATCTGCAGTGTAACCAGGAAAATTTTGGTTCCAAGTGTAACGGTTTTCATAAGCAGCGCGGAAAAATTCCCGAGCAGAGAGTTGTGTAACTGTCATATCGTCACCTATAACCACTAGTGATATTAGCTTTTTGCCTTTGCTGGTATTAGCATAGAGGTAATTGTGAAGCCCTGCATAGACCCCAACTGGGTACACTTATGGCTAATTCTCTTCATGCTGCGTTTCAAGCGATCGCCAATGTCCGCAATGAGCAAGAACTTAAACTAGCTCTTAACGACACAGTTGGCAAGCATTTTGGTGTACAAAGTTGGGGAATTTATCTGCTAGACCCCCATTCCCCAGCGCCAATAGACGCCCCCAGCATTCCCGCAGTCTGCTTAGAAAGCAATCCGATTGGGCGTTATGTAGTCGAACGCCACGCCCCCGCCCACGAACAACTGATATTATCTCCAGGAGACTGGAAAGATATATGTCCCCGTTCCGACCACGAACACGTCATGACCGGCCCGATTGTGTGTGACGGTCGTCTTGTCGGTACCCTTAACTTAGCCCGCGCCAAAGGTAATCCGCCATTTAATGGTAACGATCTAGCCGATTTGAGCGCCTTGTGCATTCATTTATCCACAAAACTGGCTACCCTCAGAGCACAATCAAAAACATTCCCATCTTCAATAGTCTGTCCTTTGACACCCCGCGAGTTAGAAATCGCCGAACTAGTAGCCCAAGGATTAACTAACGCCGAAATCGCCGCTAGACTTTGGATTAGCCAAAACTCTGTCAAGCAGGCTTTAAAAAGGATGTTTCGCAAGCTGAAAGTTTCAGCCCGGGCAGAAATGGTCGCACGCTTGCAAGATATATTAGTTTCATCGAGGATGAATTAATGAGTCGTCCCCCCATTCTGCAACCAGGGACAAGTTATACATTCAGCAAATATTTTGAATTACCTTACACCCCAGGTGACATTCTTGCAGAGTTTAATTGTAGATATGAACGTAAACGTCTAGATTTACCAAGGTATACAAATAATCTTCAATGTTTAGATTTTTTAAGTCGTTATTTACAGAGAAACTTAACTTACGTCAACCCCATTAGTGAAATGGCGAGAAGGGAAGTATTAATTGCACCAACGCTGCTAGAAATTTGTGCAGAAACTCAAACTCAATTAAATATTGAATATCCGATTAATGTTAATGAGCAACTTAAAGGTAGCTTTGATTATTACATAAACAGTGATTTCGGCATGTTAGTAGTTGAAGCTAAACAATCTGACTTAGGTCGAGGATTCACTCAATTAGCAGTAGAATTAATTGCCCTTGACCAGTGGACACAATCAGCAGCGCCAATTCTTTATGGAGCAGTAACCACAGGCGAAGATTGGCGGTTTGGTAAATTTCATCGCCAAGAAAGATTAATTTCTCAAGATATTAAACTTTATCGTATTCCTGAAGAATTAGAGGAATTACTGAGAGTTTTGACAGGAATCATTGTTGCACCTGTCGTATTGAATAGATAATTATAAAAATCTATTAAATACCTAATAAACTATCCATCATCAAATTCTCTCTTTCATAATTCAGACTTTAGACTTCAGACTTCAGACTTCATTCGCTCGTTTACCCGATATTGTTCAAATCGGGGGAGTTTGGACACCTCCGGCGTTGCGGGGTAAAGGTTACGCCAAAAGCGTAGTCGCTGGTTCCTTGCTAGCAGCAAAAACCCAAGGAGTAGAACGAGCTATTTTGTTTACAAACCGTCAAAACTCAGCAGCGCAAGCGGCTTATAGAGGTATTGGTTTTCATCCTACCGGAGAAGAATTTGGTTTGGTGCTATTTGCAGAAGATACTCAAAAAAATCTTTAACGCACAACTTGAGAAAACAGTTTCCCTCAAAAGGTTTATATATGTGATGTTTGTATATTGACTCTTAAGTATGAGGGAAATTGATGAAGAAATTTATAAAGTGTTACCTGTACATTATTGCTTACGTAATTTACAAATGGCTTCTCAACAACAAAGCAAAAACAAACAAGGTACAGCAGCTACAAAATCTAATCCAACTGATAACTTGGATCTAGATGCGCTTTTTGCAGCATTAGAGCAAGATTTGTCAAATGTAGATAGCGAAGCTGCTCAAAGTTTGATTGATGACTGGTATACTCCTTTAAATAAGGCTAAAGAACCAGAAATCAAAGAAATCGCTAATGGACTGAAGGATCTAAAGCAACTTATTAAAAGTGGTAAAGCTACAGGTCATGAGATTGGCGAAGTGCTCATCGAAATTGGTGAGCAAACTAGCGATTTTGCATCCGAAGCTGATAACGAAATCAAAGCTTCGTTGCAAAAGCTGGGTAAACAACTGACTAAAATCGGTGTTTCTCTCGGTAAAACTGAAGACCGCGAGCAAATTGAGCAAATAGACTCGTTAGTCGATACCCTGGAAGAAGACGACCTCACCAATCTCGACCAAGAAACAGCACAAGGTGCAATTGATGCTTGGTACACTTTATTGCACAAGTCTGAAGACGAAAACTTACAAGAAATCGCCAACGGACTTAAAGAACTCAAACAACTTTTGAAACGCAAAAGCGCCAAAAGTACAGACTTCGCCGAAGTCCTCACCAAGTTAGGTGAACAAACACAACAGTCCGCAACCAACGCTGCTAGAGGATTTAAAGGCCCAATTCAAAAGTTGGGGAAACTCCTAAGTAAAGCTGGTAAATCACTAGAATGATATTCAGCTAGTTAACTACTGTCAAAAAACAGTCAGTGAGGGATGAAAAAGATTGGTTAGATGGAGTCAAAAGTGTTAACCATTACGCTTCGCTAGTACATCAAATGTCATCCCTCAACACACATAGGTAATAAAAATTTACATCCTCTCTAACACAGAAATTCCCATCAAAGACAATCCCAGTTTTAAAGTTCTTGCTGTTAAATTGCACAATCCTAAACGCGAAGTCCGCACGGGTTCTTCAGATTGCAGTACTGGACAATTTTCATAGAATTTATTGAATTTATCACTTAAACTATATAAATACTCACACAAGCGATTTGGTAGTAAATCTTTTTCAACTTCACTAACTACCTCACTCAGTTGCAACAAATGTTTTGCTAACGTCAATTCTGTATCTTCTGCAAGCAAAATTTTCGCTTCTGTTCCTAGCTGCTCAAAATCAATATTACCTTCTCGACTAATACCTTGAGTTCTCACATAAGCATACAGCATGTAAGGAGCAGTGTTGCCTTTGAGAGATAACATTTTATCGTAACTAAAAACATAATTACTGGTGCGATTTTGGCTTAAGTCTGCATACTTAACCGCACTAATACCAATCACCTCAGCAGCATGAGCAATAAATTCTTCAGTTTCTGTCCGCCCATATTCTTGTAACCTGTTTTCTAAGTCTGCGCGCACACGGTTTACTGCTTCGTCTAACAAATCCCGTAACCGCACTGTATCACCAGAACGAGTTTTAAACTTTTTACCGTCTTCCCCTAACACCAAACCGAAGGGGACATGTACAAGTTCCACATCGTCAGGAATCCATCCGGCTTTGCGCGCCACTTGAAAAAATTGGGCAAAGTGGTTAGCTTGTCCAGCATCTGTTACATAAATTATCCGTTTAGCTTCGTCTTGGTGAATGCGGTAACGCAGCGCTGCTAAATCCGTTGCTGCGTAGTTAAAACCGCCATCAGATTTTTGCACAATTAAGGGTAATGGTTCACCTTCTCTGTTGGTAAACCCTTCTAGGAAAACACACTTTGCACCCTGATTTTCTACCAGTAATCCAGATTTGTCTAAATCTTCTACGACTCCAGGTAGCAAGGAGTTATAAAAAGATTCTCCCCGTTCAATTAATTTGACATCCAACAAATCATAAATTACCTGAAACTCTAACCTTGACTGTTGACACAGCAGCTTCCATGCATGGATTGTATCTTCAGCACCTGCTTGTAATTTGACAACTTCCTGTCGTGCTGTCTCTTGAAAAGCTTCATCTGCATCAAACCGTTGTTTAGCTTGGCGATAAAAGCTGACTAAATCGCCAATATCTAAAGCGTTGGCTGTGGTGAGGGCTTGTGGGTAAACTTCCCGCAGGTAAGCAATTAACATTCCGAACTGTGTACCCCAGTCGCCCACATGATTTAACCGGAGGACATGATGTCCGCGAAATTCCAAAATTCTGGCGATGCAATCACCAATAATAGTCGAGCGTAAGTGTCCAACATGCATTTCTTTAGCAATATTCGGACTAGAAAAATCGACAACTTCACGTTGTGGATCTTTTACTGTCGGGACTCCTAATCTAGGATCTCTCTGGATAGCTTGAAGCTGTGCTTCCAGGTACGCTGTTTTCAGTTTGAGATTAATAAATCCAGGCCCAGCTATTTCTGGTGGTTCGCAGATTGCGGCGATGTCTAATTCTTCAACTATAGTAGCAGCGATCGCCCTTGGTTGTTTTCCTAGGCGTTTGCTCAATGATAAAGCCACATTTGCTTGATAATCACCAAATTTAGGATTACTAGCAGCCACCAAAATCGGATCTACTCCGGCGTACTCAGCACCAAAAGCAGCTACTAAAGCCTGCTCAAATTTAACTTTTAATTGTTCTTGCGTAGCGTTCATAGGTATTTATCAATTGTTCCAGCGCCCAGGAATCACCATTGCAACATAATTAAGACTCCCCAGGCCAGCTTTTTCGGTGTAGGCTTTGTAGAGACAGATAAGTTGCACTTATGAGCAATTGGCGATCGCCCAGCGCAATCATTCATGTTCTCGTTATTTTAACTCTAGTTGTGGAATCGAAACTCTTGCTGTGTAAAAATCGGTCATGCTCTGGTACCTCCCAAGATATACTGCCTCTACCAGAAGACATAACTTGAGGCTTTTATCGAGGATTTAGGCAAATTTTTTAGAATTTTTTCCCAAAAAACACACTGGGTTTTACGGATAATAACTATATTTATTAAATACTGTCTGCGACCTCACTACTGAAAACAAAATCGAAATATCCATCATGAGTAGCACAACTGAACAGTTCGGTGAACTAAAAAATAACAAAGGCGGTACAGGTGAAATCAATATTCGTTCCAATCCGTCATTAACTGCTAGTGCTGTACAGAAGCCTGTCGGTACTCGCGTAAAAATTTTGGAAAAAAAGCAGCCCGGCGACGGTTTCACTTGGTACAAAGTTAGCTATGACAACACGAAGAGCGGCTGGGTACGCGATGATGTGATTAAAGTATTACCTCCCCAAACCTCTCAAAAGCCCGATGCTGACGACACACGTCTATATTTTGAGACTGATAAGCGGCAAGTGAGAGTCTATCAAACAGGTACAACTCTGTACATGAACGTCTACAATAAGCAGACTAACAAAACCGATATCAGCGGCGTTTCTGCAACGAAATTACCCAAGGACACCAAAGGGTGGGAAGGTTATCTTGCAATTAAGGATGGACGTACCTACCGCGCTTTATTCATTCGTCGTGGCGAAACTCAACTGCAAATTACTAACAGCAGCGATGCGAAAGACATAGAGCCAAAAGAGACAGGCTTTGCTGCTAAAGGTGTTGAGTATCAGTTAGTCGCTTAATCCTCAATACTCTTACTTTACATCAAAAGCGTAGACACGGAGCGGCTTGTCGTCAGACATCGCTCCTCATTGCTTTCGTAATTTTTTCCTGAACCGCATTCTCAAAACTTTGATTATCCTAGCTATGGATGCCAGAAATCGGTTTAGCATTTGGGCGAGAACGCGGTTCTTACACGGAAATCCTCATACTTAAATCCAACCACTTCGCCTGAGTAATCGGCGCACTACTAGAAATATAATCCACTCCAGTCTCAGCCACAGCCCGAATAGTTTCCAACGTCACATTCCCCGAAGCCTCAATCTTTACGCGCTTATCTTGCTGACGAATCAACTCCACCGCCTGACGCATCATATCCAGAGGCATATTATCCAACATAATGATCTCAGCTTGATGTTGTAAAGCTTCCTTCACCTGATCCAAACTTTCCGTCTCCACTTCTATGGTTAAAGGATAAGGAATTTGAGAGCGGATGCGGGTAATCGCCTCTGCAATTCCCCCAGCCGCAGCAATATGATTGTCCTTAATCATTACTGCATCATCCAGCCCCATCCGATGATTAATCGCCCCACCCACAGCAGTTGCGTATTTTTCTAGAAGTCTCAGCCCTGGTGTAGTTTTCCGTGTATCTACTAGACGAGCAGGTAAATCACCAATCTTCTCTACGTATTTAGATGTAAGTGTAGCAATCCCACTTAGACGCATAGCCAAGTTTAAAGCCACCCGTTCCCCCATCAGCAGCGCATCCAACGAACCGTTGATTTCTGCTATTACTTGTCCTGGTTCACATCTTGTACCTTCAGCCGCAACAGCCACAAAACTAACTTTTTCATTTAAAAGCTCAAATACCCTAGCTGCAACTGGTAAGCCTGTAATAACTCCTGAGGCTTTAGCTACCCATTTGGCTGTTCCTGACGTGAAATTTTCAGATAGCAGGCTGTTTGTAGTGCGATCGCCCCTACCAATATCCTCAAGCAACCAGCCACGCAACAGCGGATCTAAAACCAGCCAAGGAGGCAAAACACCAAACTGACTCACAACTTCATTAAATCTTTCTCAATGTCCAAGAATACTATAGCTTAAAATGCTTATCCCACAAGACTTTCAACAACGACCGCAAAAACACCGAAAAATTTTTCCAAAAAGAGTTGACAACCAAAGAGAGGTTGGATATATTGAATAAGTGCCTGAAAGCGAAGCGCGAAAGAGCGACGCCGGAAGGACGCCGAACCATGAAAAAATTATAGTTTGAAAGCTAGTATAAAACAAGTAGCCTGCGTCAGAAAAGAGAATCACCAGGCTAGGTGTAAAACAGCCAAAAGAGCTAAAGAAAACGAACGTTAACAAAACGGAGAGTTTGATCCTGGCTCAGGATGAACGCTGGCGGTATGCTTAACACATGCAAGTCGAACGGAATCTTCGGATTTAGTGGCGGACGGGTGAGTAACGCGTGAGAATCTGTCTTCAGGTCGGGGACAACCACTGGAAACGGTGGCTAATACCGGATGTGCCGAAAGGTAAAAGGCTTGCTGCCTGAAGATGAGCTCGCGTCTGATTAGCTAGTTGGTAGAGTAAGAGCCTACCAAGGCGACGATCAGTAGCTGGTCTGAGAGGATGATCAGCCACACTGGGACTGAGACACGGCCCAGACTCCTACGGGAGGCAGCAGTGGGGAATTTTCCGCAATGGGCGAAAGCCTGACGGAGCAATACCGCGTGAGGGAGGAAGGCTCTTGGGTCGTAAACCCTCTTTTCTCAAGGAAGAATAAAATGACGGTACTTGAGGAATAAGCATCGGCTAACTCCGTGCCAGCAGCCGCGGTAATACGGAGGATGCAAGCGTTATCCGGAATGATTGGGCGTAAAGCGTCCGCAGGTGGCTGTGTAAGTCTGCTGTTAAAGAGCAAAGCTCAACTTTGTAAAAGCAGTGGAAACTACACGGCTAGAGTGCGTTCGGGGCAGAGGGAATTCCTGGTGTAGCGGTGAAATGCGTAGAGATCAGGAAGAACACCGGTGGCGAAAGCGCTCTGCTAGGCCGCAACTGACACTGAGGGACGAAAGCTAGGGGAGCGAATGGGATTAGATACCCCAGTAGTCCTAGCCGTAAACGATGGATACTAGGCGTGGCTTGTATCGACCCGAGCCGTGCCGGAGCTAACGCGTTAAGTATCCCGCCTGGGGAGTACGCACGCAAGTGTGAAACTCAAAGGAATTGACGGGGGCCCGCACAAGCGGTGGAGTATGTGGTTTAATTCGATGCAACGCGAAGAACCTTACCAAGACTTGACAT